>NZ_JBEXHL010000004.1:0-426478 GCF_040607795.1 Amycolatopsis sp. NPDC005232 | reverse complement strand
GTGATCTGAACCAACTTTTGGGGTGGTTGGGTGTGTCGGCCCACCCCCACGCCACATTGGAGCGCTTCGAAGCAGGGCGAGGAGAACCTACCCCGCGGTGCCTACTCCTCCTTGCCCGACTGCAGGCCGGAGGAGATCAGGTCCATCACCGACGAGTCCGCGAGCGTCGTGACGTCGCCGATCGCCCGGTTCTCCGCGACGTCGCGCAGCAGGCGGCGCATGATCTTGCCCGAGCGCGTCTTCGGCAGCTCCGGCACGACCATGATCTGGCGCGGCTTGGCGATCGGGCCGATCTCCTTCGCGACGTGGTTGCGCAGCTCCTGCACGGCCTCGTCACCACCATCGACGGCGTTGCCGCGCAGGATCACGAACGCCACGATGCCCTGCCCGGTCGTCGGGTCGGTCGCGCCGACCACGGCCGCCTCGGCCACCGTCGGGTGCGAGACCAGCGCCGACTCGACCTCGGTGGTCGAGATGCGGTGGCCCGACACGTTCATCACGTCGTCGACGCGGCCGAGCAGCCAGATGTCACCGTCGGCGTCGTACTTGGCGCCGTCGCCGGCGAAGTAGAAGCCCTGGGCGGCGAAGCGCGACCAGTACGTCTCGCGGAAGCGCTCCTCGTCGCCCCACACGCCGCGCAGCATGCCCGGCCACGGCTTGTCGAGCACCAGGTACCCGCCCCCGCCCTTGCCGACCTCGTTGCCCTGGTCGTCCACGACCTTCGCAGAGATGCCCGGCAGCGCGCGCTGGGCCGAACCCGGCTTGGTGGACGTGACGCCCGGCAGCGGCGAGATCATGATCCCGCCGGTCTCGGTCTGCCACCACGTGTCGACGATCGGTGCCTTGTTCGCGCCGATGGTCTCGCGGTACCAGATCCACGCCTCGGGGTTGATCGGCTCGCCGACGCTGCCGAGCACGCGCAGCGACGTGAGGTCGTACTTCGCCGGGATCTCCGCGCCCCACTTCATGAACGTGCGGATCAGCGTGGGCGCGGTGTAGTAGATGGAGACCTTGTACTTCTGCACGATCTCCCAGTGCCGGCCCTCGTGCGGGGTGTTCGGCGTGCCTTCGTACACGACCTGCGTGACGCGGTTGGCCAGCGGCCCGTAGACGATGTAGCTGTGGCCGGTGATCCAGCCGATGTCGGCCGTGCACCAGTACACGTCCTCGCCCGGCTTGTGGTCGAACACGTTGTGGTGCGTGTACGCGGCCTGCGTGAGGTAGCCGCCGGAGGTGTGCAGGATGCCCTTCGGGCGCCCGGTGGTGCCGGAGGTGTAGAGGATGAACAGCGGGTGCTCGCTGTCGAACGCCTCGGGCGTGTGCTCGGCCGACTGACCGTCGACGAGCTCGTGCCACCACAGGTCGCGCCCGTCGGTCCACGGCACCTCGCCCGCGAGGTCGCTGCCGGTGCGGCGGACCACGATGACCTTCTCCACGGTCTCGGCGCCCTCGAGCGCCTCGTCCACATTGGCCTTCATCGCGGCGGCCTTGCCGCGGCGGTACTGGCCGTCGGAGGTGATCACGATCTTCGCCGACGCGTCGTCCACGCGGGCGCGCAGCGCGGTCGGGGAGAAGCCGCCGAACACCACGTTGTGCAGCGCGCCGAGGCGGGCGCACGCGAGCATCGCGAAGATCGCCTCGGGGATCATCTGCAGCTGGATCGCCACGACGTCGCCGGCGGTCACGCCGAGCGAGGTCAGCGCGTTGGCGGCCTTGGAGACCTCGTCCTTCAGCTGCGCGTAGGTGATGTCACGGGTGTCGCCGGGCTCGCCGACCCAGTGGATGGCGACCTGGTCGCCGTGGCCGGACTCGACGTGCCGGTCGACGCAGTTGTAGGCGACGTTGAGCTTGCCGCCGACGAACCACTTCGCGAAGGGCGCATTGGTCCAGTCCAGTACCTGGGTCCACTTCGTGTCCCAGCTCAGGCGCTCGGCCTGCGCGGCCCAGAACTGCTCCCGGTCCGCGTCCGCCTTCTCGTACGTGTCGGCCTTGGCGTTGGCCTGAGCGGCGAACTCGTCGCTCGGTGGGAAGGTGCGGCTCTCGGTGAGCAGGTTGTCCAGCGCTGGGGACTGCTCGGTCATGGTGCAAGGCCTCCTGTAGTGCGAACCCGCGGCTCACGGCACGCTAGCGACGTTAGTCCGCTCACGACAAGGATGCAGCCGTGTGGGCGAGCCCTCAGGCGAGGCGGGCGAGCAGCCGGGCGCGTGCGCCGGGCCATTCAGCTTCCGTCATCGAGTACACCACCGTGTCGCGCGAAGTGCCGTCCGGACGGATCCGGTGGGCCCGCAGCACGCCCTCGCGCAGTGCGCCGAGCCGCTCGATGGCCCGTTGGGAGCGCAGGTTGCGGCTGTCGGTCTCCCACGCCACGCGCTGGGCGCCGAGGGCCTCGAAAGCGTTGCGCAGCAACAGGAACTTGGCCTCGGTGTTGAGCGCCGTACGCTGCCACGGGGCGCCGATCCAGGTGTGCCCGATCGACAGGATCCGGTGCTTCGCCGCGACCTGGTAGTACGACGTGGTGCCGGCGACGAGGCCGGTGGCGACGTCGATCTGCGCCCACGCGCGGCGGTCGGGATCGGCCGTGGCGGCCTCGACGAACCGCTCGGCGTCGGCCGGGGTCTCGAACTGCCGGGTGCTCAACCAGGCCCAGATCGCGGGATCCTGGCCGGCCTCGAACAGGCCCTTCGCGTGGTCCGCGCCGAGGGGCTCGAGGCGCACGTGGGTGCCGGACAGGGTCGGGTGGTCGTTCCAGTCGCTCACGGAACCCAAGCTACGGCGTCAAGTGGTCGTGCTCGATAGCCATTTCTCGATCATTTCTCCAGGCCACTTCCCGGTTGCTTATGCTCGCGGGAACGACCTAGGAGAGGCATGGGCATGGCTGAAGACGGCGCGGCGCGGGAAGAGCTCACCTGGGAGTTGTTCGGCACCGCCAGCAGGGAGCTCGCCGAGCAGGTCGCCGCCGACGGCTTCGAGCCCGACCTCATCCTCTCCATCGCCCGCGGCGGGCTCTTCGTCGCCGGCGCGCTGGGCTACGCGCTGGACGTGAAGAACCTGCACGTGATGAACGTGGAGTTCTACACCGGGGTCGACCAGCGCCTCGACCTGCCGGTGATGCTGCCGCCGGTGCCGAACGTCGTGGACCTGAGCAACAAGCGGGTGCTCGTCGCCGACGACGTGGCCGACACCGGCGCCACGCTCAAGCTCGTGCGCGACTTCTGCGCCGACCACGTGGCCGACGTGCGCTGCGCCGTGATCTACGAGAAGCCGCATTCCACGGTCACCAGCGAGTACGTGTGGCGCCGCACCGACCGCTGGATCAACTTCCCGTGGTCGGTCCTGCCGCCGGTCGTCAAGCGCGCCGGGCAGGTGCTCGACGCATGAGCGACCCGCTCAAGCCGCTGCTGGAGCTCGACGGCGTCGCCGCCGCGGCCAAGGCGGCGCAGGACGCGGTGTTCGCCGTGCACCGCCTGCCCGCCAACCTGCGCGGCGGCGCGGAGACGGCCGCCGAGGCTTCGGTTCGGGCCGCGCGAGCGTCCGCCGGCATCGACGGCGCGAACCCCGAACTGCCCGCCGACGGCGCGGTCGCCGACCCCCTGCTCGCCGGCGCCCTGCGCGTGGCCGAGTCGCTGGAACCGCTCCTGCCAACCTGGCGGCGCGCGCCGCTGCAGGCGCTGGCCCGCCTGCACGTCCTGGCCGCGGCCGACGTCGTCGACGATCCCGACGCGCTCGGCCGGCCCCGTGCCGGAGGCGAGCGCCTGGAGCTGCTGGCCCAGCTCGTCACCGGCGCGACGTCCGTGCCCGGGCCGGTGCTCACGGCCGTGGTGCACGGCGAGCTGCTGGCCCTGCGCCCGTTCGGCTCGGCCGACGGCGTGGTCGCCCGCGCGGCGGCGCGCCTGTCGATGATCGCGACGGGCCTGGACCCGAAGGCCCTGACCGTGCCGGAGGTGGCGTTCTTCCGGCGCGTGCCCCGGTACGTCGAGCTGGCTGCGGGCTTCGCGGCGGGGACGGCGGACGGGGTGCGGGAGTGGCTGCTGTTCTGCTGTGAAGCGTTCGAAGTGGGAGCTCGGGAGGCGCGGAGTATTTCGTCTGCCGCCGGTTAGGGGTGTGGTCCGGCCACACTGGATCTTGCTAAGCTGTGGTGGCCGGACACATGGTCGGCGAGGTGGGCGAGTCCTAACCTCGTAGCCCATGACCAGTGGGGTACGTCACATCTCACGGGGCGACCTTGATGGCCGCGTCGCCCTCGTGACCGGCGGTGCGAGCGGAATCGGGCTCGCCTGCGTTCGCGCGTTGGCCGCGGCCGGGGCGAAGGTGCACATCGTCGACCTCGACGCGCGCGGTGCCGAAGCGGCCGCGGCCGAGATCGGCGGCTGGGCGCACGTCGGTGACCTCACCGACCCCGCGGTGATCGACGCGTTGCCCGCCGAGCTGGACGTGCTCGTGAACAACGCCGGGTTCCAGCACGTGGCCGCGCTGCCCGAGTTCCCGCCCGAGCAGTTCGCGCGGATCCAGGCGCTGATGGTGACGGCGCCGTTCCTGCTGATTCGCCGGTCGCTGCCGGCGATGTACGCGCGCGGCTGGGGCCGGATCGTCAACGTCTCCAGCGTGCACGGCCTGCGCGCCAGCCCGTTCAAAGCCGCGTACGTAACGGCGAAACACGCCCTCGAGGGACTGTCCAAAGTGGCCGCTCTCGAAGGCGCGGAGCACGGCGTGACGTCCAACTGCGTCAACCCCGGCTACGTCCGCACGCCGCTCGTCACCGGCCAGATCGACGCGCAGGCCGCCGAACACGGCCTCGACGCCGACGAGGTCGTGGAGCAGGTGCTGCTACGGCGCGCCGCGATCAAACGGCTCATCGAACCGGCGGACGTCGCCGACCTCGTGGTGTGGCTGTGCGGCGAGCACGCCGGGCACGTCACGGGCGCGTCGCTGCCCCTGGACGGCGGCTGGTCGGCCGCCTGAAACCCCGTCCCCACAACGAAGTGGAGTGTGCAGTGACAACACCAACCCGGGCCGGCCTGCTGCGTGTGGTCGGCGCGAGCCTGATCGGCACCACCGTGGAGTGGTACGACTTCTTCCTCTACACCTCGGCCGCCGCGCTCGTGTTCAACAAGCTGTTCTTCCCGAACGCCGACCCGCTCACCGGCACGCTGCTCGCACTGCTGACCTACGCGGTCGGTTTCCTCGCGCGACCCGTCGGCGGGCTCGTGTTCGGCCACTTCGGCGACCGCATCGGGCGCAAGCGCCTGCTCGTGGTGAGCCTGGTGATGATGGGCGGCTCGACGTTCCTCATGGGCGTGCTGCCCACGTACGGCGCGGTCGGCGTCCTCGCCCCGATCCTGCTGACGCTGCTGCGGCTCGTGCAGGGCTTCGCGCTCGGCGGCGAGTGGGGCGGCGCGGTGCTGCTCGTGTCCGAGCACGGCGACGACCGCCGGCGCGGCTTCTGGGCGTCGTGGCCGCAGACCGGCGTGCCGGCCGGGAACCTGCTGGCCACGGCGGTGCTGGCGATCCTCGCCTCCGTGCAGTCCGACGCGACGTTCAACGCGTGGGGCTGGCGCATCCCGTTCCTGCTGTCGGGCGTACTCGTGGCGATCGGGCTGTGGGTGCGGCTGGCCGTCGCGGAGTCGCCGGTGTTCCTCGCCGCGAAGGCCGCGGCAGGGGAGGAGGAAGCCACGCCGATCGTCGACGTGTTCCGCGGGCACCTGCGCGGGCTGGTCGTGACGTTCGGCGCGCGGCTAGCGGAGAACGTGTCGTACTACGTGATCACGGCGTTCATCCTCGTCTACGTCACCACCGGGCTCGGCCTGCCGAAGGCGACCGGGCTCACCGCCGTGCTGGTCGCCTCAGCCGTGCACTTCGTGACGATTCCCTTGTGGGGCTTGCTGTCCGACAAGATCGGCCGCAAGCCGGTGTACTTGTTCGGCGTGGTCGGGATGGCCGCGTGGGCGTTCGGCTTCTTCTGGCTGCTGGACCTGCGCACGACGGGCGCGGTGATCGGCGCGGCGACCATCGGGCTCGTGGTGCACGGCGCGATGTACGGACCGCAGGCGGCGTTCTTCGCCGAGCAGTTCCCCACGCGCGTGCGCTACACGGGCCTTTCGGTGGGCGGGCAGCTGTCGTCCATCGCGGCGGGCGCGATCGCACCGCTCGTCGCCGTGGCGCTGTTCCAGGCGTACCACTCGACGCTGCCGGTTTCGGTCTACGTCGCCGCGATGTGCGTGCTGTCGGTGCTGGCCCTGCTCGCCGCGCGGGAGACTCGCGGTGAATCGCTGGAGGAGGCTCCCGCCGAACGGCGCTCAGTGACAGCATGACCTGTGTGGATCCCTACCGCCGGTTGCTCGAGCTGCTCGCCGCCGGGGCGAGCAGCGAGCAGCTGGCGCACGCCGCGCGCGAGTCCGGCGCCGATGCGACCGAGCTCGCGCTGCGCGTCCGCGAGACGCTCACCGAGCACCAGCGGCGGGAAGCCGAGCTCACGGCGTTGTTCGACACCGCGAGCGACCTCGCGCGGCTGCGTGACCCGGACGCGGTGCTGCGCTCGATCGTGCGGCGGGCGCGGACCCTGCTCGGCGTCGACGTGTCGTACCTGAGCCTGAACGACGAGGCCGCCGGCAAGACCTACATCCGTGTCACGGACGGCTCGGTTTCCGCGTTGTTCCAGCAGATCGTGCTCGGCATGGGCGAGGGGCTCGGCGGGCTCGTGGCCCAGACCGCGCGGCCGTACGCCACGGCGGACTACTTCGCCGACGCGCGCTTCCGCCACACCTCACCCATCGACACCGGCGTGCTGGAGGAGGGCCTCACGGCGATCCTCGGCGTGCCGCTGGCCATCGGCGGCAAGGTGCTGGGCGTGCTCTACGCGTCGGACCGCGCGCCACGCGAGTTCTCGACGGCGGAGGTCGCGCTGCTGTCTTCGCTGGCCAACCACGCGGCGATCGCCCTGGACAGCGCGCACCTGCTCGACGAGACGCGCCGCTCGGCCGCCGAGCTCAACGCCGTGAACGCGACCATGCGCCGCGCCGACGAAGCCCACGACCGCCTGATGGACCTCGTGCTCAGGGGCGGTGAGCTGCCGGAAGTCGCCGCGGAGGTGGCGGGCGTGCTGCGGGGCGAGATCGCCGTCCACGACGCTTCGGGGGACTTGCTGGCGGGCTCGCTGCTGTCGTTCGACGCGCCGGCGGTGGCTTCTTCACGCGGCAGCGGGCGCGCGGAGTCCACATCGGACACCTGGGTGTGCGCGGTGCGGGCCGGCCAGGAGCTGCTAGGCAGCCTCACGCTGGCGGGCCGGCCGGAGCTGGCGGGCGCGGACCGGCGGTTGTTCGAGCGCGCGGCCGTGGTCACGGCGTTGCTGCTGATGCTGCGCCGGTCCGTGGCGCAGGCCGAGGACGAGGTGCGTGGCGAGCTGCTCACGGACCTGCTGACGGCACCCGCGCGCAACCCGGCCTCGTTGACGGCCCGCGCGCGACGGCTGGGTGTCGACTTGTCGGCGCCACACGTGGTGCTCGTCGCCCACGCGCCCGGGATTTCCCGCCGTGGCCTCGCATCGGCGTGCGCGCGGTACGGCGACCTGGTGGGTGTGCACGCGGAACAGGTGGTCGCTCTCGCGCCGGACGGCGTCGGGGCGGCCAAGGTGGCGCGTGAGCTTCAGTCCGTTGTGGACTGTCCGGTGACGGTCGGTGCCGCCGGCCCCGCGAAGGGTCCCGCCGCGCTCGCCCACGCGTACGCCGAGGCGGTTCGTTGCGTCAGCACGCTGCTCGCCCTGGGCCGCGAAGGCGACGGCGCGGCAATGGCCGAGCTGGGCTTCCTCGGCGTGCTACTCGGTCGCCACGCCGACCTGCCCGCCTACGTCACGGCCGCGCTCGGCCCGGTCCTGGACTACGACTCCCGCCGCGGCACCGATCTCGTCGGCACGCTGCGCGCGTACTTCGCGGCCGGCGGCAACCTGGCGCGCGCCAAGGACGAGCTGCACGTCCACGTGAACACCGTGGTGCAGCGCCTCGATCGCGTCTCCGCGCTGCTGGGCGACGACTGGCGCGAGCCAGAACGCGCGTTGGAGATCCAGCTCGCGCTGCGCGTCGCGCGGCTCAGTGGTCAGTGAGCCGCGCCGACCACTTCTCCTCGATGCGCCCGAACCGCCACACGGCGAGCGCGACCAGCCAGGTGAGGATGAACAGCCCGACGATCGCGAACCCGACGTAGTCGAGGTCCACGTCGGCGATCGCCGCGAGCGGGCCCTGGGTGATGTCGAGCTGGTCGGCGAGAATCGACACGAGCTCGATCGTGCCGATGACCAGCGCCACGGCCACGGAAAGCGCCGTGACCGTGATGTTGTAGTAGATCTTGCGGATGGGCCGCGAAAACGCCCAGCCGTAGGCGAAGTTCATGAACACGCCGTCGGCGGCGTCGAACAGGCTCATGCCCGCGGCGAAGAGCACGGGCAGCACGAGGATCGCGTACCAGGGCAGCGCAAACGCGGCGGCGCCGGCCGCGAGCACCAGCAGGCCGATCTCCGTGGCGGTGTCGAAGCCGAGTCCGAAAAGGACACCCACGGGGTAGATGTGCCACGGCTTGCGCACGGCCTTCGTCGCGCCGCGCAGCAGGCGGTTCATGAAGCCGCGCTTGTCGAGTTGGCGTTCCAGCGCGGCTTCGTCCAGCTCACCGCGGCGCATCCGCGCGAAAACCCGGACGATCCCGACGAGCGCCACGAGGTTGATGATCGCGATCAAATAAAGGAAAACGCCCGAGACAGAGGTACCGATGAGACCGGTGGTCTGGTGCAGCGTCGACGAATCGTCCTGAAGCTGGCCGGCGACCGCGCGCACGCCCAGCGAGAGCAGCAGGCAGAGGCCGAACACGATCGTCGAGTGCCCCAGCGAGAACCAGAACCCGACCGACAGCGGCCGCTGGCCCTCGGCCATCAGCTTGCGCGTGGTGTTGTCGATCGCCGCGATGTGGTCCGCGTCGAACGCGTGGCGCATGCCGAGCGTGAACGCCGTGACCCCCAGCCCGATCCCGAACACACCAGACGCCCCCAGGTCGTAGTGGTGCGGCGCGATGAACAGCACGAGCACACCCCAGCCCACGAGGTTCAGCAGCAGGATCACCGCCGCCATCCCGGAGAGTGACCCCCACTCGCGCCGCGACAGCGGCTGCTTCGCGCGGGTCCGTTCCGTCACCTCGGTCATAGACCTGCCCTCACTCGCAGACAACACCTGAGAGAGTAGGCAGGTGAACAGGTGAACCGCAATAAGCTCAGGTTCACAAAAGAGCCCCTCACCAGGAGATGAGGGGCTCTTGCCCGATTTACGTCATTGGCGTTTGGCCGACCACCACGCGGGATCGCGCCGGCTTCTGGACTGAGCGATGTGCTCGGCCCCTCGGGCCGAGCACATCGGGAGGGAAGAAGCCGGCTTGAAGCGATCTCGCACGCCTCGGCGGAGCCGAGGCCGAAGACTCAGCCCGCGCGCAAGTGCAGCGAGGCGAGTGCCTTGCGGACGTGGCCGCCGCTGGCCGCCAGCGCCGCCGCGGAGCGTTCGACGTCGGAGCCCGACAGCAGGTGCACGAGGGCTGTCTTGAGGTCGCCGCCGGCCTCGGTGAGGGCGTCGGAGCAGTCGGCCATGGTCAGGCCCGTGGCTTCCTGCAGGATGCGGATCGTGCGGCCGCGCAGCTTCGCGTTCGTGGCCCGCATGCTGACCATCAGGTTCGAGTAGGTCTTCCCCAGCTTGATCATCGTGGCCGTGGAGAACGCCGTGAGGATCAGCTTCTGCGCCGTGCCCGCCTTCATCCGGGTCGAGCCGGCGATCACCTCCGGGCCGGTGGCCACGGCGATGAGCACGTCGACGCCGGCCGGCTTCGACGCGCGCGGGTTGGCCGAGACCAGCCCCGTGTGCGCGCCGAGGCGGCTTGACGCCTCGAGCGCGCCGAGCACGAACGGTGTGCGCCCGGAGGCGGCGAGGCCGAGCACGAAGTCGCCCGGCTGCACCACGGCAGCGAGCTCGGCCGCGCCGGCCTCGTCGTTGTCCTCGGCGTTCTCCACCGCCTGCCGCAGGGCCTTCTCGCCGCCCGCGTGGTGCGCGACGAACAGGTCCGGCGGCACGTTGAACGTCGGCACGAGCTCGGCCGCGTCCAGCGTCGCCAGGCGACCCGACGTGCCCGCCCCGACGTAGTGCACGCGGCCGCCGCCCCGCAGGGCTTCCACGGCGTAGTCGACCGCGCGCGCCAGCTGCGGCAGCACCGCGGCCACCGCGTCGGGCACCCGGCGGTCCTCGGCGTTGATGGCGCTGAGGATCCCCATGGTGGACATCAGGTCGATGTCCACCGTGCGGGGGTTGCGCTGCTCGGTCGGCGAATCGACGTGTACCGCCTGCGTGGGGACGGACATCATGCGCCTCGTTTCTCGGTTCACTTACCGGTTTCCCGCGGACGGCGGCGACCGTCGGGCCTGACCCCGAGCCGGTGCGAGCCGACCGCGTCCCTCGTCGCGTCCAGCGCGCTGACGGAGGCGTCCATGTGCCGCTGCGCGACCCCGATGAACAGGCAGTCGATCACGGTGAGCTGCGCGATGCGGCTCGCCGTGGCCCCGGAACGGAAGGTGGTTTCCCGTGCGGCCGTGGTGAGCACGTGGTCGGCGACCTCCGTGATCGGCGAACGCGGGAAGTTCGTGACGGCGACGGTGACCGCGCCGTGCTCGCGGGCGACGCGCAGCGCCTCCACGGTGTCGGTGGTCGCGCCCGTGTGGGAGACGCCGATGGCGACGTCGCCGGGGCTGAGCACCGCGGCCGAGGTGAGCATGATGTGCGTGTCGGACCACGAGAAGCTCACGCGGCCGATGCGGTGCAGCTTCTGCTGCAGGTCGGCGGCCACGAACGCGCTCGCGCCCACGCCATAGACGTCCACGCGGCCGGCCTCGGCCACGAGGTCGATCACGCGCTGCATGGTCGCGACGTCGAGCTGGTCGGCCGTCTCCTCGACGGCGCGCGCGTCGGCGAAGCTGACCTTCCCGATCACGGCCGCGAGGTCGTCGTCCGGAGCGATCTCGCCGCCGAGGTTGCGCGTGGTTCTGGCTTCGGTGCGCGCGGTGTCCGCGGCCAGCGCGATGCGCAGCTGCGGGTACCCGCCGACGCCGACGGCCTTGCAGAACCGCGTGACCGTAGTCTCGCTGGTGCTGGCGGCGAGGGCGACCTCGGTGATGCTCCGGCGCGCCACCGACGCGGGGTCTTCCAGCACGACCTTCGCCACGCGCTGCTCGGCGCGGGCGAGCCCGGGCAGCAGTGAGCGGATGCGGACCAGCGGGCTCGCCTCGGCGTCACGCACAGTGGTCTGAGCTGGGGTTTGCTCGGACGGTGCCGGGATGGTTACGGAATCGGCATCGTCCACCGTCGGAAAGTTACTAACCGTTGGCATTTGCGACAAGGCTACCCACATCCTTCGGCAGGATCGCAACCCGTCCGTGTCTGCGGACTTCGTTTTGCGATTAATCGTTGACCAGAAAGTCGCTAACCAGGTCGACCTTGTTAACGAGCTCAAGCTAACGACTTGGCAACTTAGTGTCGCCCCGCAAAAGGCTTCGGATCGCTGAGTGGGAGGGCCAGTTCGGCGTTGTGCGACAGCCCGGTCACCGAGCGCTCAAAATCCACCCGGTCGCGGTGAGTGTCGACGGATTCCGCTCACCATCGAGAACTGTCCGGCCGCGTTCGGTGACTTTCACACCGTCGACAGAAACTCCGCGTCCGGTGTAACTCGCGTCGGTGTTGTAACGCCAGCGCAGGGTCGTAACGCTCGAGGCCGGTACTTCTGCCGTCACGCGCCACCAGGCACGGTGTCCGTGACCTGAGAGCGACGTCACCTGTCCGGGGGGTGCGCCTGCTCCGTTTGCACGAACGGCGACCGGTTGCCAAGTAACGCCGTCGGAGGACGATTCCAGCTGGAGTGGATCAGTCGGGCCTTCCGTATCCACAAAGGCGTAGAAGGAGACCTGCAACGGGCCTCCGGATCGCGGTGTCAAGGGCTGCGTACTCAGCGTAGCCGCCGACTTGTCGCCGAGGCCCGCGAACCACGCGTCGCGGCCCTGCGCGGGCTTCACCGTCATGGCTTGGGCCAGCGAAGTGGCCCAGACCTGGCGGGCCGTATTGATGGATCCCCAGTTGCGACTCGGGTGCACTCGGTTGGTCAGCAACAACGCGAACGACCGCGATTCCGGATCGATGACCAGGGTCGTCCCGGTGAATCCGGTGTGGCCCGCCGTGACCGGTGAGGAAAGCGCACCCATGTACCAGGGCTGGTCGAGCTCGAACCCGAGGCCGTGGGCGTCGTCGGGGAAGCGCTGGTTGTAGTTGGTCAGCATCGTCTCGACGGTGTCCGGCCGCAGGATGCGCTTGCCCCGGTAAGTGCCGCCGTTGAGGATCGTCTGGCAGAGGATCGCCAGGTCGCTCGCGGTGGAGAACACGCCGGCGTGCCCGGCGACGCCGCCGAGGGACCACGCGTTCTCGTCGTGCACCTGGCCGCGCACGAGCCCGCGTGGCGGGTCGGCCTCGTACTCGGTCGCGGCGACGCGGTTCAGCTTCGACGCGGGCGGGTTGTAGCCGGTGTCGACCATGCCCAGCGGCGCGGTGATGCGGTCGTGCACCACCTTGTCCAGCGTCTGCCCGGTGAGCTTCTCGATGACGAAGCCGAGGGTGAGCATGTTGAGGTCGGAGTAGAGATAAGTGGTGCCTGGCGCGTTCTTCAGCGGGCTGTCGAGCACGGCCTTGCGGCGCGACGGGATGTCCGGATAGCCCTGCCACAGCGACGGCACGGGGTCGGCGTCGAAGCCGGACGTGTGCGTGAGCAGCTGCTCGATCGTCACGGCTTCCTTGCCGTTCACGCCGAACTCGGGCAGGTAGCGCACGACGGGTGCGTTGACGTCGAGTTTGCCCTGCTCCACCAACTGCAGCGCGGCGATCGAGGTGAACAGCTTCGAGACCGACGCCATGTCGAAGATCGTGTCGTTCCGCATCGGGACCTGCTGGTCCTTCGGCAGCTCGGTGCCCGCCGCATCGGCGTACCTCAGCGCGCCGCCGACGGCGTAGCGGTCGACGACCACGCCGTCGTGGGCGAGCAGGCCGACGGCGCCGGAGAAGTGCGGGTGGCCGGACGCGTCGGGCTGCGTCCAGCTCGCCAGGAACTGCTCGGCGGACTTGATGGGGCCGGCGTCGAGCCCGACGTCGGACGGCTTGCCTTCTCGCAACGTCGTCGACGGCGCCGCGAAGCCGTGTCGCACCACGTCGAAGCGCCCGGCGAGCGGGTCGTGCTGCGTCGTGGTGGCGATGGCGGCGGCTCCTGCGGTCGACGTTGCCGCGACCAGCACAACGACCGTCGCGGCGAGCACCTTCCTAGCACGCATGACCGCTCTCCTCAGCGATAGATCAGGTAGGGCCGGCGTTTGCGGTCGAACGCGGCGAGCTCGGCGCGCCAGGCGCCGGTGACCTCGTCGACCCCGGCGCCGGCGTCGATCATGGTGCGCAGCCGGTCGGAACCCGACAGCAAGTCGATGGCGTGGTCGGGCCGCCAGCCAAACGTTTGCGGCGCGACCTGCTTCGCGGTCACGAGCATCGCGACGGCCGTGGTGATCGCGTCGAACGCTCCTCGATCGGTCACGGTGAGCTGCACGCCGCCGCAGGTCTCGTTCACGAACTTGCTGAACGTGGGGACGAAATACGTCTCGCGGAAGCGCGCCCCCGGCAGGTCGAGCGCTTCGAGCTTGTCGCGCCAGTGCCAGTCGACCCCCGGCGCGCCGATGATCTCGAACGGCCGCGTGGTGCCGCGGCCCTCCGCGAACAGCGTGCCTTCGAACAGACAAGTGCCGGGGTAGACGATCGCGGTGTCCGGCGTCGGCATGTTCGGGCTCGGCATGACCCAGTCGAGACCGGTTTCGGCGAAGAGCATGTCTCGCCGCCAGCCGCGGACCTCGACGACGTCCAGCTTCACTGGCTTCACGCCTTCGCCGGGCAGGAACTCGGTGTTGAACAGCCGCGCCAGCTCGCCGACGGTCATGCCGTGCTGCTGCGCGATCGGCTTGCGGCCGACGCCGGAGGCGAACTTCGGGTCGAGCACCGGGCCGGCGAGGCGGCCGCCGATCGGGTTCGGCCGATCGAGCACCACGAACGCTGCGCCGACCTTCGCCGCCGCGACCATCGCCGTGTAGAGCGACCAGATATAGGTGTAGAAGCGGGCGCCGACGTCGGCGATGTCGAACACGACGGTGTCGAGGCCGGCCTTGGTGAACAGTGTCGCGAGCTTCGCCGCGTCGGCGCCGTACGCGTCGTATACGGGGATGCCAGTGCGCGGATCCGTGTAGTCGCCTTCGGAACCGCCGGCCTGCGCGCTGCCGCGGAAGCCGTGCTCGGGGCCGAAGGCGGCGACGGGGCGGACCCCGGCGGCGACCATGTCGTCGACGATGTGGTCGCCGCTCGCGAGCACGCCGGTCGGGTTGGACAGCACGCCGAGCTTGCGGCCGGTGAGCGGGCGCCAGTGCTGGGCGGTGAGTTGTTCGGCGCCGGTGAGCACTTTTTGGTGGTGCGCTGCCGGTGTTGCTTGCGCGACGGCCGAGCCGCCCGCGAGCACCGGGACGGCGAGCGCGGGGACGGCGAGGAACTTCCTGCGGTTGATGTTCACCAGCTCAACCCGTGTCCGAAGGGGTACTTGACGGTGTTCACGTCGGCGCCCGCGGGGACGTCGACGGGCAGCTTGCCGCTCGGCTTCGTCTCGCCGAGCACGACCTTCGCGAGCGCCTCGAGCGACGGCGTGATGTAGCCGTAGGTCGCGAGCCACGTGGGCACGGGGTTGGCGTACCCGGCGTCGTACGGGATCTGCGCGGCGACGGCGACCACGGGCTTGCCGGTGTCCATCAACGCCTGCAAAAGCTTGTTCTGCAAGGGAAATCCGCCGAGGTTGTTCGTGAGAACCACGACGAGGTCGGTCTTCGCGGCGGCCGCGGCGGCCTGGGCGATGAGGTCGTCCGACGGGGTCTGCCCGGTCTGCAGCGCCGTCGCCTTGGTGCCGTGGGCGGTGAGGCGGTCGGCGAGCGTCTGCGTGCTGGCCACGCCCCAGCCGGTGACGAGCGCGGTGGCGGGCTTCTGCTTGAGCGGCAGCACGCCCGCGTCGTTGGCGATCGCGGTGAGCGAGCGGTCCGCGATGCCCTGCGCGGTGGCGAGGTGCGCCGGAGTGCCGACCTTCTTCGCGACGAGCGCCGGGTTGTCGAACGGCGAGGTGAGGATGCCGCGCTTGAGCTTCAGCTTGAGCACCCGCAGCACGCTCTGGTCGATCCGCTGCATCGGCAGGTCGCCGGACTTCACGGCGGAGATCACGGAGTTGATCGCGAGGTCGAGGTGCACCGGCATGAGCAGCTGGTCGATGCCCGCTTTCAGTGCCAGCACGGGGATTTCGGCGTCGCTGTGGAGCTCGCGGACGCCCTGCATCTCCAGCGCGTCGGTGATCACCACGCCGTCGTAACCCAGCTCGTTGCGCAGCTTGCCGGTGATGATCGGCTTCGACAGCGTGGCCGGCTCACCCGACGGGTCGAGGCTCGGGAACTGGATGTGGGCGCTCATGATCGAGTCGATGCCCGCGGCGATGGCGGCCTTGAACGGCGGCACGTCGATCTTGCGCCACTCGTCCTCGGTGCGGTCGATGCGCGGCAGCCCGGTGTGGCTGTCGGTGGCGGCGTCGCCGTGGCCGGGGAAGTGTTTTGCCGTGGAGGAAACGGTTTCGAACGCCGGGCCGGAGTTCTGGTAGCCCTTGACCTCGGCCGTCACGAACTGGCTCGCAAGCCCCGGCTGCCCGGCGAACGAGCGCACGCCGATCACCGGGTTGGCCGGGTTCGAGTTCACGTCGGAGTCGGGCGCGAAGTCCTGGTTGATGCCCACGGCTCGCAGTTCGTGGCCGATGATCGTGGCCGCCTGCGTCGCGCTGTCGGTGCTGCGGCCGGCGGCGATGGCCATGGAGTTGGGGAACTCCGTGGCAGGAGCGCCCATCCGGGTGACGGTGCCGCCCTCCTGGTCGGTGCCGATCTGCAGCGGGATGTGGGCGCCGCTGGAGATCGCGGCCTGCTGCAGGCCGTTGGAGAGCTTCGCGACCTGGGTCGGGGTGTCGAAGTTGTCGCGGGTGTCGTTGTTGAAGTAGATGACGCCGCCGAGGTGGTACTTGCGGACGACCTCGGCGGGCGTGTCGACGCCGAAATCCGTCTGGTTCTTGGGGTTGACCTCATCGGCGGACTTGCCGTTCACCCAGGTGACGAACAGTTGCCCGACTTTTTCCTCGAGGCTGAGGCCGTGGAGCGCCTGCTGGGCGGCGGCGTCGAGGGCGTTGGTGTTCATCGAGCTCGCGGGCGTGCTGCCCGAGGCGGTGGCGCCGAGACCGGCGATGGCGAGGAGCCCCGCGAGGGGGACGGCGAGCGCATGGATCCTCCGCGGGCGCGTACGCGCGAGTCGGGTCGTCACGAAAGGGCCTCCCAGTGTCGTGCGCCGCGGGTGGTGAGAAGTCCACCTGGCGGCGCCGGTATCGGGAAGCTACTCACCGGCTTGGGCGTTGTCCATCGGCCGAGCGCAGGAACGTGGGGGTTGTAGTGCAGGTTTTTAGAAAACAGTCTCTGGAAAAAAGTCTCTGGAAACACTGGCGGCGCCCGTCGGCCGAAGCCGGCGGGCGCCGCCTGCAAGCGCGGAACATCTCGGGCGACCAAGCGTGCAACTCTGGTCGTACCTTCATGGACTCGGCGTCCGGCGTCCCGGTACGCAGTCCCTAGACGACGAGCCTCCCGCGGCGCGCTGCGCGTGGGTACCCGGAGTCCGCGCACGGAGGTTGCCCGGGGTGACAGAGGCTTCTCTTCTACCTCTGCCCTGGCCGGCTCAACGTCCGCACCTACTTTCTACGCCGTGAGCCCGGTCACTTCAAGAGTGTGGACGGGTGCACCGGTAAAAGAGGCTCGATCCGGTGATGCACACACCCTGAGCGACGGCCGATTCCGCTCTACGCTTGAGAAAACGGGTCGCGGTACCGCCGTGTGGGTGCCTAGCGCGGGGGCGTTCGGAACCGTCGGCGACGACTCAGGCTGTACCAGGTGGCGCCCGCGGCGAAGGCGCCCACGCCGAGCGCGACCATGCCCGCGGATCGGGCCGGGATCCGGCTGCGCAGTGACATGGGGCGTTCGAACGCGAGGATCGGCCAGCCGCGTTCGCCGGCTTCGCGCCGCAGGAGCTTGTCGGGGTTCACGGCGTGCGGGTGGCCGACGGTCTCCAGGAGCGGGATGTCGGTACTCGAATCGGTGTAGGCGAAGCACTCGGCGAGGTCGTACCCGTACGTCGCGGAGAGCTGCTTCGCGGCGACGGCTTTGTTGTCGCCGTAGCAGTAGAAGGCGACTTCGCCGGTGTAGCGCCCGTCGGCGATCTCCATGCGCGTGGCGACGCAACGCGTGGCGCCGAGCATCGCGGCGACGGGTGCGGCGACCTCTTCACCGGTGGCGGAGAGGACGACGACGTCGTGGCCGTCGGCGAGGTGGCGGTTGATGAGATCGGTGGCCTCGACGTACACGAGGGGGTCCACCACGTCGTGGAGCGTTTCTCGCACGATCGCGGAAACCTGGGCGACATCCCAGCCGGCGCAGAGCTTCGAAACCTCGGCGCGCATGCGTTCGGTCTTGTCGGCGTCGGCACCCGCTAGGGAGAAGACGAGTTGTGCGTACGCGCTACGTAAAGCGGATCGGCGGTTGATCAGCCCTTCTCTGAGTAATGGTTTGCTGAACGCCAGCGCGCTGGAAGAAGCGATGATGGTCTTGTCGAGATCGAAGAACGCGGCGACGGCTCGCCGGGGTTCTTCGGGGTGGGATTCGCGCGGCGGCGCGGTGCTGGGTTCGGCCACGTGATCAGGATAGGAGAAGCGGCGCCCGCGTACTCGCGTTGATCGAACACCGGCGCGCCCTCCCGGCGGAAAATCCATGACAGGACAGTGCATCCGGCTTTGGATGCCGTTACCGAATCGTAGGTGTCGATTGCGGCGCCAACCGGTGCCCGAGGGAGTTACAGTGTGGGAACCCGGTGTCCAACCGGGCCGGTTCAGTCCGACCCCCCGGGGCTGAACCCACGGCGGCCCTCGTCCCTCCCCCCTGGCGAGGGCCGCCCTCTTTTCTGGGGGTAGTGCATTTTTTCCTCCGCGTTCGCGGATCGCCAGGATGTTTTTCGTGGCAATTACGAGATTGCCTGGAATTCCCCGGTTCACGGGTCGCGGCTGGTCGCGCATTGTGCCTCATCGATCCGACCGGAACTCCGCGCCGAGCCGTTTCGGCGGGAAGTTGTCCACAAGCCACAGGTTGTCCACAGGCTGCGCGGTTGGCCATTGCCGTCGCGTCCGGGCCGGGTGATCTTGGTGGGACCCGGTCCACGTGGCCCGGGTTCCGCTCCGCAAGGGGGAGGCCTTCATGAGAACCGCACGTCCACTTGTCGTCGCCGCCGACGGCGCGGTGCTCGACGAGATCCTGCGCGTCGCCGCGGTCGCCGGCTGCGAGCTCGACCGCGCACCGGATCTCGCGGCCGCGCGTCCACGCTGGACGCGGGCACCGCTGGTCGTGATCGACGAGGACTCCGCCGACGACCTGCACTTACCTCGTCGTGACGGCGTCTTGGTGGTGTCGAAAGGCGCGGTGGACGTCGAGTCCTGGCGCCGCGCGGCCCTCGTCGGCGCCCGGCGGGTCCTGTGCCTGCCCGACGACGAATCAGACCTGACAGTGGCTTTGGCCGACGTCGCCGACGCCCCCGCCGAACACCCCGGCCCGGTCCTCGCCTTGCTCGGCGGACGCGGTGGCGCGGGTGCTTCCGTGCTGGCGGCAGCCACGGCCGTCGAAGCGGACCGAGCCGGCCTGGCGCTGCTCGTCGACTGCGATCCCCTGGGCGGCGGCCTGGATCTCCCACTGGGCTTGGAAAACACCCCCGGCCACCGCTGGCCCGACGTCCGGTTGTCCGGCCGCGTCTCGCTGCCGTCGCTGGTCGACGCCCTCCCTCGCCGCGGCTCCCTGCCCGTGCTGGCCTGCGGCCGCACTGGCCCTGGTCCCGACCCGCGCGCCCTTTCCGCCGTCGTCACCGCCGGCCGCCGCTCGGGCCGCACCGTCGTCTGCGACCTGCCCCGCCACCTCGACGAGGGCGCTTTGGCCGTCGCCTCTCTCGCGGACCTGGTGGTCTTGGTCGTCCCGGTCGAATTCCGCGCCTGCATGGCCGCACGGCAAGTCCTCGACCTCCTCAGGCCCCACACCGACCGGCTCGCCATCGTCGCAAGTGGACACCCCTACGCCGGCGCACCCCCGTCCCGCACCACGGCGCTCCTCGGCCCGCCCCTGCTCGCCACCTTGCCACCCGAACGCCGCGTCGCCGCCACCCTCGAAACGGGCGAGTTCGACCTCCCGTCCAAGGGGGCCCTGGTCACCGCGGCGCGCGCCGTCCTCGCCGAACTCCACCCATCGTCGGCCGCTCTCCCCGCGGCGGCTTGAGATGGGGCCGACGTTGCAGGGGGCGGTCGAGTACTCCGTAGGCGGCGGCGTGCTCGCCCGACGCGATTTGCCGAAATCCGATCTCGGCTCATCTCCGCCTTGGCGCGCGTGCCGTGACCTTGCCGTCAGGTTGAGGCACCCGCTGCGGTGCGGACCGTAGCCCGAGCTGCCGTGTGAAGTAAGTCGTCCTTCGTTCCGGTCGGCGCCCGCTCAGTGCGCCCGACATGGCTCGCCTGCACTCGGCAGATCGCGTGGTCCTTCGCCTTTCCCTTTACCACCAACCCATCCATCGTGCGTCGCCTCTGGAGCCCAGCCATGCCCACTTACCCGAAGCCGCCGACATGACCACCGAATTCGTCGAGCGTGTCCGCAATCGGCTCGCCGGTGAGAGCCGCCTCGCGGACCCCGTCGCCGTCGCGGAGGCCGTGCGCGCGGAAGCCGGCGGCACCCTCAGCCACGACGCGGTCCTCGACGCCGTCCGCCAGGCCCACGACGAGTTTGTCGGCGCCGGTCCTCTCGCGCCGCTCCTGGAGGACCCCACCGTCACCGACGTTCTCGTCACGGCGCCCGACCAGACCTGGACCGACGGCGACTCCGGCCTGACCCGCACCGACGTCCGATTCGCCGACGAAGAAGCCGTCCGCCGGCTGGCGCAGCGCCTCGCCCTCGCGGCGGGCCGGCGCCTCGACGACGCGCAGCCCTATGTGGACGGTTGGCTCCCCGTCCCGGGCGGGCATGTCCGTGTCCACGCCGTCCTGCCGCCGATCGCGCCCCACGGCACCTGCCTGTCCCTACGCGTCCTTCGCCCCGCGACGCACACGCTCGACACCCTGACCGCACTCGGCGTCGTCAACGAAGAAGGCGCCGACATCCTCCGCTCGATCATTACGCGCCGCCTCGCGTTCCTGGTCACGGGCGGCACCGGTGCCGGCAAGACGACCCTCCTCAGTGCACTCCTCGCCGAAGTCAGCCCGCGCGAACGCATCATCTGCGTCGAGGACGCCGGTGAACTGCGCCCCGCGCACCCGCAGTTCGTCAGCCTCGTCGCGCGCCCGGCCAACGTCGAAGGCGCCGGCGCCGTCGAGCTGCCCGAGCTCGTCCGCCAGGCGCTGCGCATGCGCCCCGACCGCCTGGTGGTCGGCGAAGTCCGCGGCGCCGAAGTCTGCTCCCTGCTCAACGCCCTCAACACCGGCCACGACGGCGGCGCCTGCACCCTCCACGCCAACTCACCCTCCGAGGTCCCCGCACGCCTCGAAGCGCTCGCCTCCCTGGGCGGCCTCACCGGCGACGCCCTCCACAGCCAGCTGGCCGCCGCCATCCGCGTCGTCCTCCACCTCCGCCGCGACCCCACCGGCGCCCGCCGCCTCACCGAAATCGCGACCCTCCACCGCACCACCGCGACCACCCACACCACCCCCATCTGGCGCGACGGCCACTGGACCCCCTACCGCCCCCTCTTCGAGGAGACGACCGCGTGATCCCGACCTGCTCGCGCGCGACCAGACCCTTCAGCGCAGAGGAGAGGACCGCGTGATCACCGCCTGGCCGTTCCTGTGCTTCGGCACCGCCCTCCTCACCTGGCCGACCCTGCCGACCCGGCTGCTGGCACCACCGCGGCGACGGCTCACCATCCCCACGCCGCCGCGCCAAGCCGTCTGGGTGTTGCCGACGCTCCTCGCTCTTCCGCTCGCCGGAGTCGGAGCCGCAGTGGCGACCGCGTTGATCACCGTGGCGGCAAGGCAGGAATGGCGCAGCAGAAGGGAAACCTCCGCGGCACTCGCCCGAGCCGAGCAGACCTCGGCCGCCCTCCGCACGATGGTCGCCGAACTGCGGGCCGGCGCTCATCCGGTACTCGCGGCGGAAGCGGCAGCCGAAGCCGTCCCCGCTCTGGCAGGCGAGCTCACCAACCTGGCCACCGCCGCAAGACTCGACGGCGCACTCGAATCCCCGGAACTCCCGGAACTCGCCACGGCCTGGACCCTCGCCCGCAGGCACGGCCTCCCCATCGCCGACACCCTCGACGCCACTCGCCGCGACGTCGACGCCGCCACCATGTACGCCCGGCGGTTGCACGCCAAGATGGCCGGCCCGCGGATGAGCGCGACCGTGCTGACCGGGCTGCCCGTCCTCTGCCTCGCCATGGGGCAGGCCATCGGCGCCGAGCCGCTGACTGTGCTCGCCCAGACCGTCCTCGGGCAGCTGTTCCTGGTGGCGGGCGCCGCACTGCTCTGGGCGGGCACCGCGTGGTCCCGCGTGCTCACCGGCCGCCGGGAGGTCCGATGACGCCGTACGTCCTCGCCGCCGTCGCGCTCCTCGTCTGGCCCAGCGCGCCGAAGCCGCGGAGCCTCGCGTCACCAACCACATGGCGACCGACACTCCCGAGCCTCGGCACGAGACACGTCCTCGCTGCCGCAGTGGCCGGGGCATCGGTAGCCGTAGTCGCCGGAATAGCGGGTGGCGCACTGGCGGGAGCAACAGCCTGGTGGCTCCTCCACCGCTCCCGCCGACCGAAACCCTGCGACGACGTCACCGAACGCCTGAACTCCGCCGCCACCCTCGACCTCCTCGGCGCCTGCCTCCGCACGGGCCTGCCGGTGCCGACGGCCCTCGAAGCCGTCAGCGCCACCGCGCCCGAGCACACGTCGACGGCCATGAAAGCCGCCGCAAACCTCCTCGCCCTCGGCGCGGGACCGGCCGAAGCCTGGGCCCAGCTCAAAACCCGGCCCGGGTTCGAGGAGCTGTCAGTCGCCGCGACCCGTACGGCCCGGTCCGGCGCGGCGCTCGCCGCGACGGCCGACGAAGTCTCCCGCCGCCTGCGCGACGGGATCGGCGTCGAGGCCGAGGAACGCGCGGAACGGGCCGGGGTCGCGCTGGCGCTGCCGGTGGGACTCTGTTTCCTCCCCGCGTTCTTCGTGCTCGGCGTGCTGCCGGTGGTGCTCGGCCTGGCCGAGCGAATCGGGAGTGTGTTGTAGATGAATCCACAATGGACAGAAAGGACCGACCATGCACTTCCTCCCCGGAGACGAGGGCACCACCACGGCGGAGTACGCCATCGGCACGGTGGCCGCGGCGGCGTTCGCGCTCGCGCTGTTCGTGCTGCTCAGCGGCGACTCGATCAGCACGGCGCTGTCGGGTCTCGTGCAGCGGGCCCTCACGGTGGCGACCTGATGGCCGGCCGTCGCCGGGACGGCGGCATGGTCACGGTCGAAGCCGCCCTTTCGCTGGGCGCGCTCACGGCCGTGGTGGCTCTGCTGCTCGCCGGCCTCGCCGCGGTGCTCGGGCACATCCGGTGCCTCGACGCCGCCCGCGAAGCCGCGCGCCTGGCCGCCGCCGGACAGCCCGGTGCGGCCGAGGCCGTCGTGCAGACGATCGCGCCCCGCGGCGCGCGCCTCACCATCCGCCGGTCCGGCGACGGCATCACCGCCGAGGTCACCACCGACACGCTCACCGGCTTCCACCTGGACGCCACCGCCTACGCCGTCGCCGAACCCGGAGCGCAGCAATGAAGGACAACGACGACGGCGTCGCCACCGTGTGGACGGCCATCGTGATCGCCGCGCTCGTCGGCCTCGCCGCGGCGGGCTGCTGGCTCGGCGCGGCCGTGGCAGCCCGGCACCGAGTGGAAGCCGCCGCTGACCTCGGCGCGCTGGCCGCAGCCGCGCACGCCGCCGACGGGCCCGCCCGGGCATGCGACCGCGCTCGCGAAGTGGCCGAGCATGAGGGCGCGGTCGTCATCGCCTGCAGTTGGCACGAGCGCGACGCCCTCGTCGAGGTGCGAGCGGCGAGCCCGCCCGTCCCCGGCTTGCCGCCGCCCTCGGCGCGGGCTCGGGCCGGCCCCGTCGGACTCCCGGAGTGACGCCCGCCACCGCTCGTCCACCCGCCGTTACGACGAGTGGCGCCCGGTGTTGATCATCGCCGGAGCAATCAGACGCACTGTCTCGACGAGCGGCGAACCGCCACGAGCAGCGGTAGCTGACGCACGGCGAGCGGTTAAAGCAGCTGGTCAACGGCCTAAACGACGTGGTGCGCCACAGTGGCCGCGAAGGGCGGTGAAAGTGTCAACCCGCGTGCTGGGGGACCTCAGCGGGGGCTCAACGGCCGATCATCGGCTGTCCGTTATCGGCCGAGCGGTGGGCTACCGGGCGTTCATCGCCCAGTAACCACCGGTTGTCGCGCGGCTCTTCCGCGCAATGTGCAAATTGCCGTTTAGTGAGACGTGCGCCACCAACGGCCCCGACCCGGGTGGCGCGAAACCGGACCTTGAAGGCAGGAAAGCAATGTTGGACGCGAATTGGCCGGACAGCTGGCGGAGCGCCTTCCGCATCGAACTTCGTGCGGAGGCGATCGGCCTCGCCTGGCGCGGCTGGCCGGTGCTCCCGGGGGCGACCCCGGCGCCGATCACCGGTGAGGGCGACGACCTCACGTGGCGCCGGCCGGTGCCGGTGCGGGACGACTGGCGCGAGCTGGTCGGCACCCACGCCCACGAGGTCGCCACCTGGTTCTCCAGCCGCACCCACAGCCTGCTCGTGGCCACGGGCACGGTCGTCGACGCCATCGAGGTCGGTGACGAGCTGGGCAAGCGCGCCGCCCGCCTGCTGCGTGCTCTCGGGCACCCCGCGCCGATCGTCGCGATGCCCAACGGCCGCTGGCTCTTCCTCACCACGCCCGCCGACGGCATCCCGGCCGAGCTCGCCGAGCAGGCGTCCGTGCAGTGGCACGGTGCCGGTAGCTACATCCCGCTGCCGCCGTCGCCGTTCCAGCACGGTGTCGTGCACTGGCGCGTGAAGCCCGAGGTGTGCGGCTGGCAGCTGCCCGACCCGGCCGAGGTGCACGACGTGCTCATGCGCGCTCTCGCCGACGAGCACGCCCCGCTGCTCGCGGAGACCACCGCTGCCTGACCGGTTCGACCCCGGCAAGCAGCGTCGACAACTGAAGAGATTTCACGCACCACCGTGGCCGCACTGCTCCCCGTGCTGACGCAAAGCCCCAAGCACGGTATCCAGTACGGCCACCGCCCCTGCCTTGTCCAGCGGTTCGTTGCCGTTCCCGCACTTCGGCGACTGAACACAGGACGGGCAGCCCGTCGGGCACTCGCAGGAGACGATCGCCTCCCGCGTTGCGGCCAGCCACGGGACAATCGCGGCATAACCGCGGTCGGCAAATCCCGCACCCCCGGGATGCCCATCGTGCACGAACACCGTCGCCTCCCCGGTGTCCTCGTGCCACGCGGTAGACACCCCGCCGATGTCCCAGCGGTCGCACGTAGCGAACAGCGGTAGCAGGCCGATCGCCGCGTGCTCGGCGGCATGCAGGGCACCGGGGACGCGCGCCGGAACCAATCCGGCGCCCCCCGGTGCTCTGCCAGCACCCCCGGTCCCCACCGGCGCCCCACCCTCGGCCCCGACCCGAGCGCCCCCGGTCCCCACCGGCGCGACGGCCCCGGCCCGAGCTTCAGCACCAGCCCCGCCCTCAGCACCCCCGGTCCCCGCCGGCGCGACGGCCGCAGCCGCGACGTCGCCCAGAGCACCCCCGGTCCCCACCGACTCCACGCTCTCGGCCCCGACCCGAGTGCCCCCGGTCCCCACCGGCGCGACGGCCGCAGCCGCGGCTTCGCCCAGTGCACCCCCGGTCCCCACCCGATGCGCAGGGCCGAGCAAGTCGCTCGTCACCGTGTACCAGACGGCGCGCGTGTGCAGGCTTTGTTCCGGCAGGTCCAGCGGCGTGTGGTCCAGGACCTCACCCGACGGCCGGCGGCGCAGGTAGCCGACGACCTGCGACGTCACCGCCACCTCACCCAGGCACACCGTGACACCGCCGTGGGAGCACTGTTCTTGCGTGGACAGCACCGAGATGTCCACGACCTCTCGCGGCGACGTGTGCCAGTCGGGGTCCTCGGCGTGCACGAGGGCGAGGCCGGTCTCGAGGTCGAGCTCGTCGACGACGTACGACGAACCCTGGTGCAGGTACACCGCACCCGGGTGCACGGCGTAGCAAGCCGAACCCGGGTCAACCGTGCCGAGCATGCGGCCGGAATCCGCCTCCACCACCGCGATCTGGTCGCCGCCCGAGCCTCGGATGCCGACTTCCGCGTGGGGGCGTTCGCGAGCGGTCCAGTACCAGCCGCTGGAACGGCGGCGCAGCAGCTTCTCCTCAGCAAGGTCCGCGAGCACGGCGCGCGCGGCCGGACCGCCGAACGTTTCCAGCTCCGGTTCCGTCAACGGCAGCTCCGCCACCGCGCACGCGAGCTGCGGCCCGAGCACATAGGGGTTCGTCGGGTCCAGCACGGCCGTCTCCACCGGACGCTCCAGCAGCGCAGCCGGGTGGTGCACGAGGTAGGTGTCGAGTGGATCGTCGCGCGCCACGAACACGACCAGGGCCTCGTCGCCCGAGCGGCCCGCGCGTCCGGCTTGCTGCCAGAACGACGCCAGCGTGCCCGGGTAGCCGGCGAGCACCACGGCGTCGAGGCCCGCGATGTCGATGCCGAGCTCCAGCGCGTTGGTGGTCGCCACCCCCAGCAATCGGCCGGACAGCAAAGCGGCCTCCAGCGCCCGACGCTCTTCGGGCAAGAAGCCGGATCGGTACGCAGCAACGGTTTCCGCCAACGCCGGGTCCACTTCGGACAAAAGGCGCCGCGCGCCCAATGCCGTGAGCTCCGCCCCGCGGCGTGAGCGCACGAAAGCCAGCGAACGCGCGCCCTCCACCACCAGGTCCGTGAGGATCCGCGCCGTCTCGACACCCGCCGACCGTCGCACCGGCGCGCCGTTCTCGCCCGTCAGCTCGTCGAGCAGCGGGGGCTCCCACAACGCGACCGTCCGCGCGCCCCGCGGCGAAGCGTCTTCAGTGACCGCCGCGCAGGGCAGCCCCGTCAGCCGCGAAGCGAACTCCGACGGCGAAGCCGTGGTCGCCGACGCCAGCACGAACACCGGCGACGCCCCGTAGTGCGCCGCCACCCGCCGCAGCCGGCGCAGCAGCAGCGCGACGTGCGAACCGAACACCCCGCGGTAGCTGTGGCACTCGTCGACCACCACGTAGGCCAGGTTCTTGAAAAACCGGGTCCATCGTGAATGCGAAGACAGGATCCCTCGGTGGAGCATGTCCGGGTTCGTGAACACCCAGTTCGCGTGCGCGCGCACCCAGTCGCGCTCGGTCATCGGGGTGTCGCCGTCGTACGACGCCGACCGCACCCCGGGGACGTCCAAAGAGGACACCGAACGCAGCTGGTCAGCGCCCAGCGCCTTGGTGGGCGAGAGGTACAACGCGGTCGCCGCGGAGCCCGTGGCCAGTGAGGACAGCACCGGCAGCTGGTACGCCAACGATTTCCCCGAAGCGGTGCCCGTCGACACCACCACATGGGACCCCGTGTGAGCCAGCGAAGCCGCCTCTACCTGGTGTTTCCAGGGAGTCTCCACTCCGGAACCCGCGAACGCCGACACGACCGACGGCGCGGCCCACTCCGGCCACGCCGCGAAACCGGCTGCCCGCGCGGGAAGCTCGGCCACGTGCGTGACCGGATTCTCGTTCACCGGGACCCCCGCCGTGACCCGGCTGAGCAGCCTCCGTCCTCGCTCGACCACGTGCCGAAGCTTCGCACAGGGCACCGACAGAACCGGCGCGAGATCGATCAAGTGAGCAATCACACAAGGTCACGGAACGTACCGTGACCGGGACGCGTTGCAGGCCCGCTGAGCACTACCAATACACTCCCGCAATCCACACCCTCTGTGGCGATCGTCATGTGAGACGTGCATTGCCCGCACGGCTAGCGTGTCGCTCGGTACAGATCCATGCCAGTGCAGGCACGCCGGGTACGACGAGTCCGCATTGGCCAACGGCGTTCCCAGGAGGACGAATGTCCCGGCAGTTCCTCGCGGAGGGCGGTCTCACGCTCTCCGGGGGTGGCTACACCATCGTAGGTGTGGTCGCCGTGGTCGCCCTTGCCGCACTCGCCATCGGTTACGTGCTGCTCAGGGAGGTGCTGGCCGCGGGCCAGGGCACCGCCAAGATGCAGGACATCGCCAAGGCGGTGCAGGAAGGTGCGGCCGCATACCTGAAGCGGCAGCGCAACACCCTCGCCATCTTCGGCGTAATCGTGTTCCTGCTGCTCTTCGCGCTCCCCGCCGACGACTGGAACGAGCGCATCGGTCGCTCGATCTTCTTCCTCGTCGGCGCGGTGTTCTCGTTCACCATCGGCTACCTCGGCATGTGGCTCGCGACGCAGGCGAACCTGCGCGTGGCAGCCGCTGCGCGCGAGGAAGGCGGGCGCGAGATCGCGATGCGCGTGGCGTTCCGCACCGGTGGCGTGGTCGGCATGATCACCGTCGGCCTCGGCCTGTTCGGTGCCGCGATCGTCGTGCTCGTCTACACGGGTCAGGCCCCGAAGGTGTTGGAGGGCTTCGGGTTCGGCGCCGCGTTGATCGCGATGTTCATGCGTGTCGGCGGCGGCATCTTCACGAAGGCCGCCGACGTCGGCGCGGACCTGGTCGGCAAGGTCGAGCAGGGCATCCCCGAGGATGACCCGCGCAACGCCGCGACGATCGCCGACAACGTCGGTGACAACGTCGGTGACTGCGCCGGCATGGCGGCGGACCTCTTCGAGTCCTACGCGGTCATGCTCGTCGCCGCGCTGATCCTGGGCAGCTCCGCCTTCGGTTCCAGCGGCCTGATCTTCCCGCTCATCGTGCCGGCCATCGGTGTCATCACGGCCGTCATCGGCGTGTACATCACGAAGGCGCGCGCGGGCGAGGGTGGTCTCGTCACGATCAACCGCTCGTTCTACATCTCCGCGGTGATCTCCGCGGTGCTGTCGGCCGTCGCGGCGTTCGTGTACCTGCCGAGCAGCTTCTCCGACTTCGGTGCGGAGTTCGCGGGCAACACCGGTAACCCGGCGGTTATCGCCACCGTCGCCGTGATCATCGGCATCGTGCTCGCCGCGATCATCCTGAAGATCACGGGTTACTACACCGGCACCGAGCACAAGCCGGTGCAGGACGTCGCCAAGACGTCGGAAACCGGTGCCGCCACGGTGATCCTGTCGGGCATCTCGGTCGGTTTCGAGTCCGCCGTGTACACCGCGCTCGTGATCGGTGCCGCCGTGTTCGGTGCGTACCTGCTGGGTGGCGGCGTCGCGCTGTTCGCCGTCGCGCTCGCCGGCACCGGCCTGCTGACCACCGTCGGCGTCATCGTCGCGATGGACACCTTCGGCCCGGTCTCCGACAACGCGCAGGGCATCGCCGAGATGTCGGGCGACGTCGACGAGAAGGCCGCGCAGATCCTGACCGAGCTGGACGCGGTGGGCAACACCACCAAGGCCATCACCAAGGGCATCGCGATCGCCACGGCGGTCCTCGCGGCCACCGCGCTGTTCGGGTCCTATTCGGACGCGATCACGAAGGCCGTGGGCAGCACGGACGAGTTCATCGCCAACATCGTGAGCCCGAAGACTCTGGTCGGTGTGATCGTTGGCGCGGCGGTGGTGTTCCTGTTCTCGGGCCTCGCCGTGAACGCGGTTTCGCGTGCGGCCGGCGCGGTGGTGCAGGAAGTGCGCCGCCAGTTCCGCGAGATCGCCGGGATCATGGAGGGCACCACGCGGCCCGAGTACGGCAAGGTCGTGGACATCGTCACGCGCGACTCGCTGCGTGAGCTCGCCACGCCGGGTCTGCTCGCGGTGTTCGCCCCGATCGCCGTCGGCTTCGGCCTTGGCACCGAGGCGCTCGCCGGTTACCTGGCCGGTGCGATCGCCACCGGCACCCTGATGGCGATCTTCCTCGCCAACTCCGGTGGTGCCTGGGACAACGCCAAGAAGCTCGTCGAAGACGGCAACCACGGCGGCAAGGGCTCGGCCGGGCACGAGGCCACCATCATCGGTGACACCGTCGGTGACCCGTTCAAGGACACCGCGGGCCCGGCCATCAACCCGCTGATCAAGGTGATGAACCTGGTCTCCGTGCTGATCGCGCCGGCGGTCGTCAGCCTGACGCTGGGCGGCGGCGCCAACACCACGTGGCGCATCGTGATCGCGGTCGTCGCGGTCGCGGTCATCGTCGCGGCGATCGTCGTGTCCAAGCGGCGCGGCACGGTCATCGAGAACGCCCCGGCGGAGGCGAAGGCCTGATCCGCTGTTCACTGCGAAACCCGTCCGGGGCCCGGCGCGCTGCTCGCGCGCCGGGCCCCGGCGTGTCGGGAATTCTTCCCGCACTCCGGTGGGTGACTTGCGAATGATTCTCGGATCGGTACGGTCGGGGGCACCTGGACGTCGACGGGCAGGAGGTGTCGCGGTGCGGCCGCGGTCGACCGTTCTAGCCGCGCTGGTCACGGCACTCGGGATCGGCCTTGCCGCCTGCGGGCAGCAGCCGCCGGTGCCGCAGACCCACAGCGGTGGGCAGGCCGACACCTCCAGCCAGGCCGATCCGGCCGCGAGATGGGCCGACGGCTACTGCTCGGCGGTCACCCACCTCGTGCGCACGCTCGCGAACCTGCCCGAGATCGACCCGAGCTCGCCCGAACAGGCTTCCCGCACGTCGAGCCGGCTCCTGTCTTCTGTCGTCGACGGCATCGACCAGACCGTCGACGGCCTCGACCGCGTCGGCCCGCCACCCCTCCCCGGCGATGACCAGGCACGCGGCGACCTCCTCAAGCAGTTCGCCTCCGTCCGCTCGCGCGCCGACACCGCCCGCGAACGCCTCGACACGGCCACCGACGCCTCCGCCACCAAAACCGCTCTCGGCGACGCCCGGGCCACCCTCGACGACGTCGCCGCCCTCAACGTCCTCCAGGGCCTCAACGCAACGCCGGAGCTCTCGGCCGCGGGGAAGCGGGCGCCGGACTGCCAGCAGCTCGTGGTGCCGCCGGCGCCGCGCTGACGGGGCTTTCAGCGAGGCGTACGGGGAAGTCGGCGGTCAGCTGCTGCTCCGGTCGCGGTGACCTCGTTCAACTTCCGCCGCTGCCACCCGTGCGACACGTCGAGCGGCTCTGGTCCGCTATCGGTGAGCTGCGGCGACGGGCCGTCGACCCTGGCCCAAGGTGTCGTGAGGCGTCACCGGCTGCGATCGCGCGGACGATGCGCCTGGCGCCGAATGTGTGGCGCTGACGGGGTTTTCGGTCAGGCGCACGAGGGAGCCCGGCGAACCGCCGCTGCAGACCTGGTGGTGAGGTCGTTGAACGTCCTGCGCTGCTACGGGGGCGACGTGGCGATGACCTCGCGCCCACTGTCGGTGAGCACCGGCGACGCCCGGCGGCGACGGGACTCGCTAACTCTCCAGGTCGAGCTCGCTCGTCAAGCGAATCAGGTAGCCGGCGAAGCGTTGCCGGTCGGTGGGCGACCAGGTGGCGGTGAGGTCGTTGAACGTTCTGCGCTGCCATTGGTGCGAGGCGTTGAGCAGTTCGCGCCCGGTGTCGGTGAGCTGTAGCGACGCGCGCCGCCGATCCTTGCCCGAGGTGCCGCGCGTGAGGTAGCCGGCGGCGGTCGCGTCGCGGACCATGCGGCTGGCGCCGGAGTGGTCGAGCCCGAGGTGGTGCGCGACGGTCGCGACGGTCACTTCGTCGGTGTGCTCGCTGCTCGTGTCGACGGCCTCGACCGCGAGGATGTGCTGCACGTGGCGCATCTCGCCCGTGAGCTCGGTCGACGTGCGCAGGGTCCAGCGCCGGGACCAGTGCCTGACCAGGCGGAACAATGCGGGGCCGGCTTCGGTGAGGGGTGGCGTCACGGCTTCCACCCTACCTTGACTGTGTGCGATCCGCATGCATAACGTGTGCGATATGCATGTACTTCCCCGCGGTCGCGACGCGGCCTTCGCCGCGCTCGTGCTGGGGCTGCTGATGGCTTCGCTCGATACCAGCGTGGTGGTCGCGGCGCTGCCGTCCATCGGAGCTGACCTGGGCGATCCGGGTGCGGTGGGCGGGGTGACGGCGGCGTACCTGCTGGCGGTCGCGGTCGCCACGCCGGTGCAGGGCAGCCTCGGCGACCGTTGGGGACGGCGGCGCATGTTCGTCGGCTCGGTAACAGCGTTCGCCGTTGGGTCGGTCGCGTGCGCCTTGGCGCCGAAGCTGGCCGCGTTGGTCGCGTTTCGCGCGGTGCAGGGGCTGGGTGGGAGCGGGCTGATCGTGGCCGCGGTGGCGGCGATGGCGGAGCTGTTCGATCGAGCCGAACTGGTGCGGCGGCAAGGCTGGCTGACAGCCGTGTTCGCGTTGTCGTCGATCGGTGGTGCTCCGCTGGGCGGCCTGTTGGCGGCCGTCGCGGGCTGGTGGTCGATCTTTCTGATCAACCTGCCGATTTGCGTCGTGGCTCTGTTTCTCGGGGTGCGTTCGGTGCCGGGCACGTGGCGCGCGGGCCGAATCCGGTTCGACTGGACGGGCGCGGTTCTGGTCGCGGTCGTCGGTGGTTGTGTCGTCGTGCTCAGCAGTGGTGCGGCGCTGGGGTGGGCGCCCGTGCTGGTGGCTGTCGCACTAGCCGCGACGGTTGCCTTCGTGCAGGTCGAACGGCGTGCGGCCGCGCCACTGGTCCCGCCGCGGCTGTTCGCCGACGCCCGCCTCGCGAGGGTTGTCGGCGTCACCTTCCTGTCCGGCGTGGCGCTGTTCGGCAGCTTCACCTATGTCCCACTGGCCATCGGCGTCGCGCGTCCGGCGGCCACGGGCCTGCTGCTCGTGCCGATGAGCGTCGGGCAGGTGCTGGTGACCAGCGGATTCGCGCTGCTCGCCCGCCGATGGCCGTGCGTCACGGTGTGGGGTCGGTTCGGCCTGGCCCTCGGCGTGGCCGGACTCCTTGCCACGGCGGCACTCCCGCTCCTTCAGTCCGGCCCGACGCGGTTGGTCGCCGTCGTCGTGGGGCTCGCGTGCAGCGGTGCAGCGCTCGGGCTGTCCATGCAGGCCTACACGCTGCTGGCGCAGACGTGGGCACCACCGGACATCCTCGGCGCCGGGATGGCCACACTCACCTTCGCGCGCCAGATCGGCGGCTCGCTCGGGATCTCGATCTTCGGCCTGCTCACGCTGCCTGCGGTGTTCCTCGTGGCCGCCGCCGCGATGCTGGTCGCCGTGGTCGCCGCTCCCCGCGCCGCCGACGACCGCGTGGCGGCATGATCGCCCGATCGGCGAAAATCCGCCGCCTAACCCTCGCCTCCGATCGAACTTGTGTTCTATCATGATCCGCGTGGATCGGACGATCTCGCTGTTCTCGGCGGAGGCGAGCGGCCCGGGGCTTGCGGACCTGGCCGGCCTGCTGTGCTGCCAAGGACAGATCACCGGTTTCGGCCGCACGGCAGCGCGGCTGTCCGTGAACGTCGACGAGCAGTGGCGCGCCCGGGTGCTGGCGCGCGAGTGCCGCCGGCGTGGGGCTGACGCGCAGGTGGCGGTGAGGGAGTGCGGGCGGCCGCAGGTGCGCACGTCGTTCCGCGTCGACCTCCTTCCGCTGTCCGTGCAGTGGCTGCGCCGGGGCTGCTCGGGTCCGTCCGAAGACGATTCGGGCAAAGCGCTGCCCGAAGGCTTCCGGCTGAGCGGCGCGATGCTGCGCATGTGGGCCCTGGCGGCGGGGCGGCAGGGGCCGTCGGGCTACCTGCTCGGCATGGACCCGCTGGCGCCGCACCTGCACGACGATCTGCTGGCCGCGCTGGCGCCACTGGGCGTCCACGCGCGGTTGCTGGGGCCGAAGGCCGAGGAGCCCGCCGCGCGGTTGACCGGGCGGCGCAAGCTCGACGGGCTGCTGGAGCTCATCGGCGAGGCGCCCGCGGGCGCGGAGGACGCGTGGCCCGAGCTGCCGGAACTCCGCGAGGAAACGCGGCCAGAACGCACCGAAGGGGACTCACGCCGCGGCGGAGGCGGCGGGAGTCCCCTTCAGTATTTGCTGGGTGACGTCCTTGAGGCAGTCGGTTAGGGCTTCGGCAGCGTGCAACCCGCCCGGTTGAGGTCGATCTCGCTCGCCGTCGTCAGACACGCGGGAATGCCGAACGTCTCCTCGCCGTACTTGGTGCCGGGATGCACGGTCACGTTCCCGGACCCGTCGACCTCGCACGGGTTGTCGAGCGTGCAGCGCTGGCCGTCGTCGTTCGACGTGTTGTTCACGCCGATGACCTTGCCGGTCGCGGTCTCGACGATCGGGGAGCCGGACGTGCCGCCGACGGTTTTGCACTCGGGCGTGTAGCGGATCGAGTCCTTCCACACCCAGCCGTTTTCGTGAAGCTCGTTCACGAACCCGTCGATCGAGCAGGAGTAGATGGTCTTCCAGTAGCCCGAGACCACGTCGATGTGCGTGCCCGCGGTCGGGTGCGCGGAGACGAGCTCGAGCGGGGAGACCCGGTACTTCTGCTTGATCTGGGCGTAGGTGGTGTCGAGCTGGTAGAGCGACACGTCGGTGTCGGTCATGGTCGCGTACACGACCTTCTTGGCCTTCAGCGTCCCGAGTGAACTTTTGCCGTCGGACGACAGAAGGCTGAAGGTGCGAGTGGACCGCTGACCGACGATGACCTCGCCGGGATCGGGGAAACCCGACTCCAGGCAGTGACCGTTGGAAAGTACGAGTGCGGGCGCTGTGTCCGGCGTGCCGGCCGGTTTGACGACCGAGCCGGAGCAGTTGGACAGTGCCACCGTGCCGGAGAACGTGGTGGTCGCGGCGCTCGCCTCAGGGGCGGTGACCAGGGCGAACGCGGCCACGGCCACGGCCACGGCACCGAGCAGACGTCGGGTCATGGTGGTTCCTTTCGGCTCGACGAGGTAGTAAGTGAAGCGGTGCCGACGTCAGGTCCACCACCGTCGAACGGAGGGTATCGGCGTGATCGCGAGATACCCTGCACGGCACGTGTCCGGAATCACGTGCTAGGTGTGGAGAGGAAACATCGCCGAGGTCAAAGGCGATCCGACGGGCAGGGGCCCGGCGGCGTGTCAGGCCACCTAGCCGCTGCGCGGCCGGTGCGGGCGTGCACACTGGCAGGTCGAAGACGCGGGCGCAGCACCCCTCGCGGAGGGGTAAAGGAGTGCCGCAGCCATCGAGGGCGATGGCGCGGGGATGAGTGGAGAGCAGGGCAGCGTGGCAGGAGCACGGACCAAGAAGGACGGCACCGGGACGAACGGCGCCGGGACTCGGCGGCTGGTGATCGTCGAGTCGCCTACTAAGGCCCGCAAGATCGCCCCGTACCTCGGCGGCAACTATGTCGTCGAGTCCTCCGTCGGGCACATCCGCGACCTTCCGCGCGGCGCGGCCGACGTGCCGGCCCAGTACAAGGGCGAGTCGTGGGCGCGCCTCGGCGTGGACATCGACAACGACTTCAAGCCGCTCTACATCGTCACGCCGGACAAGAAGTCCAAGGTCACGGAGCTCAAGGGCCTGCTGAAGGACGTCGACGAGCTCTACCTCGCCACGGACCCCGACCGCGAGGGCGAAGCCATCGCGTGGCACCTGCTCGAGACGCTCAAGCCCAAGGTGCCCGTGCGCCGCATGGTGTTCCACGAGGTCACCGAGCAGGCGATCCGCGCGGCCGCCGACGCGACCCGCGAGCTCGACGTCGACCTCGTCGACGCGCAGGAGACCCGCCGCATCCTCGACCGCCTCTACGGCTACGAGGTCTCGCCGGTGCTGTGGAAGAAGGTCATGCCGAAGCTCTCGGCGGGCCGCGTGCAGTCCGTGGCGACGCGGATCGTGGTCGAGCGTGAGCGGGAGCGCATGCGCTTCACCTCGGCGTCGTACTGGGACATCTCCGCGACGATGGATGCCGGCGAGGACGCTTCGCCGCAGACGTTCCCGGCGCGCCTGGTCGGCGTCGACGGAGCCCGCCTGGCCACCGGCCGCGACTTCGACTCCAACGGCCAGCTCAAGGGCACGGCCAAGGAGATCCGCGTGCTCGGCGAGGCCGCGGCGCAGGCCCTGACGCAGGCGCTGGCCAACCGCGACTTCACCGTGTCCAGCGTCGAGGAGAAGCCGTACACGCGGAAGCCGTACGCGCCCTTCATGACCTCGACGCTGCAGCAGGAAGCAGGCCGCAAGCTGCGCTTCACGTCCGAGCGCACGATGCGGATCGCGCAGAAGCTGTACGAAAACGGCTACATCACCTATATGCGTACCGACTCGACCACGCTGTCGGAGTCGGCGATCTCGGCCGCCCGCAGCCAGGCGACGCAGCTGTACGGCAAGGAGTTCGTGCCGTCTTCGCCGCGGCAGTACACGCGCAAGGTGAAGAACGCGCAGGAAGCCCACGAGGCGATCCGGCCGTCGGGCGAGGTGTTCCGCACGCCGGGCCAGGTCGCGGGCGAGCTGGACTCCGACGAGTTCCGCCTGTACGAGATGATCTGGCAGCGCACGATCGCGTCGCAGATGGCCGACGCGAAGGGCACCACGATGTCGGTGCGCATCGTCGGTACCGCGACGTCGGGTGAGGAGTGCACCTTTGCCGCGTCGGGCCGCACGATCACGTTCGCCGGCTTCCTGAAGGCCTACGTCGAGGCTGTCGACACCGAGGCCGGCGGCGAGGCGGACGACAAGCAGAGCCGCCTGCCGGTGCTGGTGAAGGACCAGGCGCTGACCGCCGCCGACCTGTCGGCCGACGGCCACACCACCTCGCCGCCCGCGCGCTACTCCGAGCCGAGCCTCGTGAGCAAGCTGGAGGAGCTCGGCATCGGCCGCCCGTCGACGTACGCGTCGATCATCAAGACGATCCAGGACCGCGGCTACGTGTGGAAGAAGGGCTCCGCCCTGATTCCCTCGTGGGTCGCGTTCGCGGTGATCGGCCTGATGGAGCGGCACTTCGAACGCCTGGTGGACTACAACTTCACCGCCGGTCTCGAAGACGAGCTCGACCGCATCGCCAACGGCGACGAGCACCGCGTGCAGTGGCTCTCGAAGTTCTACTTCGGCGGCGACTTCGGCGTGGAGGGCTCGGTCGGGCGGCTCGGCGGGCTGAAGAAGCTGGTCGACGGCAGTGTCGAGGGCATCGACGCGCGCGAGATCAACTCGATCCCGCTGTTCAACGACGCCGACGGGCACAAGGTCGTCGTGCGCGTGGGCCGCTACGGGCCGTACCTCGAGCGTGAGGTCGACGGCCAGTCGCAGCGCGCCAACCTGCCCGAGGACCTGCCGCCGGACGAGCTGACGTCGGAGATCGCGGAGAAGCTCTTCGCGACGCCGCAGGAAGGCCGTCAGCTGGGCGTCGACCCGGTGAGCGGGCACGAGATCGTGGCGAAGGAAGGCCGCTTCGGCCCGTACGTCACCGAGGTGCTGCCCGAGGCCGAGCCGCTGCCCGAGGGCGCGACGGCTGCCCAGAAGAAGGCCGCGAAGGCGAAGGCGCCGAAGCCGCGTACGGGCTCGTTGTTCAAGTCGATGACCATCGAGACGATGACGCTCGAGGACGCGCTGAAGCTGCTGTCGCTGCCGCGCGTGGTGGGCAAGGACCCGGAGTCGGGTGACGAGATCACCGCGCAGAACGGGCGCTACGGGCCGTATCTGAAGAAGGGCACGGACTCGCGCTCGATCCAGACCGAGGACCAGCTGTTCTCGATCACGCTGGAAGAGGCGCTGAAGATCTACTCGGAGCCGAAGCAGCGCGGCCGGTCGGCCACGGCGAAGCCGCCGCTGAAGGAGCTCGGCGACGACCCCGTGTCGGGCAAGCCGATGGTGGTCAAGGACGGGCGCTTCGGCCCGTACGTCACCGACGGCGAATACAACGCGACGCTGCGGAAGTCCGACAGCATCGAGGAGCTGACGGCCGAGCGTGGCGCGGAGCTGCTGGCGGAGAAGCGGGCGAAGGGCCCGGCCCCGAAGCGCCGCACCACCACGACGCGCAAGGCGCCGGCGAAGTCCACGGCGGCGAAGTCGGCTTCGGCCACGAAGTCGGCCGCCGCGGCGAAGTCGACGACGGCCAAGAAGGCGCCCGCGAAGAAGGCGAGCGCCGCGAAGGCCAAGTAGCAGGCGGAGTTTCCGTCGGGGCCACCCGAGACGTTTCGGGTGGCCCCTTCTTCGCGTCTGGGGGGCGTATTCGATGCAGGAGACGCGGCGTGCGCGGGCGGCCGTTTCGGTGGTGTTCGCGGTGTGCGGGGCGGCGTTCGCCACGTGGGCCGCGCGGATCCCGGCGGCCCAGGCCCACGCGGGACTGAGCGCGGGGCAGCTGGCGATCGGCCTGTTCGGCCTTGCGGCGGGGTCCGTGGTCTCGCTGGTGGCGGCCGGGCCGTTGCTCACGAAGGTCGGCAGCCGTCGGGGTGTCGTGGTCGGCGCCACGGTGCTGTGCGCGGGCCTGCCGCTGGCCGCGCTGGCAACGAACCTGGTCGCTTTCGTGGGTGCGCTCGTGGTGCTCGGGATGGGCAACAGCCTGCTCGACGTGTCGATGAACGCCCACGCCGCGCGCGTCGAGGAGGCGTACGGGCGGCCGATCTTCGCCGGGTTCCACGCGTTCTGGAACATCGGCGGGCTGCTGGGTTCCGGCGCCGGGGCGCTGCTGGAGCGCGTGCCGATCGGGCTGCACTTCACCGTGACGGGCGTGGTGCTGCTGGTGGTCGCGCTGGCGGCGTCGACGCGGTTCCTGCCGGGCGCCGACCGCGGCCAGGGCGACGCGGCGTTCGCGCTGCCGGGCAAGGCGCTGATCCCGCTCGGGATAATTGCGTTCTGCGGGTTCGTCGCCGAGGGGACGGTGAACGACTGGAGCGCGGTTTACCTGCGGGAGGTCACGGTCGCGTCGGCTGCGTTGGCATCGCTGGGGTACTTCGCGTTCTCGATCACGATGATCGCGGTGCGGGTGGTGGCCGACCGGCTGGTGGAGCGGTTCGGCGTGGTGCCGTTCATGCGGGTGGCGACCTTGGTGACCGTGGCCGGGTTCTTGCTGGTGGTGGCGGTGCCGGTGCCCGGGTTCGCGGTCGCCGGGTTCGCCGTGGTGGGGCTCGGGGTGTCCGGCATGGTGCCCCTGGCGTGGAGCGCGGCGAGCCGCAAGCAGCCTGACGCGCCGGGCCGCGCGATCGCCGCCGTGGCGGCGTGCGGCTACTTCGGCTTCCTCGTCGGCCCGGTCCTCGTCGGTGCCCTGGCCGGCGGCATCGGGCTGCACTGGACTTTGGGCGTGGTCGGGGCGCTGGTGGTGTCGGTGTACTTCCTGGCTCCGACCATGCGGCCGGCCCCGGTTCCGGCCCGCTGACCGACCGTTCGGCGCAACGTCGCGGCGAGTCGAACAAAAGTTCGAAAAATTGTCGGTGCCAGGGTGTTCAATGCAAGGGTGAGTTCAGCGACCGCAGTCTTCGACGTCATCGACGAAGTCATCGCGCCGCTCCGGGCCGAGGTACCGGAGCGGCCGTCGGTGATGGAGTTCTACGACCCGCAGTTCACGGTGCCGCCGGTGCTGGAGGGGGTGGGTGGTTCTGGTTCAGGTGGTTCAGGGCCGCCTGGGGGTCGGGGTCCTCGTGGCTCGGGGTCCCGTGATGGTTCGGGGTTTCCGGGCTCGGGTTCTCGGGGCTCGGGCCCTCGGGGCTCCGGTGGTCCCTTCGGTGGCCGGGGTCCTTCGCGCAGTTCGGGTTCAGGGGGAGATCAGGAGGCCTCTGGAGGTTCGGGCTCCGGTCGATCGGGCTCTCGAGGGGGCTCGAGTGCCGATGGTGGCTCGGGCTTCTTTGGCGGCTTGGAGTCTCAGGGCGGCTCGGGTTCGTCCGGTAGTTCGGGTGGTCGGGGTTCGGAGGGGCCGGGGCCGTCTGGCGCCTGGGACTCTCGGGGCGCCTCTGGACCTGGGGGCAGTGGGGGTTCTCGCGATGGCTCGGGTCGCTCGGGCGAGTCCGGGTCGCGGGGTGACTCGGGAGCTTCCGGGGCCGGCGGCGCTGAGGGCTCGTCGGGTTCTTCGGATTCTTCGGAGTCGGAGGAGCTGAGCCTGGCCGACCAGGTGCGGCAGTCGTTCGGGCCCACGCTGGTGCCGGCGTTGATCGAGGAGATCGAGCAGTACACGCGGTTCGTGGCGGGTATGTCCGAGCTCGGCCTGGTGCCCGAGGGCGAGGTGACGCCGGAGGCCGTCGGGCTCTACCGCGTGCTGCGGGGCGGCTTCATCCGCGGCGTGGTGACCGGCGTCTTCCCAGCGCGCCCGGAGCCGTGGGAAGTCCGCTTCTTCGGCGACGAGGACTACACCACGGTGATGAGCAAGCTGGGCCGTCGCGCGCGGCTGCGTTCCGGCCTGCTCAGCGCCCTGCCGGGCTGGGTGTTCGACGGGTTGCCGGACCGCCCGCCGGGGCCGGGGCCGGCCGTCCGCATCGAGACCGACCGCAGTGGCCTCGTCCCGCGCGCCGCGTGGGGCTCGCTCGACGTCATCCGCGCCGCGGTCGCCCGCCCGCGCCTCGGCACGGTCCTCGTCGACCTGGCCGTCCGCGACGCCGTCCTCGCCGAGTACCCGCACGGCGCCTTCGGCCTCGTCGACAACGACCAGGGCCGCTACCAGTTCCGCGCCGCCGCCCGCCCTGACGGCGGCTGGCTCATGACCTGGCAACCGGCCACTCGCAGCACGGCGGAGGCGTGGATCGTCGAAGCGGTGCGCAACCATGCCTGACCGACACGACGCCCGACCTGGGCATCCGGAGACCGGGAACGGAGGTGATGGCCGCCGGCTTTGAAGGGCGCGTCGCGGCTGAGCCGCTGGAACCAAGCGCGCGCCGCCGCAGCGCTTGGCATGTGCTTCGCGGTCGGCTCGCCGGTGCTGGCCCGGCGGAGTTCGCCGCGCCGGCTCGCGGACGGGCAAGGCGTCCACCTGAACCGGCGCCGCAGAGCCTCGCGGAGCAGGGTTCGCCTGGCGGGCGAGCTCGGCCCCATCGCTGGCCGAACCGGCGGCGCGGACTGGCGTGGAGCGGGGCCAGCCAGGCGGGTCAGCGCGGCCTGATAGCCGGCCGGGACGGAGCGGCCGACTGCCGTCGCGCCGAAAATGGCTCGCCGGGCGGGCGTGCCCGGCCGCATCGTCGGCCGAACCGGCGCTGCCGACCGCCGTCGCGCCTGAAATGGCCCGCCGGGACCCAGTGCGTCAGCCACGATCGATTACGAAGAGTGCCCGATCTCGTGACCGGTATCACCCCTGGACGTCGCTTTCGGCGGTCGACCCGGGTGGCCGTGGCCTGCAAACTGCTGCGGGACCCGTCCGGTCGGTGGCGTGGGCGCGAGCGTTTCTGCGGCCATTGGGCGGATGCGGGAGCCGGTAGTGTCGCCGACACTGGAAGGCGAGGACATTCCGTAGTGAGGTGGTCACCATGAGCACGAGCGGTGGGGCTCCTTTCTTCAATGCCCCCCAAGGCACTCAAAGCGCCCCCGGCATCAATGCCCGCAGCGCCCCGCAGCCGGAGCGCGATGGGACATTGGACGGCAGCATCGGCGGGGAGCGGTTCGCCGATCCGCTCGCCGGGCTGGTCACGGCGGCCGAGGCGGCGCCCGCGGTCGACGAGGCGCGGCCGTTGCCGACCGCGCGGCCCGTGCAGCACGACCCCGAGGCCGTGAAGCGGATGGTCGAGGCCGCGCTGCGGGAGGAGGCCGCGCGTACGCCGCAGCCGATCCGGCCGGCCGAGGAGAAGCCCGACGGTGTGCCGCTCGGGTTGCTGCCGCGGCAGCGGACGTGGCCCACGCGTGCGCCGCAGCTGCTCAAGCGGGTGACGCGGCCCCGGCCGAAGGCGAAAGCCGAGGTCGCCGACGATGACATCGAGGCCGAACTAGCCGAACGGCAGGCCAAAAGGCGTGGTCTGCCGAACATCGGGATGCCGAACCTGGGCCGTCCGTCGACGAGCGCGGCGGGTGTGATCCTCGCGGTCGTGCTGCTCGTCGTGTTCGTCGTGATCGCGCTGTACATGGTGTCGAGCCTGGTCAGCAGTGTGACGGGCCTGTTCAGCTGACGTCGCTCCACCGCCGCCACACCCGGGCCGGTGCCGTGTCCGGATCGGCGATCGGGCTACCCTGACGACACGGTCGGGGGATCCGAAACTGGGTTTCCCGACGCCGCCGTGACGAGTGGGGTGGGCGTATCAGCGAAGGCGTGCGGTCGGTACCCGGCGCCGGATCGGACGGTTCGGCGAGTGCCGAGGCGTCCACGATCCACCGCGTCCGTCGGGTGCTGGCGATCAGACCATTCCGTCGGCTGTGGGGCGTCACGTACCTGTGCAGTGTCGCCGACTGGCTGAACCTGCTCGCTCTCACAGCCCTGAGCACGAAGCTGCTCACCAACTACACCGCGCAGAACTTCGCGTTCGTCGGCGTGGTGCTCACGAACCTGCTGCCCGGCCTGCTGTTCGCGCCCATCGGTGGCCTCCTGGCCGACCGCTTCGACCGCCGCAAGGTGATGATCGTCTGCGACTTCCTGCGCTGCGGTTTCCTGCTGTCGATCGCGATCGTCGGCGCGCCCTGGTGGCTGTTCGTCGCGAACTTCCTCGTCGGCTGCTGCTCGATCATGTGGATCCCGTCGAAGGACGCGGCGGTACCGAACCTGTTGCGCCGCCCGGACCAGGTCGAGACGGCCAACCAGCTCGGCCTCGTGATGACCTACGGCCTCGCCGTGATCACCGCCGCCGGCGCCAACGCGCTCATCCTCGGCGCGAACACCACGTTCCACCTCTTCCAAGGCGCCACGGCCGACCTCTACATCGCGAAGATCGTGGTGGTCATCAACGGCCTGCTGTACTTGACCAGCGGCATCCTCATCGCCACGCGGATTCCCGAGCTGTCGTTGCGCGACGTACACAAACTGCCCGACCAGAAGGTCAAGAACGCCGACGAGGAGAAGTTCGGCCTCGGCGAAATGGTGCGCGACGGCCTGCGCTTCATCAAGAGCACGCCCTTGGTGCGCGGGCTGCTGATCGGCGCGTTCGGAGCGTTCGCCGCGGGCGGGGCCGTGGTCGCTTCGGCCAAGCCGTACTCGTCGTCGCTGCTCGCGGGTGACGCGGCGTTCAACCTGCTGGTCCTCGCCGTGTTCCTCGGCCTCGCCACAGGCATGGCCCTCGCGCCCAAACTCGCGCGGCGGCTGCCGCACGACCGGCTGTTCGGCATCTCGATCGTCGTGGCCGGGCTCTCGCTGGTGATCATCGCGCTGTCGCCGCACCTCGCGATCTCCGTGATCGCCGTGGCGCTGACCGGCTTCTGCGCCGGCATCGCGTTCCTCACCGGCGTCACGATCATCGGCTCGCGGGTCGAAGACGCGATCCGCGGCCGGGTCAACGCGATCTACCAGTCGATGCTGAAGATCGTGCTGTTCGGCTCGACGATCGTCACACCGGCGCTGATCGGCCTGGTCCGGCCGCACCAGATCAACGTGTGGGGCAGCCCCGTCACCATCGACGGCACGCGCCCGGTGATGATCGGCGGCGGCCTGCTCGCGGTGCTGCTCGGCGTGATCGCCTACCGGCAGATGGACGATCGCCGCAGCGAGAAGATCCTCGCTGACCTGCGCAACGCCCTGCGCCGCGCGCCCCGGCGCGTCAACGGATTCCTCATCGCACTCGAAGGCACCACGGCCATCAACACCGCCAGCCAGGCCGCGCGCCTTTCGCGTTGGCTCGGCACCGGCACCCGGCCCGTGGTGCTCGCCGCCGATCCCGCGCTCGACGATCGGCGGTTCCGTTCGCTGATCTCCGACGCGTCGCTCACGGGCGCGCGGGCCCAGGCGCTCGTCGCCGCGGCCGTGCGCGCCGAGCTGGTGGAACGCGAGATCCAGCCGGCGCTCGACGCCGGCTCGGTGGTGGTGATGGAGCGCTTTGTCGACTCGCCGCTGGCGCATCTATGCGCGGTTGCGGGCCTCGACGCCGGCGAGCTCGAAGGCCTGGCCGACTGGGCCACCGGCAAGCTGCGCCCCGACCTCACGGTGCTGCTCGACGCCGAACCGGGCCAGCACGACGAGAACCCGCCGGCGTCGGTCAACGACCAGTGGCGCATGCAGCACCTGCTCGCCGAGATGGCCGCGGCCGACCCCGACCGCTACGTGGTCGTCGACGCCGAAGGCGCCGACGACGAGGTCGCCGCACGCGTCCGCACGGCCGTGCTCGCGGTGTTCGTCGGCCGCCTGTCCGGGCTGGCGCCTTCGGAGCCGGCCGAGCGTCCGGAGCTGGACCACAGCACCCACGCGGTGGCGACGGCCGACGTCGTCGAAGGCGAGTTCGCGGAAGCCGAGCTCGCGCCCGCGCAGGAAGTGTCCGAAGTGGACGCCAAGTGACCGGGCCGATCGGCGTCTGGGCCAAGCTCGTGGGCCAGGAGCCGGCGGTCGAAACGTTGTCATCGGCTTCGACGGCGGCCGCGAAGATCGTGGCGGGGGAGCCTGCTCCGCCGGGCGCGATGACGCACGCCTGGCTGATCACGGGCCCGCCGGGGTCCGGCCGTTCGGTCGCGGCGCGCACGTTCGCGGCCGCGTTGCAGTGCAGCACCGGCACCGGCTGCGGCGCGTGCCCCGGCTGCCGCACGACGATGGCGGGCACTCACGCCGACGTCCGGCTCGTGGTGCCCGAAGGCCTGTCGATCTCGGTCGCCGAGATGCGCGCGCTGGTGCAGGCCGCCGCACGGCGCCCGACCACGGGCGAGTGGCAGATCGTGATCATCGAGGACGCCGACCGGCTCACGGAGGGCGCGTCCAACGCGCTGCTCAAGGCCGTCGAGGAGCCGCCGGAGCGCACGGTGTTCCTGCTGTGCGCGCCGTCGGACCACCCGGACGACGTGTCGGTGACCATCCGCTCACGCTGCCGTGTGGTGACGCTGCGGACGCCGCCGCCCGAGGCCATCGCGCAGGTGCTGGTCGCGCGCGACGGCGTCGATCCCGAGCTCGCGCAGTGGGCCGCGTCGGTCTGCGGCGGCCACGTCGGCCGCGCGCGCCGGCTCGCCACGGACGATTCCGCCCGCCAGCGCCGTGCCACCGTGCTGCGGATCCCGACGGGCCTGCGTCGCCCCGCCGACGTCTTCACCAGCGCCGACCAGCTGATCAGCGCCGCGGAGGCCGACGCCGGCGAGGAGAGCAAGGCCCGCGACGAGAACGAACGCTCCGAGCTGCGCACCGCCATGGGCGGCGACGGCATCGGCAAGGGTGTCGCCGGAGCCAAGCGGGCCGCCGAGGCCGCCGTGAAGCAGCTCGAAAAACGCCAGAAGTCCCGCGCGACCCGCACCCAGCGCGACACGCTCGACCTCGCGCTCGTCGACCTCGCCGGCTTCTACCGCGACGTCCTCGTCACCACCACCCACTCCGGCGCGACCCTCAACCACCCGGACCACGTCGACGACATCCGCGCCGCCGCCGGGGCCTGGACGCCGGAATCCACGCTGCGCCGCCTGGAAGCCGTCCTCGAATGCCGCGAGGCGATCGAGCTGAACGTCAAGCCGCGCATCGCCGTGGAAGCCATGGTGACGACGCTGCGCCAGGGCTGACTGCGCAGCAAACGACAACGGCCGCAGCGGACGACAACGGCCCGGTCACCCACGAAAGGTGACCGGGCCGTTCTCACGAACCCTCGGGGATCAGTCGCGCGGATGTGGTGACGGTTTGCGCGGGGCGTCGTCGGAGTGGAGTTTCACCGGCGCGGTGATCCGGCGGCGGTTGGGGAAAGCCGCGACCATCACGACGCCGAGCAGCAGCATGGCCGTACCCGCCCAGAAGAGCGGCACAGTGTCGTACGCCGTGCCCGTGTACGCGAGGTTCTTGATCGGGCCCTTGGGTGCCGGGCCGCCAGCCGCGGGCGGGGGTGTGGTGGCCGTGCCGCAGACGACGCCGCCGGTGGGGGCGTAGGCGCGGGCGACCTGTTCGCCAAGGGACAGCTGCGCCAGGGACGAAGGGAGGTTGTCGCCGGCGCCGGCGGGGAGCAGGGTCTTCAGGTTCTTCGTCGGGAGCACCTGGAGGTCGAACAGCCGCGCCGAGGCGCCGAGCTGGTAGCCCTTGTACGGCGTCGTCGCGACGGAGCCCTTTTGGTCCAGACCGGCGATCGACAGCCGGAGGACGCCGAGGTCGAGGACGGTGCCCGCGGTGTCGCCGACCTGCTGGATGCCCTTCGTCAGCGTGGACACGAGGCCGCCGACCACGGGGATCGAGTTGAGCTGCCCGAACTTGTCGCTCAGGCCCGCGAGCGGCAGGCCGATCGGGATGTCCTTGGTCGGGTGCGCCGCGTCGAGCGTGTACAGCGTCTTCCCGCCGGCCTCGATGGTCAGCACGGGCGCGGTGTAATCGACCTTCGAGGTCTTCTCGTCGCCGGTCGAGGTGACCGTCAGCGTCGGCTGGCTGGCGACCTTGATCGACAGCTCCAGCGGCGTGCCCTTGAGGATGTCGATGTCGGCGGCCTGCAGCGTCGAGGTCGACTGCACCGCCTTGTTCTTCGACCCCGGAATGTCCACGAGCTTCACCTGCGAACGCGACGCCAGCGTGTTCGGCAGGCTCAGCAGCGAACCGGTGCCGTTGGCCGCGGTCTGGCCACCACCGGACAGCAGGCCGCCGAGGCTCTGCAGGCCCTTGGCCGGGTCGAAGCCCTGCGCGAGCTGCGTGCCCTGCGGCAGGTTCAGTCCACCCTGGCCCAGCAACGGGATCTGCGGCAGCGACGGGATCACGTTCAGCAGCGAAAGGCTCGCCACCGACGTGCTCGCGTCGGCGATCGTGTCCACGCACGGGCCCAGCGAGTCACTCCAGCGGGCGTGCGCGGTGCCGTTCAGCACGCCGATGTTCAGCAGCGGGTTCGACGGCGCGTTGAGCCCACCGGACAGCGGCTGCGGGTTGTCCGGCAGCGCGGTCTGCACCACGGAGCCCGGCGTCTGCGGTGCCTGGCCCCCCACGGCCACCCCGAACGGCGACGCCTGCGCGATCGACTTCTCGTACGCCAGGTACGCCTCGGAGTTCGCCGACGCGCTCGACAGGCCCATCCCGGCTTCCAGCGCAGACTGCTTCGGCAGCGTCTGCCCGTAGCCGGGCAGGATCGTCGACGTCGGCACGGAGTTCGGCAGCAGGCGAAGCACGCCCAGCGCCGTGCCCGCGTCGCCCACCGCGTGGCCGAGCGGCTGCGGCCCGATCGGCGCGGACGCCGGGGGCTGCGACGGGTTCGCCGGCTGCGGGATCGGCGTCGTCGGGATCTCCTGGGCGCTCGCCGGCGCGGCGATGAGCAGCAGCAACGTCGCTGCCGCGGGCAGGGCCACCGTGCGGGGCAGTCTTCGCCGCATGTGCCGAGTCCTCCGGGTAGGCCGATCGGGGAGTGAGACCGAGGTCATAGGACCCTAACGACGCGGCCCCCGCAAGGTGACGCCCACGGCCTCCGCTACACTTGTTCCCGTCGGACGGCGCTAGCCACCCGGCATGCCGCCTTAGCTCAGTCGGCCAGAGCGATTCACTCGTAATGAATAGGTCAGGGGTTCGATTCCCCTAGGCGGCTCCGCAGGTCAGGGCCCATCCGGAACACTTCGGATGGGCCCTGATTCGTTTTCTGGGGACAAAGTGAGGGACTACGGTCCCCGTCGGCCCGATTCGTGAAGTTCACCCGACGAGGTGACGACTAACGACTCCGTTCGGCGAGCAGCTCCAACCCGCCGGGGCCGAGCCGGAGCACCGACGGGACCAGCTCCGTGGTGTCGTGCGGCGAGTTGAGCACCTGCTGCAGCACGTCGTCCGCCAAGCCGGAGTCCTCCCGGACCACGACCATCTCGTCCGGGCAGGTCAGGCCCACGAGCAGGTCACCGGCGCCGAAGTGCGGGGACAGTTGCGAGTACAGGTCGGGCAACGCGACCGCGGACGCGGCCAGCAGCGTCTCCCGGGTCACCGACACCAGCACGTCGTCGCCGGAGGAGCGGACGCCGAGCTTCAGGCCGCGGGTCAGGGCGCCGTACGCGACGTCGAAGAGCTTCTCGACCGGCGCGCCCATCTGCTCCTGCTGGTGTCGGGTCACGTGCTGCATGCCGACCTTGCCCTCCGGCGTCCGCCCCACCGCCGCGACCGTGACCGACAACCGGCCGGGCACGAGCGGCCGGTGCGGCAAGGCGTCGAGCAGCCCGGCGCTGGGCGAGGACGCGCTCCACAGCACGGGCAACAGCTCCTCCGTGCGCTCCTCCTCCTGCTGCTGCCGCGCCGCGTGGGTTTCGGCCATCACGGCGCGAGCTTCGGCGAACGCGCGCTCCCAGCCGTCCGGGCCAGGGCGGGCGAAGCTGTACTTGCAGTCGGCCTTCTTGAAGTTCTTGGCCATGAACTTCTGGTCGGCCGCGGACGGCTCCCATTCGCTGTACACGGCGGAAACCTTCGACGCACGCACCTTGTGCTGCTTGCGCACGCTCGCCCACGCCTGCTCCACGGCGTCGTCGGCCTTCGTGGGCGCGCTCGCCAGCACCGGCTCGGCGAGGCCGGCGACGCGGAAGATGACGAGGTTCTGGGACACGTCGTCGTTCATGGGATCTCCTGGGAGGAAACGGATCTCGGCACGCCGCGTGTGTAGCACGCCGCGGGCCGGCGAGAGGTCGTGATCGGGAAAATGGCGAAGCCGACCACCACGATCTCGAAATGAATAGGTCAGGGGTTCGATTCCCTAGGCGGCTCCAGCACGCAACCAGGGACCTTCCGAACTTCGGAGGGTCCCTGGTTGCGTTCTGTGTCAGCCACCGGGTAGCCGTCCGCCTCGAGCTGATGAAGATATGTCGCGGTCCAGTAGTGCCCTTGCCTGGGTTTTTTCGAGGGGCAGTGTTTCGCGAGTGTCGGCCGTACGGTGGGGAATGCCTGGACCAGGTCGGCCGGATGCTCTTGACCACGTCGTCGTGGTCATGTTCGAGAACCGCTCGTTCGACAATCTTCTCGGGTGTCTGTACGAGCCGGGCGAGGTCGCGGCTTTTGACGGGGTGCGTGGCAAAGGGCTGTCCAACCCGGTTCCAGCGTGGGCCGAGCACCGCGGGGGCGTGGTGCCCTACGGGGTGGCCCAGACCATGGACACCCCGAATCCGGACTCCGGCGAGGAGTATCAGCACGTCAACACCCAGCTGTTCGGGCTCATCGATCCGGCCGGCAACCGCGCTGCCCTGGCCGAGCACATGGTCGCGCCCTACAACGCGCCCGAAGACGGGCGGGCACCCACCATGGACGGCTTCGTCGCGGACTACATCAGCGCGTTTTGGGCCGAGACGGGCCGCGAGCCCAGCTACGACGAGTACGCGCAGATCATGACCGGTTACACGCCGCAGCAGATGCCGGTCGTGTCGGCGCTGGCGCGCGGGTTCGCCACCTTCGACCACTGGTTCGCCGAGGTACCGACCCAGACCTTCGCCAACCGGTCCTTCATGCACGCCGCGACCTCCTCCGGCCTGGTCGTCAACGCCCCATACGCAAATTTCCCGCTGCACAACGCGGCCACGACGGTGTTCGAGCGGCTGGAGTCCGCCGGGCTGTCGTGGCGGGTCTACGTCGATCCGCCGAGCCGGATCCCGTTCACGGGCCTCATCCACGCGCCGCGTCTGCGCGCCCGGTTCGCCTCCCACTTCGCCACCACCGACCGGTTCCTGGAAGACGCGGCGGAGGGGAAGCTGCCGACGTACTCGTTCATCGAGCCCAACCTGTGGCACGGGCACAACGACATGCACCCCCCGATCTCGGCGCTCGTCCCAGGCGCCGCGTTCGATGCGCCCTCCTCGCTTCTCGGCGGTGAGGCGCTGCTGGCGAAGATCTACAACGCGGTCCGCACGGCGTCCTCCCCGGACGGCTCGAACTGCTTCAACACCTTGCTGATGGTCACGTTCGACGAGCACGGCGGGACCTACGACCACGTGCCGCCGCCGGCCGCGACCCCACCCGAGCCGGCCCGCCCGCCGGGGCAGCTGGGCTTCGTCTTCGACCGGCTGGGCGTCCGCGTGCCCGCGATCGCGATCTCGGCCTGGATCCCGCAGCGGACCGTTGTCACCGACGTCCACCACCACACGTCGGTGATCCAGACGCTGCGGCAGCGGTGGAACCTCGGCGCCCCTCTGACCGCACGGGACGCGACCGCGCCGGGCCTGGCGACGGTCCTCAGCCGCGACGAGCCTCGCGCGCCCGAGGACTGGCCCGACGTCCTGCCCCGGCCCGTCCCCGAGTTCCGCGAGAGCCTCGTGCCGGTCGGCGCTCCGCTGTCGCCCCTGGCCAAAGCGCTGTTCCAGGGTTACCTGGCGCTGACCAAACAGCTGGGACAAGCGGTGCCCGACATTCCAGGCGACGCCGAGCTCAGCGGTGGACAGGCGCTGGACATCGTGCACGAGACCGCGGGTGATCTCTTCCCCGGCCTTCGGATGGCGACCAGCCGGTAACCGCGGACCCCACCCTTCACCGGTGTCGAGTGAGCGGGGTCGAAGTCCGTGTTTTGCCGGATGCCCGCCGCCCGCCGCGGCGGTGAGACTCGTGGCGTCCCGGCTCCGGAGCCCCCCGCCAGACAAGACGTCAGGAGCGAACCATGACCACCGATGTGCCCGACGCCGGCACCGACCCGCGCATCGAGCGACGCGTTCGCGAGTTCCTTGCGGAGCTCAACAAGAACCCCGACCCGTTCTGGCTGCTGCCGGGCGAGCAGGTGCGGGCCACGCTCAGCGGACTGCAGGCGACCGTCGACGTCGACCTGAGCGGGGTCGACACCGAGGAACGCGACATCGAGGTCGACGGCGTGCGCACGAAGATCTACGTGCAGCGGCCCGCCGGATCGCAGGAGACCCTGCCCGTGGTGCTGTTCCTGCACGGCGGCGTGTGGATCGCGGGCGACTTCGACAACCACCGCCGCCTCACGCGCGACCTAGTGCTCGCGACGGGGTACGCCGTGGTGTTCGTGGAGTACACCCCGATCCCCGACGCCGTGTTCCCGACGCAGCTCGAAGAGTGCTTCGCCGCGCTGAAGTGGGTTGCGCGCGAAGGCGCTTCGCAGCGGCTGGACGCGTCGCGGCTCGCGGTGGCGGGCAACAGCGTCGGCGGCAACCTGAGCGCGGCGCTCACGATGTACACGCGCGACCACGACGGGCCGCCCATCAAGGCCCAGCTGCTGATGTACCCGGCCACCGACGCGCGCGTCGACACCGCGTCCTACGCCGAGTTCGCCGACGGCCGCTTCCTGCCGCGCGCGTTCATGAAGTTCGGCTGGGACGTCTACGCGCCGGACGAGGCCACGCGCGACAACCCGTATGCGTCGCCGCTTCGGGCCACTGTGGACCAGCTGCGCGGGCTGCCGCCGGCGATCGTCCACACCTCGTCCAACGACGTGCTTCGCGACGAAGGCGTCGCGTACGCGCACAAGCTCGACGAGGCCGGCGTCGACGTGATCTCGGTGCAGTACGTGGGCCAGATCCACGACATGGCCTTGCTGAACCCGATTCACGACGTGCCGAGCACCCGCGCCGAGTTCCGGCACGCGGCCGCGGACCTCAAGCACTTGCTGTCCTGAACCGCACACCTGCCGCCCCTCCGGCGAGGACCGGAGGGGCGGCGCGCGGGTTAGCCTTGCCCTCGGCCGGTCCCCGGACGAGGGAAGTGACCGAGGTGGGCGCACTGCCGGTGGAGGTGACGAGTTTCGTCGGCCGCCGCGAAGAGCTGCGGGCGACGAGGAAGGTGCTCGCCACGGCCCGGCTCGTCACGCTCACCGGCACCGGCGGCGTCGGCAAGACGCGGCTCGCGCTGCGGGCCGCCACCGAGGTGCGCAGCACCTTCGCCGACGGGGTGTGGCTCGTCGAGCTGGCCGCGTTGCGAGATCCGGCGCTGCTCGCGCAGACGATCGGCGCGGCGTTCCGCCTCGGCGACACCGGCGGTGATCCCTCCGCGCGGCTCGTCGACTTCCTGCGTGACAAGCAGCTGTTGCTCGTGCTCGACAACTGCGAGCACCTCGGCCAGGCGCTCGCCGCGCTGGTGCACGAGCTGCTGGTGGCGGTCCCTGACCTGCGCGTGCTCACCACCAGCCGACACGTGCTCGGACTCGACGGGGAACACGTGCTCCCGGTGCCGCCGCTGGCCGTGCCGGCGGTGCGTGACCTCGCGGGCGCGCGGGCGCTCGACGTCGTGAAGCTCTTCGTCGATCGCGCGGCCGCGGTGTGCGCCGGCTTCACCGTCCACAGTGGAAACTGGCCGCAGGTGGTGCAGATCTGCCACCGGCTGGAGGGGATTCCGCTCGCCGTCGAGCTGGCCGCGGGGTGGCTGCGGGTGCTGAGCGTCGACGAGCTCCTGGCTCGGCTCGACGACTTCTTCGCTCTGCTCCGGCGCGGCAGCCCCGTCGTGCCCGCGCGCCATCGGACGCTCGCGGGCACCGTCGAGTGGAGCCACGAGCTGTGCAGCTCGGGCGAACGGCTGCTGTGGGCGCGGCTCGGCGTGTTCGCGGGCGCCTTCGACGTCACGGCCGTGGAGCGCGTGTGCGCCGGCGACGGGATCGAGCGCGACGACGTGCTCGACCTGCTGGCCGGGCTCGTCGGCAGCTCGGTGGTGCAGGCCGAACGGCCGGCCGGCACCACGCGGTTCCGCCTGCTCGAGCCCATCCGGCAGTACGCGCAGGCGAAGCTGCGGGAGCTCGGCCTGTGCGACGAGCTGCGTGACCGGCATCGCGACCACTACCTGCGCCTCGCCGAGCAGGCCGCGCACGACTGGGACCACGGTGCGGAGCAGGCGCTCGTGGCCGCGCGGGTGCGGGCGGACCTGCCGAACCTGCGCGCCGCGCTGGAGCACAGCCTGGCCGGGGAACCGGCCGTCGGCCTGCGGCTGGGGGTGGCGCTGGAGTTCCTGTGGCTGTTCTGCGGGCACGTCGCCGAGGGTGCGCACTGGCTGGAGCGCGCGCTGGCGCTGAACCCCGAGCCGGGTAAGGACCGGGCGCGGGCGTTGTGGATCGTGGCGTCGTCGCTGGCCTTCCGGGGCGGCCGCGAGCAGGCGGTCGCCCTGGGGTGGGAGGCCGAGGCGTGGGCGCTGGAGCACGACGACGCCGACGAGCTGGCCCACGCGCGCCTGGTACTTGGCGGGTGCGCGTTCCTGGGTGGGGACGTCGACCGGGCCGACGAGCTGTTCCGCGAAGCCGAGGTGACGGCCGACGGCGAGGTGCTGCTGCAGATCCTCATGGCCGTCGCGCACACGGCCGTCTGGCGCGACGGCGGCGACGAGGCGCTGGCCGTCGCGTCACGAGGGCTCGCGCTGTGCGGCGAGCAGTTCTCCCGCAGCGGCCTCCTCGGCGTCCGGGGCCTGGCCCACTGGCGGCTTGGTTCGTTCGCGGCCGCCGCCGAGGACCTGACGGCGGCACTGAGCTCGGCCCGGCCGTTCGGCGACGTGCTGGGCGCCGCGAAAGCCCTCGAGTTCCTTGCGTGGACGAGTGCGGCGCTGGGGCAGCCGGACCGCGCGGCCGAGCTGCTGGGCACGGCTTCCGCGGTCTGGCCGCTGGTCGGCGGGCGGCCGATGTACGGGTTCGGCCGGCTGATCGACGTGCACGCGGATTGCGCGGCCGGCATCGCTTCGGCGTTGGGCGCGCGGTTCCGGCCGGCCTACGAGCGCGGTGCGGCCGCGGTGTCCGATCTCGACTCGGCGATCGCGTTCGCGCTGGGCAGCGGGATCCCCGACGAACGCCCGGCCGAGCTGAGCCGCCGCGAGTACGAGGTGGCGCGGCTGGTCGCCGACGGGCTGTCCAACAAGGACATCGCCGGACGACTGGTCATCAGCCGCCGCACGGCCGAGTCGCACGTGGTCCACATCCTCGACAAGCTGGGCTTCCGCTCGCGTTCGCAGATCGCGACGTGGATCACGCGCCGCGCGCGCTGACTCGGCCATCCGGCCTGTGGCTTCGGACCGGAAAGCCGATGCCGGTCGTCCGGGGCCCGGATTGACTCGGTGGCATGAACGAAATCGGGAAAACCGCGATCTGGTTCGCGGCGATCGCGGCGGCATTGGCGACCGTCACCGCGTGCGCGCCGGACGGGCCGGACCACGTCAAGAACGTCTCGTACGACACGGGCGCGATCGGCAAGGCCGACACCGACGCGCGCCTGCCGTCCTGGATCCCCGACGACGCGACGGCTGTCACGGAGGTCATCCGCACCACCGGGTCCGAACGGATCTTGCACTACACCCCGGGTGCCTCGGGCTTGCCCGCGACGTGCGTCAAGGGCCCCGCGGCGGCGACCCGCGCGACCCTGTCGGCCGACTGGTGGCCCGCCGGCCAGGAGCACCGCACCGACCGCGTCTGCGACACCGACTGGCACGTCATCGCCGACCAGGGTCTGATCTACGCCTACAAACCGGAGACGATCGACCAGCGTCGCTGAGGGCCACATAAAAGACGGATCGGGCTGCCGAGGCGTGATGCCCGGCAGCCCGATCCGTGGTGTCCGAAGTGGTCAGTCCTCCGGCGGGGTCAGCTCGATCACCGTGGCGGAGGCTTCGCCGCGCGGGGTGCGGTAGGTGATCTTGTCGCCCGCCTTGGCGCCGACCAGGGCGAGGCCCAGCGGGCTGTCCGAAGTCAGCGAGTCGACGTCCTCGCCTGGGATGGTGACGACGTTGAGCACTTCCTCGTCACCGTCGGCGAAGCGCAGCGAGACGCGCGTGCCGTCGGGGAGCAGATTGCTGTTGTAGGCGCCGTGTTCGAGCTTGGCGGCGACGTCGGAGATCTGGCGCTCCAGCCGTGCGGCGGCCTCGGCCCGGTCGATCACGTCGGCCTGGTCGGCCGCGTCCCCTGTGCGTTCCTGCTCGCCGAGCTGCGGTGCGAGCGCCGCCCGTTGTGCGCGCAGATCGGCTATTTCCTTCTCCAGCTGGCGGCGCGCCGCCTCGCTGAGCCCCTTGTCCCCTGAGATCACCATGCCGGGCATTGTCCGCTGTGCGGACCGGGGTGGCCAATCCGCTTTTTCACCCGAGAGGGCACGATGGGACGTCTGCCCTAGGATTCGGGCCTGTCGTCCTGAATAACGTAACGAGGATCACCGTGACCGCCGTACCCGGCCGCAGCGCGCAGCTGTCGCCCAACCAGCTGCAGAAGCAGGAGCAGATCGTCGAGGCCGCACGAGTCGTGCTCGCCAGAGACGGGCTCGCCGGGTGCACGGTACGCGCGATCGCCGACGCGGGGCCGCTCACGAAAAGCGCGATCCACTACTACTTCGCCGATATCGACGTGCTCATCGACCGCGCGATGGCCGCCCACATCACCACGTTCGCCACGGACCTGCGCGCCGTCGGGGAGAAGTTCGCCGACCCGCGCGAGCGCCTGTTCGAGGTGACCAAGGCGTACCTGGCGGAGTTCGCGGAGCGGCCCAACGGCGCGTTCCTCTGGTTCGAGTACTGGATCGCGGCCGGGCGCGCGCAGCACCCGCAGGCGATCGACGCGATGCTGACGTCGATCACCGAGCTGTTCGCGGAGCTGCTGGCGCCGCTCGACGTCGACGACCCGCGGGCGCGCGCCCGCGCGCTGCTGAGCTACCTGCTCGGCGCCGTGGTGCAGCAGCGGGTGCGGCCGCGGCCGTTCGAGAGCCTGCGCGGCGACGTCGAGGCGCTCTGCTTCGCCGGTTATCGCTGACGCCGCTTAGGGTGCTGGCATGCCTCTGTTCTCCTTCGAGGGCGCCAGCCCGCAGGTCCACCCGGACGCCTGGATCGCCCCCACCGCCACCCTGATCGGCGACGTGACCGTCGAGAAGGACGCATCGGTTTGGTACGGCGCCGTGATCCGCGCCGACTTCGGGCCGATCGTGATCCGCGAGGGCGCGAACGTGCAGGACAACTCGGTGATCCACTGCGGCGGCACGCTGACGGAGATCGGAAAGAACGTGACCGTCGGGCACCAGTGCCTGGTCCACGACTGCACGATCGGCGAGCAGGCGCTGATCGGCAACGGGTCGACGGTGCTCGACAGGTCCGTGATCGGAGCGCGGTCGCTGATCGCTGCGGGCTCGACCGTGACGCCCGGCACGGAGGTCCCCGAGGAAGTGATCGCGATGGGCAGCCCGGCCAAGAAGTTCGTGCCGCTCACCGACTCGGCGCGGATGTGGGTGGAGCACAACGCCGGGATCTACCAGGACCTCGCGCGACGGCACCGGGAGGGCTCCAAGCCCGTCTGACGTGCACTAAACTCCGGCACGCAGCTGCGACTGGCGCCATCAGAGGTGGAGCACCACCGGGAAGCGACGACGAGGCCGGCACCGCGCGCCTGGGTGCCCGGCCGGTTTAGAGCCGGAGACGTGATGACACATCAGCCCGCCCTTTCCACGCTCGCCGCCGCCGACCCGCAAATCGCCGGGCTCGTCGAGGACGAAGCGAAGCGCCAGCACGACAAGATCCGCCTGATCGCGTCGGAGAACTACGTCTCGCGCGCGGTGCTCGAGGCCACCGGCACCGTGCTCACCAACAAGTACTCCGAGGGCTACGCCGGCAAGCGCTACTACGAGGGCCAGCAGTTCATCGACCCCATCGAGAACCTGGCGATCGAGCGCGCGAAGGCTGTGTTCGGCGTGGACCACGCCAACGTGCAGCCGTACTCCGGCTCCCCGGCCAACCTCGCCGTGTACCTGGCCTTCGCCCAGCCCGGCGACACCGTGCTCGGCATGGCCCTGCCCGACGGTGGCCACCTGACTCACGGCTGGTCCGTGTCCGCGACGGGCAAGTGGTTCAACCCGGTCCGCTACGGCGTGCGCAAGGAAACCGGCCGCGTCGACTTCGACCAGGTGCGCGACCTGGCTCTGGAGCACCGGCCGAAGCTGATTTTCTGTGGTGGCACAGCCATTCCGCGGACGATCGACTTCCCGCGCTTCGCGGAAATCGCGCGCGAGGTCGACGCCGTCCTGGTGGCCGACATCGCCCACATCGCCGGCCTCATCGCGGGCGGCGCGCACCCGTCGCCGGTGGGCCACGCCGGTGTTATCACGACCACCACGCACAAAACCCTGCGCGGCCCGCGTGGCGCGATGATCATGTCGGACGCTGCTCACGCCAAGGCGATCGACAAGGCCGTGTTCCCCGGTCTGCAGGGCGGCCCCCACAACCACACGACGGCGGCCATCGCCGTTGCGCTGGGGGAAGCGCAGCAGCCTTCGTTCGCTACTTACGCGCAGACGATCGTGGCGAACGCCGCTGCGTTGGCTTCGGCCTTGCTCGACCGAGGCTACGACCTCGTCTCCGGCGGCACGGACAACCACCTGCTGCTGATCGACCTGACGAACAAGAACGTGGCCGGCAAGCCTGCTGCCCAGGCCCTGGACCGCGCCGGGATCGAGCTGAACTACAACACGGTGCCGTTCGACCCGCGCAAGCCGTTCGACCCGTCGGGCATCCGGCTGGGCACCTCGGCCATCACGACGCGCGGGTTGCTGCCGGAGCACCAGGTGCAGGTGGCGGAGTGGATCGACCGCACGGTGGTCGCGGCAAGTGCTTCTGCTTCTCCGGAGGCGGAGTTGGACCGGATCGCTGCTGAGATCCGGGAGTTTCTGACGCCGTTCCCGATTCCGGGTTACGTCGCCTGACGCTGCTTTCGCTGAGCGAACGGTCCCCTCGCGCGTGGTTGTTGGTGCGGGGGGACCTTTTGCGCTGTGGCGGCGGTGCGAGGGGTGTTTCGTGCGGCGTCGACGGGCGAGGGGACCGCTCGCGTTGTGGGTCTGGTGCGAGTGGGCCTCTGGTGCTGTGTCGGCGCGGCGAGGGGACCATTCGCGCTGTGCGTTCGGTGCGATGCGAGGGGTCCTCTTGTGCCGGGCCCGTGCTGCGACGGGACCTTTCACGCCGCGTGCTTGGCGCGAGAGTGCCTTTCGCGCCGCGGACGTGGCGTGGGGGGATCGTTCGTGAGGGTGTCGGCGTCGCGAGGGGACCTTTCGCGTGGCGAACGGACCCGCCGGCGCCCGAGGGCGGAGCCGTCGCGATCGGGGCGTGGCCGGCTGCGCGCGATGATGATCCAATGTCGCCTCTGTTCCTGCCGACCGAGCTCGTCGTGCGGTACCGCGCCGTCGACCGGGAGCTGGTCGGGTCCGCGTTGGTCGATACGCCGCGCCACCTGGACGAGCTGACCGGGGATATCGCGCGGCGGGGGATTCTGACGCCGCTCAGGCTGGGGTTCAACGAGGAGTTCGGAGTCCTCGACGGCAATCACCGCATCGCCGTGGCGGTGCGGCTTGGGCTTGCCGAGGTGCCCGTGGCGCTGAGGAGCGAGCCCCGAAGCCCCCGGCCGGGCCACGCGCAGCCGATGCGTGAAGCCGACTTCGCCCAGCTTGAGGCCCACCTCTAACTCCCTGCGACCAGCGTCACACCTTATTTACTTGCCTCATGCAAGCTTCCCGGGAACAGTTGCACCCTGAAAGTAGTTGATGGATACAAGCAACTGCTCGACCGGACTTGAGGGAGTACCAAGATGACCGCCACCATCACCGCGGAAGGGGGCACCGGCAAGCTGTCGCACCGGCAGATCCTCACCGTGCTGTCCGGGCTGATGCTCGGCATGTTCCTGGCCGCGCTGGACCAGACCATCGTGTCGTCGGCGATGAAGACGATCGCGGACGAGCTGCACGGCCAGAGCCTGCAGGCGTGGGCCACCACGGCCTACCTGATCACCGCGACGCTCTCGACGCCGCTCTACGGCAAGCTGTCCGACCTGTTCGGGCGCAAACCCATGTACCTCACGGCGATCTCGCTGTTCCTCGCCGGCTCGCTGGCCAGCGGGTTCGCGAGCTCGATGTACGAGCTTGCCGCGTTCCGCGCGTTCCAGGGTCTCGGTGCCGGTGGGCTGATGTCGCTGGCGCTGGCGATCATCACGGACATCACGGCGCCGCGCGAGCGCAGCAAGTACCAGGGCTACTTCATGGCCGTGTTCGGCATCTCGAGCGTGGCGGGACCGGTCGTCGGCGGGTTCTTCGCGGGGCTGGACTCCTTCGCGGGCGTCACGGGCTGGCGCTGGGTCTTCCTGGTCAACGTCCCGATCGCCCTGGCCGCGCTGGTCGTGGTGAGCAAGGTGCTGAACCTCCCGCACACCCGCGTGCAACAGCGCGTGGACTTCCTCGGCGCCGGCGCGCTGACGCTGGGCCTGGTGCCGCTGCTGGTCGTCGCCGAGCAGGGGCGCGAGTGGGGCTGGGGTTCGCCCGCGTCGCTCGGCATGTACGCGATCGGGCTCGTCGGGGTCGTCCTGTTCATCCTGCAGGAACGCCGGATGGGCGACGCGGCTCTGCTGCCGTTGCGGCTGTTCCGCCGGCCGGTGTTCCGGGTGGCCACGCTGGTCACGGTGATCCAGGGCGCGGGCATGTTCGGCGCGATGATGTCGCTGCCGCTGTACCTGCAGATCGTGAAGGGCGCGACGCCGACGCAGGCGGGCCTGCAGATGCTGCCGCTCACCCTCGGGATCATGGTCGCGAGCCTCGGCTCCGGCGCGGTGATCTCGCGGACCGGCCGCTACAAGGTCTTCGCCGTGGCCGGTCTGGGGCTGATGGCGGCGGCGCTGTTCGGGCTGTCGACGATCGGCGCGGCCACGCCGCTGGGCGTCGTGATGGCGATCGCGTTCGTGATCGGCCTGGGCCTCGGCGCCTCGATGCAGACGCTGCAGCTCGCCGCGACCAACGACGTCGCCCCGCAGGACATCGGCGTCGCGACCTCGTCGGCGACGTTCTTCCGCCAGATCGGCGGCACGGCGGGGACCGCGGTGTTCCTCTCGATCCTGTTCGGCACGGTCGGTGACCGGATCGCGGCGGCGGTGCGCTCGGCGATGGCGACCCCGTCGTATGTCGCGGCACTCGCCCAGCACCCGGAGTTCGCGCAGCAGATGGCGAACGGCGGCGTCGACGTGAACGACACCTCGTTCCTCGCCCACCTCGACCCGGTGCTGGCCCGCCCGATCCTCGACGGGTTCGCCGGCTCGATGAGCACGGTGTTCCTGGTCGGCGGGATCGTGCTGACGGTCGGGTTCGCCCTGGTCTGGCTCCTCAAGGAGAAGCCGCTTTCGGACAAGTCGGCGATGGAGCAGCGCTCGGAGCAGGAAGCGCTCGCGCTGGCGCACTGAAATAGATCAACGCTGAGACAGATCAAAGAACGGGCCGTTCACCCCAGCTCGGGGTGAACGGCCCGTTCGCGCGTTCTCGGTCGCTCTCAGTGAGCGGGACCGTCGACCTCTTCCTTCGCCAGCCGGTCCTGCTCCCGCTGGTACGACCGCGAAATCTCGGCCTCGGCCTCCGCACGCCCCACCCACGACGAACCCTCGACGCTCTTGCCCGGCTCGAGGTCCTTGTAGACCTCGAAGAAGTGCTGGATCTCGAGCTTGTGGAACTCGTTGAGGTGGTGGATGTCGCGCAGGTGCTCAAGGCGCGGGTCGTTGGTCGGGATGGCCAGCACCTTGTCGTCCGGACCCTTTTCGTCGGTCATGCGGAACATGCCGATGGCGCGGCAGCGGATCAGGCAGCCCGGGAACGTCGGCTCCTGCACCAGCACGAGCACGTCGAGCGGGTCGCCGTCCTGGCCGAGCGTGTCGTCGATGAAGCCGTAGTCCGCCGGGTACTGCGTCGCCGTGAACAAGGTCCGGTCCAGCTTGATGCGACCTGTCTTGTGGTCGACCTCGTACTTGTTGCGCTCCCCCTTGGGGATTTCGATCGTGACGTCGAACTCCACGGCCGTCCTCGCTGCTTCTCGAATCTCGGTATCCCACACGTCGTGGGCGGCAACCGTAATCACCTCATTGACGTCACTAGTGTGGACTACGCGCTGCCGCCGGGTCCCGTGGATGTCGGCTAGGCAGCATGTGACCTTGGCCCCTTCCGGGCAGGTGAGAAGGAGTGGTGGGTGTCGGACAACGACCAGCCGATGTGGCCCGATGGTGACGAGGACACGTCGTCGCGCGGCGGTGGGGCGACGGCGCGCTTTCCCATCCCCAAGCCCGGCCAGACCGTCACGGACCAGCTCGCCGTGCCGAACGTCACACCTCCCGCGGGTTCTTCACCCGGCGCCGGCGAGCGTCCGCCGGGGTCGTGGTTCAAGCCGAACGTGGCTCCTGAACTGATTCCGGGACTGAACACTCCGGTCGAGCCGCGCCCGGCTGGTAACCGAGGTGGACAGGCGGGGCAACAGCCGCCACAGGGACAGCAGCCGCAGTCGGGGCCGCAGGGACAGTCGGGGCAGCCGAGTCAGCCGAGTCAGCAGAGCCAGCCGGGGCAGTCCGGGCAGATGCGCCAGCCGGGACAGCCGCGGCAGGACCTCGCCGACCGGCTCGGGCCGCGGCCGGGTGAGCAGCCGCGAGTCCGGCAGCCCCAGAACCAGCAGCCCCAGAACCAGCAGGCACCGGGGCAGCAGTCGCAGAGCGAGCGGAGTCAGTCCCAGCCGGGCCAGGGTCTGTTCGGTCAACAGAGTCAGGGCGGCCAGCCCCCGCAGGGCCGGCAGTCGCAGCAGGGGCCCGGCCAGCAGCAGTCCGGCCACGCGCCGTGGGGCCAGCAGCAAGGTCAGGGTCAGCAAGGCCAACAGCAAGGCCCGTGGTCGCAAGGGCTGCAGCTGGACCGCTCGGAGGGCCAGAGGCCGCAGGCACAGAGCCAGCAGGCGCAGCAAGACGGCCAGAGGCCGCAGGCGCAGGCGCAGGCGCAGAACGAGCTGGGACAGCAGGACCGCCCGGAGGGCCAGCGGGCGCAGACACAGAGCCAGCACGGCAAAGAGCAGCCCACGTCGGAACGGTCGCAGGAGACGCCGTCCGACCAGGCCACTCAGCAGCTTCGGGTGCCGCCGCCCGGCGTGCCCTGGGTGCCGGTGGAGCGACCCGCGCGCCCGGGCGACGGTGATCAGAGCCGCAGTGGCGAGAACCGCGGCGACCAGAACCGCGGCGACCAGAACCGCGGCGACCAGAACCGCGGCGACCAGAACCGCGGCGACCAGAACCGGAGCGAAGAGCCGCGCCGCGTCGGGTCGATGTTCGAGTCCGCGGCCGCGGAGCCGCCGGAGGAAGAGGCGAGCGAAGACAGCGGCGCCGCCAACAGCGAGAGCGGCACCGAGTACATCGACGTGTCCAAATGGGACGTCTTCCGCAACGAGCAGAAGCGCGAAGAACCCCAGCGCCAAGAACCCCAGCGCCAGAACACCGAGTCCCCACGCGAAGAACGCTGGGACGTCTTCCACACCGCCCAGGGCGGCAACGAACCCGAAGGCCCCCGGGACGCACCCCAGTGGGACAGCCTCCAAAACCAAGGCCCCTGGTCCCAGGACAAGCCCGACAACTCCCGCGGCCTCCCCGAGCCGCCGCGTGGCGCGGTCCCCTCGGCGTCGGGGATGCAGGCCCGCCCGGTGCGCATCGAACCGTCCGGTGAGCAGTTCCCGGCGGAGGCGACCGTCGGCATCGAGCGCCCCGCCGAAGGCTTTGCCGGCGGCTACGACGACCAGGAGCCGCCCCACATCGAGCCGCAGCGGGACACCCCGCCGAAGGAGCCGAAAGCCAAGAAGGGCAAGAAGAAGTTCGTCGTCCTCGGCGTCGTCGTGGTGCTGGTGCTCGCGGCTGCGGGGGTCGCGTCCGCGATGCCGCAGGTGTCCAACAAGCTCGGCCTGCCGTGGGCGCCCAACGCGCCGAAGGGCGACAGCCCCGACCCCGCGTCCGTGACCCTCGCGCTGCACGGCCCTGACACCTCGGGCCAGGGCCCGTCGGCGAACGGCGTCGCTTCCGCCCTGGCCGGACCCTCTGGCGCGTCGGCGCTCTCGCAGCTCAGCGGCAGCGTGATCGACCCCGCCAACGGCTCCGTCCTGTGGGACCACAGCTCGACCACTCCACTGACGCCGGCGTCGACCACGAAGATCCTCACGGTGTCGGCCGCGCTGCTGTCGATGGACCCGACGAAGCGGATCGTCACCAAGGTCGTGCAGGGCTCGTCGCCCGGCACGGTGATCATCGTCGGCGGTGGCGACCCGTCGCTCACGGCGCTGCCCATTGGCACCGACTCGCCGCTCTACCCGGGCGCGGCCCACGTAGACGACCTCGTCGCCCAGATCAAGAAGGCCGACCCGAACGTCCAGAAGGTGCAGGTCGACGTCAGCGCCTACTCGGGCCCCACCACCGCCCCGGGCTGGGAGCCCGGCGACGCGCCGTCGACCTACGGCGCGCCGATCGTGCCCGCGATGACCGACGGTGGCCGCCTCAACCCGTCGGTCGACGAGACGCCGCGCTCGGGCAACCCGGCGACCACGCTCACCCAGCTCGTCGCCGACAAGCTCGGCGCGCAGGCCGCCGGCACCGCGAAGGCGCCTGCCGACGCGAAGGTCGTCGCGCAGGTGCAGTCGGCGCCGTTGCCGGACCTGGCGTACGCGCTCCTGCAGATCTCCGACAACGTCCTCGCCGACGCTCTCGGTCGCCAGGTCGCCATCACCGCGGGCGCCGAGGCGTCGTTCTCCGGCGCGGCCGCGTCCGTGAAGAAGGTGCTGGCCGACCACGGGTTCGACGTCACGGGCCTGCAGCTGTCCGACACGAGCGGCCTGTCCAACCAGAACAAGGTGCCCGCGCGGCTGCTCGCGCAGGTGCTCGCCGAGGCCGCGGCGCCGGACGGCAAGAACCCGGACACCCCGAAGCTGCGTCCGCTGCTCGCGGGCCTGCCCGTGGCCGGCAGCCCCGCCGGCACGCTCGCCACCCGCTACGCGACGCCGAACTCGGCCGCGGGCAAGGGCTGGGTCCGGGCGAAGACGGGCACGCTCACCGGCGTCAACACCCTCGCCGGCTACGTGCTCGACAGCGACAACCGCGTGCTCGCGTTCGCGTTCATGTCCAACGGCTCGGAGAAGAACCCGGGCCAGGCCGCGCTCGACGTGCTGGCCACCACCCTGCGGAAGTGTGGCTGCAACTAGGCGAATCGGTGCCGGATTCAGTCGGGCAAAGTGCCCTTGTGCAGGTAGCGTCGGACAGGTGAGCCAGGAAACCGAGACCCCACGGCGGCCGATGGTCGACTGGGACCTCGCGGCGTCCACCGGAGCGCGGTTGGTGCGCGGTGGTCCGCAGGTGCCCAAGGAAGAGGCCGCGCGCGCGGTCACCGACCTGCGTGACCTCACGGCCGAGGCCGAGGGCCACGTGCGGGAGCTGACGGGCCTGGGCAAGGACCTGCCGCTGCTGCCGGGCACGGTCGTCGACCGGCCCGGCTGGGTGCGCTCCGCCGCGTCGGGGCTGGAAGCGCTCACGGGCCGCGCGCTGCCCGAAGCGCAGGGCGGCCCGCTCGGCCCGATCCTGGCGTCGGGCGCGGGCGTGCAGACGGGGCTGGTGCTGTCGTTCCTCGCTTCGCGGGTGCTCGGCCAGTACGACCCCTTCGGCGGCCCCGAGCGCGAAGGGCAGCTGCTGCTCGTCGCGCCCAACGTCGTCGCCGCGGAGCGCGCGATGAAGGTGCACGCGCCCGACTTCCGGCTGTGGGTGTGCCTGCACGAGTGCACGCACCGGCTGCAGTTCACGGCCGTGCGGTGGCTGCGCGACTACTTCGCCGACGAGGTCGAGCGCCTCGTCACCGGCATCGCCGGCCATTCCGCCGACGGCCTTTCGGACCTCGTCGGGCGTCTGCCCGAGGCGCTCAAGCAGCGGGGCAAGGGCGGCGGCATCGCGGAACTGCTGCAGTCGCCCGCGGAACGCGCGATCTTCGATCGGCTGCTGGCCCTGTCGACCCTGCTCGAAGGCCACGCCGACTACGTGATGGACGCCGTCGGCCCGCGGGTCGTGCCCAGCGTCGAGGTGATCCGCTCGCGGTTCAGCGCCCGTCGCCAGGGCGGCGGTGTCTTCGACCGCATGCTGCGCGCGTTGCTCGGGCTCGACGCGAAGATCCGCCAGTACGAAGAGGGCGCGAAGTTCACGAAGCACGTGGTGAACGCCGTCGGCATGGAGGGGTTCAACGCGGTCTGGCGCTCGCCGAACACGCTGCCGACCCGGGCCGAGATCAGCGATCCCGCGGCCTGGGTGCGGCGCCTGCACGGATGAGCGCGCTCGCGGCGGTCCGCCGGGCCGTGCGGGAGTTCCTCACGACGCACGCGCCGCCGCCGGAGGTGTGCGTCGCCGTCTCCGGCGGGGCGGATTCCCTTGCCCTGGCGGAAGCCACGGCGTACGTCGCGCGCCATCGGAAGCTGCGCACGCGCGCGCTGATCGTCGATCACGGGCTTCAGGACGGCTCCGCGGAAGTCGCCGCGCGAGCCGCCGCGGCCGTGAAGGAGCTCGGCGTGGACGAGGCGGAAATCCTCACCGTGCACGTCACAGGCAAGGGCGGTCCCGAAGCTGCCGCGCGCACCGCGAGGTACCGCGCGCTGCGCGAAGCGCTGCCCGGCGGCGAAGAAGGACTCGTGCTCCTCGGCCACACCCTCGACGACCAGGCCGAAACGGTGCTGCTCGGCCTCGGCCGTGGCTCCGGACCGCGGTCGCTGGCCGGCATGCGCCCGCTCGACCCGCCGTGGGGCCGGCCGCTGCTGGGCGTCACGCGCGAGCAGACCCGCGGTGCCTGCGCCGAGCTCGGCCTCGAACCCTGGCAGGACCCGCACAACGCCGATCCACGCTTCACCCGCGTCCGCCTGCGCGCGGAAGTGCTGCCACTGCTGGAAGAGGTGCTCGCCGGCGGCGTCGCGGCGGCATTGGCCCGAACGGCCGCACAGCTGCGTGACGACACCGAGGCGTTGGACACAGTGGCGGACAGGATTCTCACCCGCGCGGGCGGGCCAGAAGGGCTGGACGTGACGGTGCTCGAGGGCGAGCCCGCGGCACTGCGCAGACGGGTTCTCCGCAGGTGGCTGCTGGGCTCGGGCGTGCGGGAACTCACCGACGCGCACCTGCGCTCGGTCGACGCGCTCGTGGCCCGCTGGCGCGGGCAGGGCGGCGTCTGGCTGCCGGGCAACTTGGAGGCGCGCCGGTGCCGTGGCAGGCTCTCGCTGTCCGGACTCGAACCCACCACCCGAGGGGAATGACCGTGTACGAGGGCGAGATCGCCTCCGTGCTCATCACCGAGCAGCAGATCAAGGACAAGATCGCGGAGCTGGCGGCCAAGATCGCCGCGGACTACCCCGAAAACGGCCAGGGTGATCTCCTCCTGGTGGGCGTGCTCAAGGGTGCCGTGATGTTCATGACCGACTTCGCCCGCGCTCTGCCGGTGCCGACGCAGCTGGAGTTCATGGCCGTGTCGTCCTACGGCTCCTCGACCTCGTCGTCGGGTGTGGTGCGCATCCTCAAGGACCTCGACCGCGACATCGCGGGCCGCGACGTGCTGATCGTCGAGGACATCGTCGACTCCGGCCTCACGCTGTCGTGGCTGCTGAAGAACCTCGCGAGCCGCAACCCCGCGTCGCTCGAGGTCGTCTCGCTGCTGCGCAAGCCCGAGGCCGTGAAGGTCGACGTGCCGGTGAAGTACATCGGCTTCGACATCCCCAACGAGTTCGTGGTCGGTTACGGCCTCGACTACGCCGAGCGCTACCGCGACCTGCCCTACATCGGCACACTGGACCCGCACGTCTACACGTCCTGAAGCCCGGCGGTGAACCTCGCGGGGCCTTCGAACGTGTCAGAGGTGGTAACGCGCCGGCGGTGTTGCGGCGATCACACACGGCGGGGAACCTGGGGTTCGCCGATCGCGTCATAGGTGCAGACCAGGTGCGTTAACCTATGCGAAGACCTACTGCCAAGCGAGCGGGGAGCTCGCGCGGGGGAACGGAGAGAGGGCAATGGGCAACAGCAGCTTGGCCGATGCCAACGCGTTCAAGAGCGCCGCTGTCAACGGCCAGGTCGGCATCGACCCTGACGCCGCGCAGACCGCGCTCAACAAGATCCGCACGGGCAAGGACGCGGTCGAAGCCCTGCTCAACAGCGCGGGCTCGCTGGCGCAGCCGCCGAAGCTCGGCGCCAACCCCGTCGGTCAGGCGATGGCCGAGAAGTTCGTCCAGCGCGCCGACGGCGGTGGCGACTCCTACTCCTCGGCCCTGCAGAACCTGCTGAGCCAGTACGAGGCGGCGGAGCAGGGCATCCTCACGGCGATGGCGCGCTACCACGAGTTCGACCAGTCCGCGGCCGACCCGTTCCGCAAGGCCTGACGAGGGGGATCACGAAGTCATGGCTGGAAACCAAGACAACAGCTACGGCCAGCAGCCGCCGGCGCAGAACGTGCCCGCCAGCGGGTCCGCGGTGCAGCTCGGCGACAACTCGGTCTCGCAGAACATCGTCGACTCCGCGCGCGGTCGCGCCGGCGGGTTCGAGATGGGCGGCGACCGCGCGATCGCCAACCCGCCCAACTGGAACGCGCAGGAGAGCCACCAGCTCTACAACGGCGCGATCACCGACAACGACCCGGGCACGGCCGAGGCCACCGGGCAGCACTGGACCAAGCACGGCACCGAGCTGAAGACGGCGTCCGACGACCTGTTCAACGCGGTCGCCGAACTCGGCAACGCGTGGGTCGGCGACGGTGCCGCGGGTGCGCAGGGCGCGCTCGTGTCCATCGCCAACTCGGGCACGCAGGCCTCCGACGCCGCGCACACGATGGCCGACCGCCTCGCGAAGCAGGCCGCGGCCGCCGCCGAAGTCAAGAAGATGCCGGCGCCGCTCGACTACGACCCGAAGCAGGCCATGTCCGCGGCGCTGGCAGGCGGTCCCGCCGCGCTGGCCGCCGACCAGAAGGCCCAGGCCGACGCCGCCAACGACGTCAAGGCCCAGCAGGTCGCGTTCTTCAACGCCTACACACAGTCGATGAAAGAGGTCGACAACACGACCCCGAGCTTCGGCCCCGACTCGCTCGGCATGAAGCCCACGCCCTCGCACTTCAACGGCAACGACTTCGGCAACGTCGGCACGATCGCGGCGCCGGTCGGCGCCGGTGCCCTCGCCGCCGGCAGCTACGCCGTCGGCGGTGGCGCGGGCTACACGGGCCACTCCGGCAACAGCGCGGCCGCGGGGGCGTCCGGTGCGGGTGGCCCTCTGGTCACCGGCAACTCGGGCACCTACGGCACGTCCGGCTTCGACGGCGGCATGGCCGCTTCGGCGGGTGCCGGCGCGGGTGCCACGCCCGCCCCGGCCCCGGCTCCTGCCACACCGGCCGTGTCCGCCGGTGGCGGTGGTGGTGGCGGTGCCGCTTCGGCACTCGGCCTGAGCGCGCTGGGCGGCGGTGCCGGCTTCGCGGGCGGCAAGCTCGGCCAGGGCTCGCGCAGTGGCGCGCGCAAGAACGAGGAGAGCACGTCGGCGGCCGCCGAGCACCAGAGTGCCCAGGGCGCCGCGCCCGCGCAGCAGCAGGGCGTGGTCTCGGCCGGCGGCACGATCGGTGGCCAGAACCCGCCGGGCATGAACCCGATGGGCGGTGGCATGGGCGGTGGCATGGGTGCCCACGGCGGCCAGGGCCAGGAGGACCAGGAGCACACCCACGCGTCCTTCCTCATCGAGCCGGACCCGGACGACGCCTTCGGCGCCAACGAGGCCACGCCTCCGCCGGTGATCGGTGCCTGGTCGGACGACGACGACAACTGACGCACTTCCCGCGGGCGCGTGGCCATTCCGGCCGCGCGCCCGCGTTTGTCTCGAACACGGCTGTTCAGAACACGGCTGTTTGGAACACGGCGCAGCACCACCGAAAATGTCTTGAACACAACGTCCTGAACACAAGGTGTGACACGGGGTTTGGGGGTTTGGTCGATGCCGAACGCGGAGCTGCTCACCCCACTCGAGGTGGACTTCCTGTGGGAGTCGGCCGCGCTGGGTGAGCTGCCCTACCCGCTGCGGATCCGTTCGCACGGCGCCACCGTCGACGAGCGCGACGCACTGCGGGCGCGCACGCTCGGCGGCCTGGTCCAGCGGGATCTCGCCGACGGCCGCGGCCGGCCCGCGCCGCACGTCGAGGAGTACTTCGGCATCCTCGCCGCGCCCGACACGAGCCTCGACACGGTGCAGCTGCTCGATCCCAACGCCGAACCGCTGCTGGCCGTCGCCGGCCTCGCCGGCGAGCAGGGCCTGCTGGCCGTACAGGACCAGCGCGGTCTGCACCTGCAGCCGTGCCCGGCCGACGGCTTGGCCACCGCCATCGTCTCGCTCCTGCCGGGCGCCCCGCGCGGCACGGAGAAGTCGATCACGGTTCCGCTGGAGCAGCTCGTGGGCAGCTCCGGCGTCGACTTCATGCAGCGCCGCGGCAACCAGGTCGACGCCTCGGGCCGCGCGAGCGTGGACGAGGACCGCAAGGCACTCGCCCGCCTGCACGCCCAGCCGCGGCTGCGCGGCGGGCAGATCGGCGCCAACGCGCGCAACCGCCTTGGCGGGCGCAGCCGGTCGCCGGTGCTCAGCTGGTTCGACACCGAGACCGGCCGCTACTTCACACAGGCCACCCGAGGCCGCGACGGCCGCGACTGGATCACCATCGCGCCGGCCGACGCCGCGACCCTGCGGCACCGCCTCGGCGAGATGATGGCCGGCGCGGCGGGGCAGGAAAGCGCGGCGGCGTTCTGAGGAGCTGCTGGTAGTTCAGCACTTCAGGCCGTTCCTGCCCGGGGCACGCTCGCGCTACGCTGAGCAAGAGATCGATCCTGGAGGGTGAGCACCACCGCATGCACCAAGAGTTCTTCTCGCCGTTGGCGTTCGACTTCCTCTGGGAGTCCGCGGGACTCGGCGAGCTGCCCTACCCGCTGCGCGTGCGCTCGCACGGTGCCACGGAAGACGAACGCGTTTCACTGCGGCACCGGGTCGACGTCGAGCTCAAGGCACGGGGCGTCCGTGACGCACGCGGCCGCCTCGAACCGCCCGTGGACGAGTGGCTGAACCTGCTCGCCCGCGCGCCGATCACGCTCGACGCGCTGCACATCCCCGAGTTCCAGGCCCACCCCGTCTCGCTGCTCGCGGCGGGTGACGGGCGGGCCGCCGGCGTGGTGGCCATCCAGGACGCCGACGGCATCTGGCTGCGCGAGACCCCCGCCGACGGCCTGGTCTCCACGATCGTCGACCTGCTGCCCGGCGGCCGCCGCGGCAGCGAGGCATCCGTCACACTCCCGCTGGACGAGGCGTTGCACACACGCCCGATCCGCGTGCCCGTCGCGGCCGGCGGCCTCGGCGCGGCGGAGGAGAAGGGGCGGCGGGCGAAGCGCCAGTCGCTGAGCGAGCGCGCGACGGTCGACCCGCGCGAGACGTACGCGCTCATCTCCGGCCAGCCGCGGCTGCGCGGCGGTCAGCTGGCCGCGAACAGCCGTACCCAGCTCGGAGCCCGGCAGCGGTCCCGCGTGCTGGGCTGGTTCGACACCGCCACGGGCCGTTACCTCAGCCTGTCGCGAGCGGGATCCGACGGCCGCGAATGGGTGACGGTGGCGCCTGCGGACCCGATGACGCTGCGCACGCGACTCGGTGAGATGGTGGCTTCAGTGGCCGCCGACACACGCTAGGGTGACGCGAACCGGCACTATCCGGGAACCCTCGTGCTGTATCGCCCGTTGACCTGCGTGAGGCTCACAAGGGTCGATCGTCCGGACGGGCGGTACCCTGGTGGGACTGGCCCGGGCACCACGGGTTGTCAAGATCGTGATGGCGGGTATCACAGGAGCCGCCCAACCAGGGAGGGTCGAGGCCGCAAGGGCCGAGTCGTATGAACCGGAAGAGCGTGCTCAGGAACCCACTGCTGTGGATCGTCGCAGGGTTGCTGGCGTTGTTCGCCTACAACACGATCTTCGACAGCGATCGTGGCTACACCCAGGCTCCGATCTCAGTGGCGAACGCACAGATCAGGGCCGGCCACGTCAAGGAAGCCAGCATCGAGGACAAGGAACAGCAGGTCAAGCTGTCCTTGACGCAGAAGATCGATGTCAACGGCACCCAGACGGACCAGATCGTCGCGCAGTACCCGGCGAACGCGGCCGTGAACATCTACGACGAGCTCAACTCCGCGACGATCGACAAGCAGCCGATCAAGTTCGACACCAAGGTGACGCAGCAGAGCATCCTGACGCAGATCCTCATCTTCGCCATCCCGCTGGCCCTGGTCCTGGGCCTGCTCATGTGGATGATGAACAACGCGCAGGGCGGCGGCAACCGCGTCCTCAACTTCGGCAAGTCCAAGGCCAAGCAGCTGAACAAGGACATGCCGAAGACCACGTTCGGTGACGTGGCGGGCGCGGACGAAGCCGTCGAAGAGCTGTACGAGATCAAGGACTTCCTGCAGAACCCGGCGCGCTACCAGGCACTCGGAGCGAAGATCCCCAAGGGCGTGCTGCTCTACGGGCCGCCCGGTACCGGTAAGACGCTGCTCGCGCGAGCCGTCGCCGGTGAAGCGGGCGTGCCGTTCTACACGATCTCCGGTTCCGACTTCGTCGAGATGTTCGTCGGTGTGGGCGCGTCCCGCGTCCGTGACCTGTTCGAGCAGGCCAAGCAGAACGCGCCGTGCATCATCTTCGTCGACGAGATCGACGCGGTGGGCCGCCAGCGCGGTGCCGGCCTCGGCGGCGGGCACGACGAGCGCGAGCAGACGCTGAACCAGCTCCTCGTCGAGATGGACGGCTTCGACGCCCGCGGCGGCATCATCCTGATCGCGGCCACCAACCGGCCCGACATCCTCGACCCGGCGCTGCTGCGCCCGGGCCGGTTCGACCGCCAGATCCCCGTGTCGGCGCCGGACCTGCGCGGCCGCAAGGCGATCCTCGAGGTGCACTCCAAGGGCAAGCCGCTCGCGCAGGGCACCGACCTCACGAGTCTGGCCAAGCGCACCGTCGGCATGTCGGGTGCGGACCTGGCCAACGTGCTGAACGAGGCCGCGCTGCTCACCGCCCGCCAGAACGGGCACGTGATCACCGACGTCGCGCTCGAAGAGTCGGTCGACCGCGTGGTCGGCGGGCCGGCGCGCAAGAGCCGGATCATCTCCGAGAAGGAGAAGAAGATCACGGCCTACCACGAGGGTGGGCACGCGCTCGCCGCGTGGGCGATGCCGGACATCGAGCCCGTGTACAAGCTCACGATCCTCCCGCGCGGGCGCACCGGCGGCCACGCCCTGCTCGTGCCGGAGGACGACAAGCAGCTGATGACCCGGTCGGAGATGATCGGCCGCCTGGTGTTCGCGATGGGTGGCCGCACGGCGGAGGAGCTCGTGTTCCACGAGCCCACCACCGGTGCCTCCTCCGACATCGAGCAGGCCACGAAGATCGCCCGCTCCATGGTCACCGAGTACGGCATGAGCGCACGGCTCGGCGCCGTGAAGTACGGCCAGGAGCAGGGCGACCCGTTCCTGGGCCGCTCCGCGGGCCGCCAGGCCGACTACTCGCTCGAGGTGGCGCACGAGATCGACGAGGAGGTGCGCAAGCTCATCGAGACGGCGCACACCGAGGCGTGGCACGTGCTCAACACCTACCGCGACGTGCTCGACAACCTGGTGCTGGAGCTGCTCGAGAAGGAGACGCTGCAGCGCAAGGACCTCGAGCGGATCTTCGCGACCGTCGAGAAGCGCCCGCACATCACCGTCTTCAACGAGTTCGGTGAGCGCACCCCGTCGGACAAGCCGCCCATCAAGACCCCGGGCGAGCTGGCGATGGAGCGCGGCGAGCCGTGGCCCCCGCCGGAGAAGGAGAAGCCGGTCCTGCAGCCGGAGCCGACGCCCGTCGGCACCGCCGCGGGCGCGGGTGACCTCCCCGGTGGGCCGCCGTACGCACCGCCGACGCCGCCCGACCCGAACGCCAACCCGTACGCCCCGCCGCCCAACGGCGGCCGGCCGAACGGTGGGCCGAACGGCACGGGTCGCTGGCCCCAGTCGTATGGTGGTCAGCAGCCGGGCGGTCCGGCAGGCGGCTACAACCCGGGTGGCCCGAGCGGTACGCAGAGCGGTCCGCCCAACTACGGGGCGCCTCCGGGCTGGACCCCGGCGACATCCCCGGGCAGCCAGCCTTGGCGCCCAGCCGAAGACCGTCCGCGTGAGCAGGGCTGGTTCGCCGACGGCGCGAACGGCCAGCAGCCGGACGAGGGGCAGCAGCGGCGTGACGTGGACGGACCAGACAAGCACTAGCAACGACGGCCTCCGCCCGGTCCCGGTCTTCGACCAGGACCGGGCGGAGCGCGCTGTCCGGGAGCTCCTGCTGGCCTGCGGCGAGAACCCCGACCGCGACGGCCTGCGTGACACGCCGGCCCGCGTGGCGCGCGCGTACCGCGAGATGTTCGGCGGGCTGTACACCGATCCGGACGAAGTGCTCGCGAAGACGTTCGACGAGGCGCACGAGGAGCTCGTGCTCGTCACGGACATCCCGATGTACTCGAACTGCGAACACCACCTGCTGCCGTTCCACGGCGTCGCCCACGTCGGGTACATCCCGAACGCCAACGGCAAGGTCACCGGGCTGTCCAAGCTCGCCCGGCTCGTCGACCTCTACGCGAAGCGGCCGCAGGTCCAGGAACGGCTGACGTCGCAGGTCGCCGACGCGCTGGATCGCAAGCTGGAGCCGCGCGGCGTCATCGTGGTGATGGAGGCCGAGCACCTTTGCATGTCGATGCGCGGCATCCGCAAGCCTGGTTCGCTGACGGTGACGTCGGCGGTGCGAGGGCTGATGCGGACGTCGGCGACGTCGCGCGCGGAGGCGATCGAGCTGATCAAGGGGCGGCGCCCGTGATCTCGGGCCTGCCCCGGCCCGGGCGGTGCGCCGTGATGGGCGTGCTGAACGTGACGCCCGATTCGTTCTCCGACGGCGGCCGCTACCTCGACCTCGACCAAGCGCTGGAGCACGCGCGCGACATGTGGGCGCGCGGCGCGGACCTGATCGACGTCGGTGGCGAGTCGACGCGGCCGGGGGCGTTGCGCGTGGACGCGGAGACCGAGGCCGCGCGGGTGCTGCCGGTGATCCGGCAGCTGGCGTCCGAAGGTGTCGCGCTGTCCGTGGACACGACGCGTGCTTCCGTCGCGGAGGCGGCCGTCGAGGCGGGGGCGCGGGTGATCAACGACGTGTCCGGCGGGCTCGCCGACGCGAACATGGGGCGAGTCGCCGCGCAGTGCCGCGTGCCGTGGGTGCTGATGCACTGGCGGGGGCACAGCAAGGACATGACCAAGCTCGCGACGTACACCGACGTCGTGGCCGAGGTGCACAGCGAGCTTCAGTCCAGAGTGGACGATGCACTCGCTGCCGGTGTGGACGAAAGCGCGATCGTGCTCGACCCGGGGCTCGGGTTCGCGAAGCAGGCCGAGCACGACTGGGCGCTGCTGCACGGCCTGGATTCAGTGCTGTCACTGGGTTTCCCGGTGCTCGTCGGGGCTTCGCGCAAACGGTTCCTCGGGCGGCTGCTGGCCGAAAAGGACGGTGAGCCGCGGCCGCCGGACGGGCGCGAGAACGCCACCGCCGCGATTTCCGCCCTGGCCGCCGCAGCCGGGGCGTGGGGAGTGCGCGTGCACGAGGTGGGCGCGTCGCTCGACGCGGTCGCCGTCGCGGCCGCGTGGCGGAAGGGGCGGGCCGATGGCTGATCACATCACGTTGACGGGGCTGCGGGTGTTCGGCCGCCACGGCGTGTTCGAGCACGAGAAGCGCGACGGGCAGGAGTTCGTCGTCGACGTCACCGCGTGGCTTGACCTCGGGCCGGCCGCCGCGTCCGACGACCTGACCAAGACGCTGCACTACGGCGAGCTCGCCGAGCTGGCCGCCGGGATCGTGGCGGGCGAGCCGTACGACCTCATCGAGAGCGTCGCGGGCAAGATCGCCGACGAGGTCATGCGCGACTCGCGGCTGAGCGCCGTCGAGGTCACGGTGCACAAACCGTCGGCGCCGATCCCGCTGACGTTCGACGACGTCGCGGTCACCGTCCGGCGCGAGCGGTGAGCCGCGCCGTCCTCTCGCTCGGCTCCAACCTCGGCGACCGGCTGGCGTACCTGCGCATCGCGTTGGACACCGTCCGGCCGGCGCTGGTGTCCGTGTCGAGCGTGTACGAGACGAAGCCGTGGGGCGTCGAAGACCAGCCCGACTTCCTCAACGCCGTGTGCGTCGTCGACGACCCCGCGCGCGACCACTGGGCCTGGCTCGCCACGGCCCAGGCCGCGGAACAGGCGGCCGGCCGCGTCCGCGAGCTGCGCTGGGGCCCGCGGACCCTCGATGTCGACGTGGTGACCGTCGACGCCGTGACGTCCGACGACCCGCGCCTTCTCCTGCCGCACCCGGGTACGCCGGACCGCGCGAGCGTGCTGATCCCGTGGCTGGAAATCGAGCCGGATGCGGTGTTGCCGGGCCACGATCCCGTCGCGGATCTCTTGCGGGCTCGGCCGGAGGAGGACAAAGCGGGTGTCGTCCTCCGGCCGGACCTGCGGCTTCGGTGACTCGGCGCCGTTCGCCCGCCGTTCACCGATTCGGCGGTAACGCACTCACTCAGGTACGCACTCAGCTACGCAGCGTCGCCAGCATGAAGCCGACCTCGGGCTGGGCGCTCGGGATCGGCGGCCAGCCGTTGATGATCGCCAGTAGCTGCCAGTAACGCTCGGCCCGGGGATCGCCGCCGGAGGCGAACTTGTCGGCCAGTGCGCGGCGGAACGCGGGGTCCGCCGGGTCGTCGTCCGGGCCGGCCGAGGCGACGGCGATGGTGGTGGCCAAGGTGCGGCCCTCCGGTGAGTCCGCGCCCAGACCCGCGTCGAGGGCGGCGCGGGCGTCGGCGGACCAGGCGAACCAGTTGTCGCGCTGGGCTTGCGTGACCTCGGTCGACGCGCCGGCGTCACGGTCGGCCGCGTGGCGTTCGCTCATGCCGCGGATCAGGCGGCGGAACTCCGGGTCCTGCACGAGCTCGGCGAACTCCAGCCAGGCCTCCAGCTGCTCGGGCGACGGATCGTCCGGCAGCTCGGGCTTGGCCGAGCCCATGCGCTCGTAGAACTCGGGGTCCACGGCGAGGCCCTCGGTCATCTCGGCCCAGAACTCGTCGACGAGACGCTTGCGCTCTTCGTCGGACATCTGTGCGAGGCGGTTCATCAGCTTCACTTCCTCCAGTTCGGAATCGCGTTTCGCCACCGCCCGCAGCACGGCCCGGCGCAGCCGGAGCCTGCGGATCTGCTCGTCGAGGGCCTCGACGTGGCGCACGGCCAGGTCGCGCACTGACGACTCGCGCTCGAGGGCGCGAGCGACGTCGGCGAGGCCGAGTCCCAGCTCACGCAGCGTCCGCACCAGCTCCAGCCGTGCGAGCGCGTGCGCGTCGTACAGCCGGTAGCCGGCGTCGGTGCGCTCCGTCGGCGGGAGCAGGCCCTCGTCGGAGTAGAAGCGGATGGTCTTGACCGGCAGTCCCGTCCGCCGGGACAGCTCGCCGATCGTGAAGACCGCGGTGGCACCCACACGACGCATGGTGGAGTCTCCAGTCACTGGAGGGTCAAGGCTTCTCGGTACGGTAGACCCCATGCACTTCACCCGGCCCCGTGAGCTGGTGGTGGCCGCGGTCCTCGGCCTTGTCCTGGTCTACGTCGTCTTTCAGCTCGCCTACGGTGACCTGCCCCGACTCCCGACGCTGGCAGGAGTCACGTTCGCAGTACTCGCTGTGATCGAGGCGATCATGGCTTACACGATCAGGTCGAGAATCAAGGCCGGACGGGTGACGGCCTCGATCGGCATTGCACGCTCAGTAGCGCTCGCGAAGGCGTCTTCGTTGGCCGGATCCTTCATGACAGGGGGTTGGCTGGCGGCGTTCGCGTATGTTTTTCCCCGACGTGACGAACTCGTCGCCAGCGTCTTCGACACCCGTGCCGCGGTGGTCGGTGCGGTGTGCTCCGCGATGCTCGTAGCTGCGGCTTTGTGGCTTGAGCACTCCTGCCGGACCCCTCCCGGCGACGAGCGCCAGGACAACCGTCCGACGACCGGTTAACGACCAGATCCTGCCGCTCGAAGTACCGACTAGGTCTCGTTCGGGTCACTAGAAGGTACGGTGTCTGTCATGACCGGCGTGGGTGACGACTCGCGCGGCCGCCTTCTGGGCAGGCCGTGGCTCGTCGTCGGATTCGTCCTCGCCATCGGAGCCACTCTCGCACTGGTGCTCAGCGACGACCTCCGGTTCCTCCGGTTGGGAATCGTCGCAGCCCTTTGGGCCGCCTTGATCGGCGCCTTCCTCGCCGTGAGGTATCGCAAGCACGCGGCGCACAGCGAGGACGCGGTCGCCGAGGCGCAGGCGGTATACGAACTGGAACTGGAACGCGAGATCGCGGCTCGGCGTGAGTACGAGCTGGAGATCGAAGCCGAGACGAGGGAGACCGCGGAGGTCAAGTCGCGCGAAGAGCTCGACGCGTTGCGCGCCGAAGTGTCGGCGCTGCGCGAGAGCCTGCAGTCGCTGTTCGGTGGCGAGGTGCTGCTGGAACGCGTCGCGCTCACCGCGCAGGCCACGCGTATGCGCTCGCTCAACGACGACCAGCGGCTCGTGTCGGCCGGCTCGGAGTCGAAGAACGGCAACGGCAAGAAGCCCGCGCAGCTGATGGCGCCGAAGAACCCTGTGGTCGAGGTCAGCAACGACCGGCCCACCGAGCTGATCGACCGCGTGCTCGACACCCCCGGCACCGACCGGCGGCGCAAGCCCGCCAACGGCTCGGGCCAGCCGGGTCAGCACGGTCCCGGTCAGGGCCAGGGGCCGAACGGCAAACCGCCCGCTGCGCTGAACACCCAGCGCACGCAGCAGCTCGCGCGGCCGAAGCAGAACCGGCCGAAGCCGGCTCCGCAGCCGTCGTCCCAACCTGAGCCCGAGTCGGCCGCCGCGCGCGCCGTGAAGGCCGCCGAGCTGCGCGCCGAAGCAGCGCGTCGCCAGGCCGCCGCGGCCGAGTCGCAGCCGACGCGCACCGTCGCGCCGGTCTCGAAGCCCGAGTCGCTCGAGGAAACGCGCCAGGTGCCGCGGGCCGAGGTTTCGCGCCCGGGCATGCGCCAGGTGGAGCCGCCCGTATCGCGCGCTGAGGTGTCGCGGCCGGACTTGCGTCGCGTCGAGCCGCCGGTTTCGCGCGCCGAGGCGTCGCGACCGGGCCTGCGACGTGTCGAACCCCCGGTCTCGCACGCCGAGGTGTCCCGGCCCGACCTGCCCCGCGTGAGCCGCCAGGACCAGTCGACCGGAGAGTCCACGGGTACGTGGAAGCCGGCGTGGGACGCGTCCGCCGACTTCGGCGAGCGCCGTCGCCCCTCCGGCGACACCCCACCGAAGCCCCGCGAGGCCACCGCTTCGCGCACCGACCTCCCGCCCGTGGCGGAAACTCCGGAGCCGTCGCACGCGGAACCGGGCCAGCGCAAGCCTTCGCGCCTGGAGCAGTTCTCGCGTGCGGACCTGTCGCCCCTGGCCGACTCCGCGCCCTCGACGCGGCACGGGGCTCACTCGAACTCGGGCGACGAACCCGAGGAGCCGGTCAACCCGACCTTGCCGGAGTCGGTCCGCAGCACCGCCGGCAAGACCTCCGGCGGCCGCCGCCGCCGCTCCGACGACGAGCCGGCCGAAACGCCCGGCAGCGGCCGTCGCCGTCGCCCGGACGGCGAGCCGCCCGCGTGGGAAGGCGTGGTCAACGAGCGAGCTTCGCAGAGCCGCCGCAACCTGCCCCCCGTGGAGGCCCCGGAGGAAACCCCCTCCCGCGGCCGCCGCGCCGCCGACGCCGCCCCCGCGAGCGGCTCCCACACGGCGGGCCGGTCGGTCACGGAACTCCTGGCCGCCAATGGCGCTGCGGAATCAGCGCCGCGGCGTCGTCGTCGCGCAGAGGACTGAACGTCCGGGAAAGCCCCGGCTCAGCATGATTGGGCCGGGGCTTTTCGCTGTGTACCAGCCTTCCGCAGGCCTCACGCCGCCGCGCAGTCTTTGCTGACGAGAGAAGCAGCACCGAAACCTCGGTCGCGCAGCGCCGCTGTGCCGGGAGGCGCGGCGGCTGTGGCCGGAACCGGAGAGCGCGGTCGTCGGTTCGAGTCGGATTCGTCACGGCGCAAGAAGCCAAACCTCGGCCGCGCAGTGGCTTCGAACCCGAAGAGCCGCTCGCAGCAGCCGTGGCCGGAGCCGGTGAACGCGGGTGCGGGCCGAGCCGAATTCGGTGCTCGTGGCCCCGTCGGCCGCAAACATCCGGCCGCCGCGAGATGAGCGGCGACACCCGCACAGCCGTTGCCCACCCAGGAAAAACCGCGGCCGCGAAGAGCCACAGCCAGCACCACACACCTCACCCCCGTATGGTGACCGCTCGTGAACGGAACCCTCCCCACCACGAAGGGCTCAGCGGCGAGACCCGGTGCTCGCCTTCCGCGTCGGGTCACGGTGTTGTTGCCCGTGGTCGGGTTGATCGTCGTGGCGTTGTGTGGCCTGTTCCTGTTCGGGCTGGCCACGGCGCGCGTCGGCGTGGGGGCGGTGTCCATCGGGGTGCTGGCGGCGCTCGTGCCGGTCGCGGTGGTGGTCGCGGGGTTCCTGTGGGTGGACCGGTGGGAGCCGGAGCCCGCGAAGTTGCTGTTGCTGGCTTTCGCGTGGGGCGCGTGCATCGCGACGATCACCGCGCTGGTCATCAACAGCGGCGCAGAGGCCGTGGGCGACATCCTGCTCGGCAGTGGCAACGGCTCCAAGGTGAGCGCGCTCGTCTCCGCTCCGCTGGTGGAAGAAGCGGCGAAGGACGCCTTCGTGCTGCTCATCTTCTGGCGCCGCAGCGCGGAGTTCGACGGGGTGGTCGACGGGATCGTCTACGCGGGCTTCTCGGCGGCCGGCTTCGCGTTCACCGAGAACATCTACTATTTCGGCCGCGCGTTCGCCGAGTACGGCTTCGGCAACGGCGCCAACGCGGGCGTGCTCGCCGCGTTCTTCCTGCGCGGGGTGCTGTCGCCGTTCACGCACCCGTTGTTCGCCGTGATGGCGGGCATCGGTTTCGGGGTGGCGGCACGCACGCGGCAGCGGTGGCTGCGGGTCGTCGCGCCGCTGACCGGGTACGTCGCGGGCGTCTGCCTCCACGTGCTGTGGAACAGCGCGGCCACGCTCGGCGGCTCGAAGGCGTTCCTCACCGTGTACTTCCTGATCATGGTGCCGCTGTTCATCGGCGTGGTCTACGTGATCGTGCTGCAACGGCGGCGCGAACAACGCATCGTGGCGGCGGCGTTGCCGAAGATGGTGGCCGACCGGTGGATCGCGAAGTCGGAGGTCAGCCTGCTGGCGAGTCTCCCGGGGCGCCGCGCGTGGCGCAGACAGGCCAGACGCGAGTCCGGCAGAGCGGCGGCGCGGGCGGTCGGGCTGTACCAGGCGAGCGTTTCGGAGCTCGCGTTCCTGGGGCGCAACAGCATCCGCAGTGAAGAGGACCAGCAGCGTCAGGAAGAGCTGCTGCGCACCCTCAAAACTGCGCGGGCCGACGCCGTGCGCCTCGCCACCGCGGGCGAGCCGCGATGATCGTCATCCCCCTCGCGGGGTAGCTCGATCGAGCCGGAAAACGCGTGCTCAGCGGGGGTGTGGCGGCCCTCCGCCACGCAGATCGCCGAGGCGCGATTAAATTACCTCCGCGATTGAACGACCGGGTGAAGCTCGTCACCAGAGCTCCGCCATCCGGACGCGACGGGGCTACTCTCGCGCCGTCGTCTGGTACCCGCGACGGAAGAGCGGGACTGGAACGAGCCAAGGAGTTTCGAGCCATGAGCGTCCACAGGCGCACGCCATGAACCGACCGGCCCGCCTCGCGGTGGGCGTGGTCTCGGCCGGCCGGGTGGGCAGCGTCCTCGGCGCCGCACTGGGCCGGGCGGGGCACACGGTGGTCGCCGCCTCCGGCCTGTCGGCCGAGTCGCTGGCGCGGGCCGAACGCCTGCTGCCCGACGTCCCCCTGCTGCCGCCCGACGAGGTCGTCTGCCGCGCCGACCTGGTGCTGCTCGCGCTGCCCGACGACGCCCTCGAGGGCATTGTCCGGGGGCTCGTGGCGACGGAGTCGCTGCGGCCGGGCCAGATCGTCGTCCACACCTCCGGTGCCCACGGAGTCGACGTCCTGAAGCCCGCCGCGCAGGTCGGCGCGCTGGCGCTCGCGCTGCACCCCGTGCTCACGTTCACCGGCCGCGCAGAGGACCTCGAACGCCTCAGCACCGCCAGCATCGGCGTCACCGCGGCGCCCGACGACGAGGCGGCGTGGAACGTCGGCGAGGCGCTGGCCGTGGAGATGGGCACCGAGCCGGTGCGCATCCCCGAGGCCGCCCGCGCGCTCTACCACGCGGCGCTCTCGCACGGCGCCAACCACCTGATGACGCTCGTCGCCGACTGCACGGAGATGCTCCGCGAAGCCGGAATCGGGCATTCGGAACGACTCGTCGCACCACTGCTGTCGGCCGCATTGGATAATGTGCTGCGCCACGGCGACCGCGCCCTCACCGGCCCGGTGGCGCGTGGTGATCTCGGCACCGTCCGCAAGCACCTCACCGTGCTCTCGGACTCGGAGCCGGCGATCGCCCCGGCTTACCGGGCACTGGCCCGGCGCACGGCCGAGCGGTCCCGCGCCGCCGGCCTGCTCGACGCGGCGACCGCCGCCGAGCTGACCGACCTCCTCGACGACTCCGCCGAAGGGCAGACCCCGTGACCACACCGAAGTTCCAGCGCGCCAAGCTCAACGCGTACCAGCCGCCCGAGCACATCAGCCAGGTGACGCGCGCACTGCGCAGCGTCGGCCACAAGGTGGCGCTCGTGCCCACGATGGGCGCGTTGCACGCCGGCCACCGCGAGCTGATGCGCCGCGCGAAGCGCCTGCCGAACACGATCGTGGCCGCGTCGATCTTCGTGAACCCGCTGCAGTTCGGCGCGGGCGAGGATTTCGAGGCGTACCCGCGGCGCATGGAGGAGGACCTCGCGACGCTGGGCGAAGCCGGCGTCGAGCTGGCCTTCACGCCGAAGGCGAGCGACCTGTACACCGAGAACGCGATGGTCACCGTGCACCCCGGCCCGCTCGGCGACGAGCTGGAAGGCGCCGTGCGGCCCGGGCACTTCACCGGGGTGCTCACCGTCGTCGCGAAGCTGTTCAACCTGCTGCGCCCGGACTACGCGTTCTTCGGGGAGAAGGACTACCAGCAGCTGGTGCTGATCAAGAAGATGGTGGCCGACCTGAACATCGACACCCGCGTGATCGGGGTGCCGACGGTCCGCGAGCGCGACGGGCTCGCACTGTCTTCCCGCAACGTGTACCTCACGCCGGAGCAGCGGGAGGACGCCGTGGTGCTTTCCGCGGCGCTGACCGCGGGGGCGCACGTCGGCCGCGACGGGGCCGAAGCGGTGCTGGACCTGGCTCGCCGGACGCTCGCCGAGCGTCCGCAGGTGGAGGTGGACTACCTGGAGCTGAGGGGAACCGATCTCGGGCCGGCGCCCGTCGACGGTGAGGCACGGTTGTTGATCGCCGCCAGGGTGGGGAGCACCCGGCTGATCGACAACGTGGGAGTGCTGCTCGGACGGGCTGTGGACCATCCGAGTGTGGATCTGGACGCAGGGGAATAGGGAGAGTCCACGATGTACCGCACGATGCTGAAGTCGAAGATCCACCGGGCCACCGTGACGCAGGCGGATCTGCACTACGTGGGGTCCGTGACCGTAGACGAGGACCTGATGGAGGCCGCCGACCTCCTGCCGGGCGAACAGGTGTCCATTGTGGACGTCACGAACGGGGCCCGGCTCGAGACCTACGTGATCAAGGGCGAGCGCGGCAGCGGCGTGCTCGGCATCAACGGCGCCGCGGCGCACCTGGTGCACCCCGGTGACCTCGTCATCCTCATCTCCTACGGCCAGATGGACAGTGTGGAGGCGCTGAACTACGAGCCGCGGGTGATCTTCGTCGACGAGGACAACCAGATCGTCGAACGCGGAACCGACCCGGCCCACGCGCCGGAAGGGTCGGGGCTGCTGAGCGGCACCGTCACGCTGCCCGAGGAGGACACGATCGCCTTCCCCGTCGCCGAAACCGCGGACGCGCGCCGCCTCGACGCGTTGCTCCACGCGGAAAGCTAAGTCATCACTGTGATCCACTGAGTCGGCGGCGAGACCGGGGCCGCAGTAAAGGAAGTCCGCGTTGCTGCTCACCGTCGACGTCGGCAACACCAACATCGTCCTCGGCCTGTACGAGGGGCAGCGGCTCGTCGGCGACTGGCGTATGCGCACCGACGCGCGCATGACCGCCGACGAGCTCGCGCTCACCATGCGCGGCTTGCTCGGCCCGCACGCCGACGCGATCACCGGCATCAGCGCACTGTCCACAGTGCCCACCGTGCTGCGCGAACTGCGGGTGATGCTCGGGCGTTACTACTCGCGGCTGCCGAAGATCGTGGTGGAACCCGGCGTGCGCACGGGCGTGCCGCTGCTGGTGGACAACCCCAAGGAGGTGGGCGCCGACCGGCTCGTGAACACCCTCGCCGCCCACCACCTGCACGCCACGGCGTGCGTGGTGGTCGACTTCGGCACGTCCACGAACGTCGACGCCATCTCCGCCAAGGGCGAGTTCCTCGGCGGCGCGTTCGCCCCCGGGATCGACATCTCCGTGGACGCGCTCGCCTCCCGCGCCGCCGCGTTGCGCAAGGTGGAGCTCGTGCCGCCGCGGTCGGTCATCGGCAAGAACACCGTGGAATGTCTGCAGTCCGGCATCCTCTACGGCTTCGCGGGCCAGGTCGACGGCCTCGTCAAACGCATCGTGCGTGAGCTGCGCAGCGAGGAAACCGAGCCGGTCGCGGTGATCGCGACCGGCGGCCTCGCGCCGTTGGTGATCGGCGAATCGGAGACGATCAAGGAACACGTCCCCGATTTGACGTTGCTGGGCTTGCGGTTGGTCTACGAACGCAACGTGCGCTAGATCTTCGCCAGGAATTCCTCCCACGTGCGGGTGCCGGTTTCCGCGTCGAGGTTGAGGTTGTCGCCCGAGCGGTAGGCGCGGCCGGCCTTGCCCGGCAGACGGATGGGCAGCTTGGGGCGGCGTTTTCCGCTGGCCCGCAAGTAATCCTCGACGAGTTCGCGCATGGCGTAGACCTTCGGGCCCGCCAGGTCGGGAACGCGGCCGGCAGGCGCGCCGAGGGTCAGTTCGGCGAGGCGAGCCGCGACGTCGTGGGCATCCACCGGCTGGAACCGCATGCCGCCCGGCACGGGGACGACGGGCAGTTTCGCGGCGGCGCGCACGGCGTCGAGGCAGAAGCCGTGGAACTGGGCGGCGCGCAGGATCGTCCACGGCAGACCCGAGGCGATCACGGTCTTCTCCGCCTCGAACTTGCGCGTGAAGTAGCCCAGCGGCACGCGGTCCGCGGCGATCACCGAGATGAGCACGAAGTGGCCCACCCCCGCGCGCTTGGCGGCTTTCACCAGGTTCGCGGTGGCCACGTCGTCGCCTTTGGGCCCGCCGGCCAGGTGCAGCACCACGTCCACGCCGTCGATCGCGGCGTCGAGGCCTTCACCGCTGAGCAGGTCGCAGGCGAAGTACTCGATGCCGTCGGCGGGTTCGTGGGCGTGCCGGCTCAGGACGCGCAGCTTCGCGTCCCGCAGCAGCGGGGTGACGAGGGTGCCGAGCGTGCCGGTGCCGCCGGTGACGAGGATCGTGCTCATCGGGTTCCTCCGTTCCGGTCACGTGACCGGGATTGTCGGTGTCTACTTCGGTGAACCCGCGCGACGGAGGAATGTGACACGTGGACGAAAAGGCCTGGTTGGCGCAGCAGTTCGAGGAGAACCGCCCGCGGCTGCGTGGCGTCGCGTACCGGATGCTGGGCTCGCTGAGCGAGGCCGAGGACGCCGTGCAGGAAGCGTGGCTGCGGCTCGACGGCGTGGACTCGGCCGGGATCGAGAGCTTGCCCGCCTGGCTCACCACGGTCGTCTCGCGCCAGTGCCTCAACCAGCTGCGCACGCGCGAACGCCGGCGTGAGGACTCGCTCGACGCCGAGGTCTTCGAGCGCGGCGACGACTTCGACCTCGAGGCAGAAGCGCAGCTCGCCGACTCGGTGGGGCTCGCGTTGCTGGTCGTGCTCGACTCGCTGGGCCCGGCCGAGCGCATCGCGTTCGTGCTGCACGACATGTTCGCGGTGCCGTTCGAGGACATCGCCGTGATGCTCGACCGCACGCCGGCCGCCGTGCGCCAGCTGGCCAGCCGCGCCCGGCGCCGGGTCCGGGGCGAGCAACCGGCCGCCGACGTCACGCGCAGCCGCCGGGCCGTCGAGGCCTATCTGGCGGCCGCGCGCGGCGGCGACTTCGAGGCGCTGCTGCAGCTGCTCGACCCTGACGTGGTGCTGCAGGCCGACGCTGCCGTTTCGGGAGCTCCGGCGCCCGTGGTGCTGCGCGGCGTCCGCAGCGTGAGCAAGGGCGCGCTGCTCGCGTCCGACCGGGCTCGCGGCACGCAGGTCGCGCTGGTCGACGGCCTGCCCGCTCTGGTGCTGGCCCCACGCGGCCGTCTCGAGGTCGTGCTCACGTTCACCTTCGACGGCGACCGCATCACGGCGATCGACGTGATCGGGGATCCGAAGCGGCTCAGCGCGCTGGAGATCACCGTTCCCTAGTTCAGCACCTTCAGGCCCACAACCCCCGCGACGATCAGCACCAGGCATGCGATGCGGCCGATCGTCGCGGGGTCGTGGAGCGCGAGGATGCCGTACAAGCCAGTGCCCACGGCACCGATACCGACCCACACGACGTAACCGGTTCCGAGGGGAATGCTCCGCAAGGCGTACGCGAGACCACCCATGCTGGCGATGAGGGCGACGACGAAAAGAACACTCGGTCCCAGTTTTGTGAAACCCTTGGTGGCCGACAGCGCCGCCGCCCAGACGGTTTCCAGAAAGCCCGCGACAACGAGAACAACCCAAGCCATGATCAAGACCTTTCGCAGTGATGAATCCACTGCGCCGTCTTGTCCTGACCGGGTACGACGCTCTCGTCCGGGACGCCCGAGTGGCGCCGAATCCGACGCTAGCACCACCCAGCGCGCCCGGATGGTGATCTTCGCCGCCACCGACAACTCAGCTCTTGCGCGCGCGGAACACCGTCGTCACCAGGGGGTAGTCGAACTCGCCCGCGCCCGCCTCCGGCACCGCCAGGAGATATTCGCGCGCGGCAGCCAGTGCGGCGTCGCGTTCGGCCGGTTCGGCGACCAGGAAGTTGGAGTGCGTGCTGATGGTCGCGAGCAGCGAGTCGATCGTGCGGCGGTGCGTGTGCGGGAACTCGTGGTCCTCGAACGGCTCGAAGCCGGCTGCCGACAGGCGCTCGTTATCGTCGCGGAACAGGCGGCTCACGCCCGTGCGCACGAGCCTCGCGAACTCGACCACCCACTCCACCGTCGTGTCGTCGTGGTTCCACAGCGCCACGACGACCCCGCCCGGGCGCAGCACGCGGCGGATTTCCGCGAACGCGGGCTCCAGATCGAACCAGTGCAGAGCCTGTCCGATGAACACCGCGTCGACGGACTCGTCGGCCAGCGGGATGTCCTCGGCCTTGCCCATGAGCGCCGTCGTGTCCGGCAGCAGCTTGGACAGCTGGGCGAGCATGCCCTCGTCGGGCTCGACCGCGGTCACGGTGAGGCCGAGGTCGACCAGCCCCTGCGTGAGCTTTCCGGTGCCGGCGGCGAGGTCGAGCACGTCGCGCGCGTCGTGCGTGGCGCCGGCGAGCCCCCATTCCACAGCGGCCTGCGGGTAGTCGGGCCGGTGCTCCGCGTAGGCGGCGGCGTGGCCGCCGAACGACGAGGCGCGGCGGGCGTGGAGTTCCTGGTCATATGTGGGATCGGTCACGAGAACCGAGACTAATACGGGAAAAGGCAGCGCCGGTGCCTCGAAGGGTAATCCGGTTGGCGTCGCCGACCAGCGGGTTCGTACGCTATGGGCCATGACCGAATTCCCCGCGCCCGACGCGCTGCCCGAAGACGACCTGCCCGAACAGATGCGGGTGCGCCGGGACAAGCGCGACCGGATAATCGCGGAGGGTGTCGATCCTTACCCCGTTGAGGTTCCCCGCACTCACTCGCTCGCCGAGATCCGGGCCGCGCACACAGATCTGGCACCCGACACCGCCACTGGTCAGACGGTCGGCGTCACCGGCCGGGTGATGTTTCTGCGCAATACGGGCAAACTGTGTTTCGCCACTCTTCGTGAGGGCGACGGCACGGAACTGCAGGCGATGCTCAGCCTCGCGAAGGTCGGTGAGGGGTCGCTCGCGTCGTGGAAGAGCGATGTCGATCTCGGTGACCACGTATTCGTCGCCGGCGAGGTGATCACTTCCAAGCGCGGTGAGCTTTCCGTGATGGCCGACAAGTGGCAGCTCACGTCGAAGGCGCTGCGGCCACTGCCCAACACGCACTCCGACCTCGCCGAGGAAACGCGAATCCGGCAGCGTTATGTCGACTTGATTCTGCGCGATCGGGCCCGCGATGTGGTGCGCACTCGCGCCGGCGTGGTGCGTTCGCTGCGCGAGTCGTTCCACCGCCGCGGATTCACCGAGGTCGAGACGCCGATGCTGCAGACGCTGCACGGCGGCGCCGCGGCCAGGCCATTCGTCACGCATTCGAATGCGTTCGACCTCGAGCTGTACCTGCGCATCGCGCCGGAGCTCTACCTCAAGCGCTGCGTGGTCGGCGGGATCGAGAAGGTTTTCGAGATCAACCGCAACTTCCGCAACGAGGGCAGCGACTCCTCGCACTCGCCGGAGTTCGCGATGCTGGAGTACTACGAGGCCTACGCCACGTACGACACGAATGCCGTGATGACCCGCGAACTCATCCAGGAGGCCGCGGAGAACGTGCTGGGCACCCAGGTCGTCACCCTCGTCGACGGAACGGAGTACGACCTTTCCGGCGAATGGACGACACTCGGCATGTACGAGTCGCTGTCGGAGGCATTGGGTGAAGAAGTGTCACCCGAGACTCCCGCCGAGCGGTTGCACAAGATCGCCGAGGCGCGCGAGATCGAGGTGGACCCGAAGCTCACCCACGGCAAACTTGTCGAAGAACTGTGGGAACACCTCGTGGGCGACGATCTCACCGCGCCCACATTTGTGCGTGATTTTCCGCTCGAGACATCCCCTCTGACCAGGCAGCACCGCAGCCGGGCCGGGGTCGCGGAGAAGTGGGACCTCTACGTGCGCGGTTTCGAACTCGCCACGGGTTACTCCGAGTTGGTGGATCCGGTCGTGGAGCGGGAGCGCCTCACCGAACAGTCCCTCCTGGCGGCACAGGGTGATAGCGAGGCCATGCGTCTCGACGAGGATTTCCTTCGCGCTCTGGAGTACGGAATGCCGCCGAGCGGCGGTGTCGGAATGGGAGTCGACCGGCTGCTCATGGCTCTGACCGGTCTCGGTATCCGGGAGACGATCCTCTTCCCCCTCGTGCGGCCTGAATAACCCCACCCGACGGTAGGAACCGGCGGGGTTTATCTCAAACGAGATTTGCACGCCGGGGGATGAGCGAGTATTAATGTGAGTGACAAAGACTTCTGTCCCGGGGCTCGCCCCGTAACCAGATCATTCGCGTAAGCCCCGCAGGAGGAATCAGATGGCACAGAAGGTGCTCGTCTCCCTGGTCGATGACCTCGACGGCAGTGAGGCCGAAGAGACCGTCGAGTTCGGTTTGGACGGTGTGACCTACCAGATCGACCTCTCCTCGGAAAACGCCGAAGAGCTGCGCGACGCGCTGGCCCAGTACGTGGAGCACGCTCGCCGCGCCGGCGGCCGCAAGCGTGCCGCGCTGCGCCCGATCGCGGGTGCGAAGGCCTCGGCCCGCCCGGCCACGGTCGACCGCGAGCAGAACCAGGCCATTCGCGCCTGGGCGCGCAAGAACGGTTTCGCGGTTTCCGACCGGGGCCGGATCCCGTCGGAGGTCGTGGAGGCCTACCACCAGAAGAACTGAGGGGCACAACGAGGAGGCGGCCGCCGGATTGTTTCCGGCGGCCGTTTTGCTTGTCCGGTTTCTGTCCGGTCGGATTGATCCCGGGGCGTTCGGCGACTTCAGCGGCTTGTGTTCAGTGCGGCGGAGTGTTCAAGAACGCTCGTTCTGCGCCGGTGCGGCTCGGCGAGCCGACCGGGCGAACTCGCCGGGCGAGGATCCGGTCACCGCACGGAAATCGCGGGTGAAGTGAGGTTGATCGCTATAGCCGAGCCGGGCGGCGAGGTCCGCGAAATCGGGACTTCCGGCGTCGGCGAGGTCGCGCGCGGCGTCGTTCAGGCGGTATATCCGGATCGCCCACTTGGGCGTGCAGCCGACGTGTTCCGCGAAGAGCCGCTGAAGTGCACGTGCGGACAAGCCGGCGCTCGTGGCGAGTTGATCGACGCGCGTGATTTCCGGATCCCCCGCGATTGTTTCCACCATCGCGGCGGCCGTCCGCGCGGCGGGCGGAAGAGCCGAGTGCTTTGCGATCAGCATGTTGTCGACTGCAGCGATCATTTCCTGATCGCCGCTCGCATTTCGCACCGATTCGGCCGCTTCGGTGCCGCCGCGGCCGAAGACGTCCTCCACTGGTACGGAGCGGTCCGTGAGGATCCGCACGGGCGCGCCGAGGAACGGGCGGAAACACCCCGGCCGGAACCGTACGCCGAGGCCGTGCGCGCGGCCCTCGAGCCGGTGCGTGAACAGGGTGTGGCCCGGGCCGTAGACGCCGCACGCGCCGGGGAAGAAGGTCACGTGCACCGCGATGTTGGGCAGTACGTGCTGGTCGTGGAAGCCGTCGAGATCCCAGTGCAGCACCCAATGGTAGTCGACGAATTCTGTGAGCGCGGGCGCCGGCGCGTGACGGGCGAGCGTGAACTTCGTGCGGGCCACGTGCTCGTCGACGATGCCGCGTGGGATCCGGCGCATGCGCTTCACGCTAATGCGTCGCGTTCGTTCAAGACGACCGTCACCCGCCGTGCTTGGCTTCGCGGATGACCGACCACTCAGCCCTGCTGCACCCGGCCGCGGCCGAGTTCCTGCGTGTGGCACCCGCCGCGAAACCGCTCACGGCGCCCACCCCGTGCACCGGCTACGACGTGCGCGACCTGCTCAACCACCTGCTCTACTGGGGCCCCTGGCTCGTGGCCGCCGGCCGGCGCGAGACGTACACGGCGACCGGCACCGAAGCCGACGCCGCCCTCGTCGGCGAAGACTGGCTCGCAACACTGGGGAAGCAGACCGAAGACCTCGTCGAAGCCTTCGCGCCCGCCGCCGCGTGGGAAGGCCTGGTGACGCTCGGCTCGGCCACGATGCCCGCGGCCGTCGTCGGCGACATGGTGCTCGGCGAGTTCGTGATCCACGGCTGGGACCTCGCCCGCGCGGCCGGCACGCCGCTGACCTGCAGCGACGAGGCCGCGGAAGTCGTGCGCGCGTCCGCCGTCGCCATGGGCGAGCAGGCGAGGGCGATGGGCGTCTACGGCCCCGAGGTACCGGTTCCGGCCGGCGCTCCGGCGCTGAACCGCGCGCTGGGCGCGTCGGGCCGCAACCCGGCCTGGCGTGCGTGACCTGCGCTTATCGCGAGCAGACGCGCGGGCATTCCTCGCACTCGGCCTCGCCCGGCAGCAGGTAGGAGAAGCAGCAACTCTCCCGCCGCCGTTCCCAGGCACGGTGCCCTTCGGCGTCCACGGCCATGCGCAGGGTCGAGGCGGAGGTCAGCGGGCGATACCGGTCGTCCAGCACCAACGCGGCGTCGGCGACACCGGCGCCTTCCGCGTCCGGCGTCCCGCCCTGACGGCCGGCCCACCACAGCGAGTTGTCCAGCGCGTCGGTGGCCGCGGCCCACAACATGCGGCGGCCCAGCCGGCTGCTCGGCGCGTACGCGCGCACGAAACGTGTGGCGTGCGCCACGAACTGGGCGCGCAGCACGCCGGCCAGTGCGCGTTCGTCGGCCACGACCGTGGCTTCCGGGCGAGCGGAGCCGGGGTCGGTGGGCAGGCAGTAGAAGCTGTCGCCCAGCACGGCCATGCCCTCGGGGTGCGGACGGTCGTCGCCGAGGCCGAAGGCGAGCTGCTCGGGTTTGAGTGACGGCACCCGGCGTTCGTGGTGCAGCAGTAGCGCGCCGACGTACGCGGGCACGTGCAGGTACCACGACGTGACGTAACTCGCGGCCGTGCGCTCGGGCGCGGCGCCGTGGTTGTGGAGAAGCCACTTTTCCAGCCGTTCACGCCATTCGGTGAAAAGCTCGGGGTGTTCGAGCAGCTCGGCACAGTGGAACCACCCGGTCGGGACGTCTCGCCGCAGCTCACCGCGCTCCTGTAGCCCCCCGACCCGCAGGAGCGAACTGGTGAGGCCGTCTCCGACGTCGCTCGCATCCCTGGAAGACCGCTGCTGGTTCACCGCGGCCTCCTTACCGACCGAGCTGATTAGGCGTGCCTAACCTTACAGAGATTTCGCGGTTGCGCCAATCGGGTGCCCACCTGGTGGAAACGGCCAGCTCCCGGATGTGTTCGCGCTGAGCGGACAGGGGGGTGCGGGCGGAATCCGAACGCGGGGCCGTACGTTCGAGAAGAAGTAAAGGTGCAGGGCAACCGGATGTTGGATGGTGACCGGACGGGTCGCCGGCCGGGTGTTGAAAGGCCACCGCAAGCCGTAGTGGTACGCAAGCGCGACCGCTTGGCTACTACAGTGGTCTCACGGTGCTGTCCGACGCGGGTGTGAATCCGCGCCGGCAACGGGCCGCCGACGCAGCAGTCGAGGGAGTGCGCATGTTTGAGAGGTTCACCGACCGCGCGAGGCGGGTGGTCGTCCTGGCCCAAGAAGAGGCCCGGATGCTCAACCACAACTACATCGGCACCGAGCACATCCTCCTGGGTCTGATCCACGAGGGTGAGGGTGTCGCCGCCAAGGCGCTCGAGTCGCTGGGCATTGCCCTCGAGGGAGTGCGCCAGCAGGTCGAAGAGATCATCGGCCAGGGTCAGCAGGCGCCGAGCGGGCACATCCCGTTCACGCCTCGGGCCAAGAAGGTGCTTGAGCTGTCGCTGCGCGAAGCGCTGCAGCTCGGCCACAACTACATCGGTACCGAGCACATCCTGCTCGGCCTGATCCGCGAGGGTGAGGGCGTCGCCGCACAGGTGCTCGTCAAGCTCGGCGCGGACCTCAACCGGGTGCGCCAGCAGGTGCTGCAGCTTCTGTCGGGTTACCAGACCGGCGAGAAGTCCACCGAGAGCGGCTCGGGCCGCGGCGAGGGCACCCCGTCGTCGTCGCTGGTGCTCGACCAGTTCGGCCGCAACATGACCGTGCTCGCCCGCGAGGGCAAGCTCGACCCGGTCATCGGGCGCGGCAAGGAGATCGAGCGGGTCATGCAGGTGCTGTCCCGCCGCACCAAGAACAACCCGGTGCTCATCGGCGAGCCGGGCGTCGGCAAGACGGCCGTCGTCGAGGGCCTTGCCCAGAGCATCGTCAAGGGCGAGGTGCCCGAGACGCTCAAGGACAAGCAGCTCTACACGCTGGACCTGGGCTCTCTGGTCGCCGGCTCCCGCTACCGCGGTGACTTCGAAGAGCGCCTGAAGAAGGTGCTCAAGGAGATCAAGACCCGCGGCGACATCATCCTGTTCATCGACGAGCTCCACACGCTCGTCGGCGCGGGTGCGGCCGAGGGTGCCATCGACGCGGCTTCGATCCTGAAGCCGATGCTGGCTCGTGGTGAGCTGCAGACGATCGGTGCGACCACGCTCGAGGAGTACCGCAAGTACATCGAGAAGGACGCCGCGCTGGAGCGCCGCTTCCAGCCGATCCAGGTCGGCGAGCCGTCGCTCGAGCACACGATCGAGATCCTCAAGGGCCTGCGCGACCGGTACGAGGCGCACCACCGCGTCTCGATCACCGACTCGGCGCTGGTCGCGGCGGCCACGCTGGCCGACCGCTACATCAACGACCGGTTCCTGCCGGACAAGGCCATCGACCTCATCGACGAGGCCGGCGCCCGCATGCGCATCCGCCGCATGACCGCGCCGCCGGACCTGCGCGAGTTCGACGAGAAGATCGCCGACGTCCGCCGCGACAAGGAGTCCGCGATCGACGCGCAGGACTTCGAGCGGGCCGCGCGCCTGCGTGACGAGGAGAAGACCCTCCTCGGCCAGAAGGGCGAGCGCGAGAAGCAGTGGAAGGACGGCGACCTCGACGTCGTCGCCGAGGTTGACGACGAGCAGATCGCGGAGGTGCTGGCCAACTGGACCGGCATCCCGGTGTTCAAGCTCACCGAGGAGGAGACCACCCGGCTCCTGCGCATGGAGGACGAGCTCCACAAGCGCATCATCGGCCAGGAGGACGCGGTCAAGGCCGTCTCCCAGGCGATCCGCCGTACGCGTGCGGGTCTGAAGGACCCGAAGCGCCCGTCGGGCTCGTTCATCTTCGCCGGCCCGTCCGGTGTCGGTAAGACCGAGCTGTCCAAGGCGCTGGCGGCCTTCCTGTTCGGCGAGGACGACGCGCTCATCCAGATCGACATGGGTGAGTTCCACGACCGCTACACCGCTTCGCGGCTCTTCGGTGCCCCTCCGGGCTACGTCGGCTACGAAGAGGGCGGGCAGCTGACCGAGAAGGTGCGGCGCAAGCCGTTCTCGGTGGTGCTCTTCGACGAGATCGAGAAGGCGCACCAGGAGATCTACAACACGCTCCTGCAGGTGCTCGAAGACGGCCGCCTCACCGACGGCCAGGGTCGCACGGTCGACTTCAAGAACACGGTCCTGATCTTCACCTCGAACCTGGGCACCTCGGACATCTCCAAGTCCGTGAGCCTCGGCTTCTCCTCCGGAGCGGACATCACCAACCGCTACGAGAAGATGAAGCAGAAGGTCAACGAGGAGATGAAGAAGCATTTCCGGCCCGAGTTCCTGAACCGGATCGACGACATCATCGTCTTCCACCAGCTCACGCAGGAACAGATCATCATGATGGTCGACCTGATGATCGGGCGGGTGGAGAAGCAGCTCAAGGCCAAGGACATGGAGATCGAGCTGACCGAGAAGGCCAAGGCCCTCTTGGCCAAGCGGGGCTTCGACCCCGTGCTCGGCGCGCGGCCCCTGCGTCGCACGATCCAGCGCGAGATCGAGGACCAGCTGTCGGAGAAGATCCTCTTCGGCGAGATCGAGGCCGGTCAGATCATCCTGGTCGACGTCGAGGGCTGGAGCGGCAACCCCGAGGACCGCGACGACGAAGCGCACTTCACCTTCCGCGGTGAGAAGCGCCCGTCCTCGGTTCCGGACGCGCCGCCGGTCAGCATCGGCGCCTCGGAGCACGACACCGAGAGCGACTGATCACCCGCAGTATTTGAGAAAGCGCAGTACCTGAGAAGGGCGGTTCCCCCGGGGAGCCGCCCTTCTCCGTATTGTCGAAGTCATGGGGGATTCCCGGCTGACCAAGCACCTTCAAGCGGCCACGGCGCTGTCGCTGCTGAGCGACCGCCAGCTCGTCGAACGCCTCGAAACGGCCGAAGTCGTCTCCCGAGGCATCGGCGGCACCGGCGTGCGGCTCGACGTCGACGGCACACCCGTGTTCGCGAAGTGCATGCCGTTGACCGCGCTCGAACGCGAGCACCCGCACGACACAGCCAACCTCTACGACCTGCCGACGTTCTGCCACTACGGCGTCAGTGGCTCGCCCGAGGGCTCTGCATGGCGCGAGCTGGCGCTGCACACCATGGCCACCGGCTGGGTCCTCGGCGGCGACTGCGAGCACTTCCCGCTGCTGCACCACAGGCGCGTGCTGCCGGTGCGCGCCGGCCGGGTGCCGGACCAGCCGCTCGAAGCGGACGTCGAGTACTGGGGCGGCTCCGCGCCCGTGCGCCGGCGGCTGGAGGACCTGGAGGCCGCCGACACGAGCTTGGTGCTGTTCTGCGAGTACTTCCCGACGACGCTGCACCTGTGGCTCAAGGAGCACCTCGACGAGGCGGACCGCGTCGAGCAGCAGCTGTTCGAGACGGCCGCTTTCCTTCGTGAGCAAGGCGTTCTGCATTTCGACACGCACTTCGGCAACTACCTCACCGACGGCTCGCGGATCTACCTCACCGACTTCGGGCTCGCGTTCGCCACGCGGTTCGACCTCAGCGCCGAGGAGCGCGCGTTCGCCGAGCTCAACGTCGAGCACGACGAGGCGTACCTGGCCATGCACCTGACGCAGTGGCTGGTCACGGAGGTCCACGGCACCTGGGACCGCGCCGAACGGCGCGCCGCGGTCCGCCGCGCGGCCGCCGGGGAGCTGCCGCTGCCGGAACCCGTGGCGTCGGTGGTCGCGCGGCACGCGAAGACGGCTGTGGAGTTCACCGACTTCTACGACCGGCTCCGGGTGGACCGGGAGGCGCCGTTCCCGAGTCTCAGTTCAACGTTCCGGCGCTGACGTCGAGGTCGTCGGCCGTGGTCAGCGCGGCCGTGATCACGGCGTCCAGCGCGGTCGCCGACAGCCGCACGTCGAGTGACGGCCCCGCCTCGACCTGCTCCGGCGCCGACGGCACGTGGACGAACCCGCCCCGCACCGCCGGGAAGTCGTGCGCGAGCAAGTGCATCAGGCCGAAGAAAACCTGGTTGCACACATAGGTTCCCGCCGTGTGCGACACCGCCGCGGGCACGCCCTCGGCCTGGATCGCCGCCACGGCCGCCTTGACCGGCAGCGTGGTGAAGTAGGCCGCCGGCGCGTCGGCGATCACCGGCACGTCGATCGGCTGGGCGCCCGCGTTGTCGGGGATCCGCGCGTCGATCAGGTTGATCGCCACCCGCTCCGGCGTGACGGCGACGCGTCCGCCGGCTTCTCCCGCGCACACCACGAGACTCGGCCGGTGCTCCTCGATCGCCGCACGCAACGCCGGCAGCGAGGCCTCGAACTCCACCGGCAGCTCCACGGAGATCACGTCGTCGCGTCGCGAGGCCACCAGCAGCGCCGCCTGCCAGGAGGGGTTCACGGCGGAACTGCCGAAGGGAGCGAATCCCGTGAGCAACACAGTCATGCCGAAAGACAATCACGAAAATCCGTGAGGGCTTCCCCCGGGTGGTGGGGGAAGCCCTCACGGGTCAACAGATCAAGCAGCCGGTTTCAGGTCGCCCGGGTAGAGGTACTGATCGGACGGCTTGCCCGCGCCGTAGATCCAGGCGTCGAAGAAGCCCTGCAGGTCCTTGTGCGACACGGACTCGCAGTACTTCTGGAACTCCTGCATGCTCGCGTTGCCGTTGCGGTGCAACGAGTTCCACGTCTTGAGCACCTTGTCGAACGCGGCCTCGCCCATGTACTTGCTCAGGGCGTGCAGCGCGACCGGGCCCTTGGAGTACACGTAGGTGAACTCGTTGCCCGGGCCCATGTCGTAGAGCTTGCCGTTCCAGAACCGGTCGGACGCGGTGGCGACCTGCTGCCGGTACTGGTCGTCGAGGTTCACGCCGTTCTTGGCCTCGTCCCAGAGCCAGGTGGCGTAGGAGGCGAAGCACTCGTTGAGGCAGACGTCCTTCCAGTGGTCCACGGCCACGGTGTCGCCGTACCACTGGTGGGCGTTCTCATGGACGATCGTGTCGACGTTGCCCGCGCGGCCGGAGTAGATCGGCCGGCTCATCGTTTCGAGCGAGAAGCCGATGGGCTCGGCCAGGTAGATGCCGCCCGCGGCGTCCACGGGGTACTTGCCGAACTTCGACTCCAGGAAGTCGAGGATCTCCGGCAGTCGCGCGTCGGCCTGCTTGGTCGAATCGGGCGTGCCGGGCGCGAACGCGCTGACGATCGGCGTGCCGTCCTTGCGCTTGCGCTTGTCGAACGTCCACTTGTCGATGGCGACCGTGGTCATGTACGGCACGGCGGGCGTGGTCTCGGCCCACACGTGCGTGGTGCCCTTCGAGGTCTTGTGCGTGCCCAGCTCACGGCCGTTGGCGATCACGCCCCACTCGTCGGGGACGGTGATGGCCAGGTGGAACGTCGCCTTGTCGAGCGGGGTGTCGTTCACCGGGTACCACGTGCTGGCCGACTTAGGCTCGCCCGCGGCGAACGCGCCGCCGTCCTTGGCGTACTGCCAGCCGTTGTTGCCCAGCAACGGGTCGCTGATCGGGGCCGGCACGCCGTGGTAGGTGATCACGGTGCGGAACGGCAGGCCGCGCAACAGTGGCAGCAACGGCGTGATGGTCAGCTCGTGGTCACCGCTGCGGGTGAACTTGGCCTTGAGGCCGTTGACCTTCACCGAGTCGACGGTGAGGCCCTTGAGGTCGAGGTTGAACGAGCTCAGCGTCTGGGTGGCCCGCGCGCTGATCGTCTGCACGCCGGTGAGCTGGTGGCTGTCCGGCGCGTAGGTTACGGCGAGGTCGTAGTCGGCGACGTCGTAGCCGCCGTTGCCGTCTTGCGGGTAGTAGCTGTCGCCCGCTCCGTCGGCACCCGGGGTGCCCCAGCCGTACCCGTCCTGCCCCGCGGAGGCGATGCCGCCGCCCAGGCTCAGCGCGGCCAGCGTGGCGACGACCGTCACTGCCGGGCGACGCCAGCGGTGCTGCAGTCTCATAAACGCTCCTGTCTGCTGCTCGGGAAACCGTTTGCAACGTATCGCCGCGAAGGGCCGTTGATGGCGACTGGTGGTGTTTTGTCCTGAAAGTCCACACTTCCGTCGGTTCCCCTGCGGCCGTTCGGACCCGTCCTCAGCATCCGTCTGGAAAGCTGGTGCCATGCGCGTGGCGCTACTGGGTCCGCTGCGGGCGGCCTGCGACGACGGCACCCCGGTGGACATCGGCGGTGCGCGCCTTCGCATGCTCTTGGCCCGGCTCGCGCTCGACGCCGGCCGCGCGGTGCCGGCCGAGGTGCTCATCGACGGCCTGTGGGGCACCGAGCCGCCGGCCGACGCCGCCAACGCGCTGCAGTCGCTGGTCTCGCGCCTGCGCCGCGCGCTGCGGCCGGCCCAGGCCGAGCTGGAGTCCGGCGCCGGCGGCTACCGGCTCGCGCTGGCCCCGGACACCGTCGACGCGCACCGGTTCGAGCGGCTCGCGGCCGAGGGCCGCCGGGAGCTTTCGGCGGGCCGCGACTCGCGCGCGGCCGAGCTGCTGCGCACTGCTCTGGACCTCTGGCACGGCGCCGCGCTGGCGGACGTGCTCGACGCGCCGTTCGCCGCCGCGCCCGCGACGCGGCTGGAGGAGCTGCGCACGGAGGCCGCCGAGGATCGCTTCGACGCCGAGCTGCGCCTGGGCCGCCACGCCGACGTGCTCGCCGACCTCACCGCGGCCGCCGAGGCCCACCCGTTGCGCGAACGGCTCGCCGGCCTGCGCATCCGCGCGCTGTGCTCGGCCGGACGCCAGGCCGACGCGCTCGCCGCGTACAGCACGATCCGCGCGACGCTGGCCGACGAGCTGGGCGTGGACCCGTCGGCCGAGCTGCAGGAGATCCACCTGCAGGCGTTGCGCGGCGAGCTCGCGCCCGTCGCGACGGTCACCGACCGGCTACCGGTGCGCCTCACGAGCTTCGTCGGCCGCGGCGACGAGCTCAAGCAGCTGTCGGAGCTGCTCGACGGCTCCCGGCTCGTCACGCTCGTCGGCCCGGGCGGTGCGGGCAAGACGCGCCTGGCGACCGAGGCCGCGGCGCGCCACCCGGCGCACGGGCCCGGGCGCGTGTGGTTCGTGCCGCTCGCCGGTGTCCGCGACGCCGACGACGTGCTCGGCGCGCTGCTCACCGCGTTGGGGATCCGCGACATGCGCGCCACCGAAACCGAGGTGCTGCGCAAGCCGATCGACCTGTTCGAGCATGCCGTCGAGGCGCTGAGCGGCGGCGAAACCCTGCTGGTGCTGGACAACTGCGAGCACGTGGTCGAGGTCGCCGCGCAGCTGGCCGACGACCTGCTGCGCCGCGTGCCGGCGCTGCGCATCCTGGCCACCAGCCGCGAACCCCTCGCCATCACCGGCGAGGCGCTGTGCCCGCTCGGCCCGCTGCCCGTGCCGGCCGAGTCGACGCCGCCGGGCGAGGTGGGTGCGCTCGACTCCGCGCGCCTGTTCCTCGACCGCGCCATCGCCGTGCGGCCGGACTTCACGCTCGACGAGTCCACAGTGGACGCCGTGACGCAGATCTGCCGCCGCCTCGACGGTATGCCGCTGGCGCTGGAGCTGGCGGCGGCGCGCCTGCGTTCGATGCCCGTCACGAGTATCGCCGAACGCCTCGACGACCGCTTCCGCCTGCTCACCTCCGGCAGCCGCACGGCCCTGCCGCGGCAACGCACGCTGCGCGCCGTCGTGGAGTGGAGCTGGGACCTGCTCACCGACGCGGAGCTCGCCCTGGCGCGGCGGCTGGCCGTGTTCGCGGCGACGTTCGACGAGGACGCCGTGACCGCCGTCTGCGCCGACGGTGAGCTCGTGGGCGCCGAAGACGTGGTGTACGTGCTGGGTTCCCTCGTCGAGAAATCCATTGTGGACACCGTCGGCGGGCGGTACCGCATGCTGGAGACGCTGCGGGTGTACGCCACCGAGCGGCTCACCGCGTCGGGGGAGACCGAGCGGCTGCGCGCGGCCATGGTGCGCTACTTCGTAGACCTCGTCGAACGCACCGAGCCGCTGCTGCGTACCCGCGAGCAGCTCACGGCCATCACGATCTTCGAGCACGAGAACGACAACCTCACCGCCGCGCTGCGCGGCGCCATCGAGTCCGAGGACGTGGATTCCGCCGGCCGCCTGCTCTACGGCATGTTCTGGTACCTGTCGATCCTGGGCCAGAGCGAACGCGCGGAGCGCTTCGTGGTCGACGTGCTCGCCTTCGGCGACCGCCTGGCGCCCGACGTATCCGCCAGCCTGCGGCTGAGTCAGCTGATGATGCACATGATGACCGGACCGCAGGCGCTGGCGGACGCCGCTGACCTGATCGAGGAGTGCGTGCGCACGGGCGCGGTGAAGGGCAATCCGTGGCTCGCGCTCGCGGTGCCGATGGTCGCGTTCCTCAGCGGCCACCGCGACGTCGCCCGCCGAGAGATCCAGCGCGCCATCGACGGTGACGACGCGTGGGGCCGGGCCGCCGGGAGCTGGGCCGAGAGCTTCCTGCTCGCCGACGAGGGCGACCTGGAGGGTTCTGCCCGCGCCCGCGAGCAAGCCCACGCCGGTTTCCTCGAGATCGGCGACCGCTGGGGCCTGGCGATGACGTTCAGCTTCCGCGCCGCCAGCCTGTCCCAGCGCGGTGACCACGCCGGGGCCATCGCGGCATACACCGAAGGCCTGCGGCTGGCGATGGAGCTCCGGTCGCACGACGACGTCATCCAGCAGTGGTGGCGGCTCGCCGTGGAACGCTCGCGCAGTGGCGATTACGCAGGCGCGTGGCGCGAGCTGACCGCGGCAGAACGCTATGCCGAGAACAGCGGGATCCGGCAGCTGAGCCTGATCCTCGCGTTCGGTCGGCTGGAACTGCTGATCCGCGAGGGCCGGCTCGACGAGGCGCGGACCGTCGGCGAGCACATCTCGCGAAGCCGGGACGACTGGCCGTTCCCCGGCAACTTCGAGGACGAGTGGTTCGGCATGGTCAACGCCAGGATCGCGTTGGCGGCGGATAAACCGGACGAAGCCGCGCCGCACGCCGCGGCCGCCATCCGCTCTACTGTGGAGCGCGTCGACATGCCCGACGTGGCGAGGATCGTGGAAGTCTTCGCGGAGATCCGCTACAAGCAGGGTCACTTCGAGACGGCGGCGCGCGCGTTGGCGCTGACCGCGTTGATCCGTGGCGAGTTCGACCTCGGGAGCCCGGAAGTGCTCGCGCTGATCGCCGGGCTCGAGGAGAAGCTGGGCGCGGATCGTTACGCGGAGATCGTCGTGGACACTCGCGCGATGGATCGAGCCGATGGAATTACCTGGCTCGCCGAGGAAGCCGGCTTCTGACGAGCTCGGCCCCCTCCACCACCCCCGCGGTGAAGGGGACCGAGTGCCCCCATTTTCTGTTGTGGTCCTTTTTCGACAGTCGCTCAGACCCGGCGGCGGTAGGCCCAGGTCGCAAGCGGGAAGAACACCACCACGGCCCCGACCATCCACGCCAGCGCCCCGCCGAGCGGTCCGGCGACCGCGCCGCCGTTCATCAAGCCCCGCAACGCGTTGGCCATCAGGCTCACCGGGCTGATGTCCGCCCAGGCCCGCAGCCACCCCGGCATCGTGGCGGTGGAGACGAACACGTTGCTGCCGAAGGTGAGCGGCATGATGAACACGAACATCAGGCCCTGTGCGGCACCCGGCGACTTCATCAGCATCCCGACGAACACCGAGCCCCAGCAGAAGCACAGCCCGAACGCCAGCACCAGCAGGATCGCGGCCAGGAATTGCATCGGCCCCGTCTCGATGCGGTAGCCCATCACCATCGCGACGACCATCAGCACGGCCAGGCACACGACGTAGCGCACGAGGTCCGCCAGCACCGCGCCGACCAACGGCGCCGAGCGCGCGATCGGCATGCTGCGGAAGCGGTCGAACACGCCCTTGGTGACGTCGGTGTTCAGCTGCACGCCCACGGTCAGGCTGGCCTGCAGGATGTTCATCACGATCAGGCCGGGCACCAGGCTCTGCAGGTAGTTCGAGATGGACCCGCCCAGCGCGTTGCCGAACAGGTAGGTGAACATCAGCAGGAAGATGATCGGCATCAGCGTCACATCGGCCAGCTGCTCCGGGTTCTTGCGGATTTTCAGGATTCCGCGCCAGGCCAGGGAAAGCGCGTGCTGCGTGCCTTTCACCGGGCTGATGCGGCGGGGCGGATCGAGCGCGAGCGTGGTCACGCGAGGCTCCCTTCGAGCTGGGCGTCGGCAGTGGTCGGTTCGGCGGAGTGGCCGGTCAGGGCCAGGAACACCTCGTCGAGGCTCGGCAGCCGCAGCGCGAGCTCGTCGGAGGTGATGCCGGCCTCGTCGAGCTTGCGCACGAGCGTGGACAGCAGCACCGGGTCGGAAACCGGTGCGGTGAGCAGGCCCGTGTCGTTGTCTCGCGTCGGCCGGACGCCTGTGAGCTCGCCCAGGATGCGGGCGACGGCGTCGAGGTCGGCCGGCGACGTCGGGCGCACCTGCAGTGTCTGGCCGCCGACGCGGCGCTTGAGCTCGTCGGCGCGGCCGTCGGCGACCACGTGGCCGTGGTCGAACATGGTGATCTTGTCGGCCAGCTGGTCGGCTTCCTCCAGGTACTGCGTGGTGAGCAGCACCGTCGCGCCGTCGGCGACGAGGCCGCGGACCACGGCCCACACCTCGTTGCGGGCGTGCGGGTCGAGCCCGGTGGTGGGCTCGTCGAGGTAGAGAACCTCGGGCCGCCCGACGAGGCTGGCGGCGAGGTCGATCCGCCGGCGCATGCCGCCGGAATAGGTGCGGATCGGGCGCTTGGCGGCGTCGGACAGCTCGAAGCGCTCCAGCAGCTCCTTCGCCCGGGCCTTGGCGTCGGTCCGCGACAGGTCGAGCAGCCGGCCGATCAGCACCAGGTTCTCGATGCCGTTGAGGTCCTCGTCGACGGACGCGTACTGGCCCGTGAGCCCGATCAGCGAGCGCACCCGCACCGGGTCCTGCACCACGTCGAAACCCCCGACCGTGGCGTGCCCGGCGTCGGGCTTGATGAGTGTGGCCAGGATGCGCACGGCCGTCGTCTTGCCCGCGCCGTTGGGCCCGAGCACCCCCACCACCTTGCCGAACGGGACCTCCAGATCCACCCCGTCCAGCGCCTTGGTCTCCCCGAACTGCTTGACCAGGCCCTCGGCCTTGATCGCAAACGACATGTGGTCCTCCTCCTGCTGTCGCCCTCCGAGCAACACAGTGGACGGCCGACCTGTCAGGGCGCGCACAGCCCGCTGACAGCGCCTGTCGCGGACCTGTCTTCCGCTGTCAGGAGTTGCGGAGGTGTTGTGGAGGTGCGGTGTCCGGGGCGCGCTCGCCCGGTCGGAGTCGGCATACTCGGCCCATGGTGATCAACGACCGGGTGCGGGCGCGGCCACGGAACCAGCTGGTCACGGGCGTTTTGCTGCTGTTCGGCGTGCCCCTGCTGGCGATCGCGGCCCTGCGCACGGTCGGGTACGACGGCGGCTGGTACACGCTCGTGCTGCTCGCGCTCACCCCGTACGCGGTCGTGTACGGAGCGCTGCTGGGCGGTGTTTCGCTGGTGCTGCGCCGGTGGTGGACCGGCGGAATCGCGCTGGCGCTGGCGATTCTGCTGGCCGTGTTCGTGGCGCCGCGCGGGATGGCCGACGAGCAACCGGCCGTGGCGGGGAAATCGCTGCGCGTGATGTCGGCGAACCTGTACCTCGGCCGGGCCGACGCTGCCGCGATCGTGAAGCTGGTGCGCGACAACCGGGTCGACGTGCTGACCCTCGTGGAGATGACGTCGGCCGAAGTGTCCGCTTTGGACAAGGCGGGGCTGTTCGGCCTGCTGCCCTACCGGGTGCTGCACGCGGCGCCGGGCGCGGACGGGTCGGGCATCGTGTCGCGCTACCCGCTCACCGAGGAGAACTATACGGGCGATTCCACCGCGAAGCAGCCCAGCGCGGAAGCCGACCTCGGCGGCGGCACGGTGGTGGAGCTCGTCGCGGTGCACCCGCAGTCGCCGGACACGGGCGTCGACCAGCGGGAACGCGAGACGAAGGACCTTTCGCGCGCCGCCGGCGAGCACGGCCTGCGCATCCTGGCCGGCGACTTCAACGCGACCCTCGATCACGCGGCCCTGGCCACCGTGCTGTCGCGCGGCTACCACGACGCCGCCGACGAACGCGGCGACGGCCTGCAGCCCACGTGGCCCGCCGATGCCACGCCGCTCGTTACGCTGGACCACGTGCTAGTGGACAAGCGTGCGGCCGTCGAGGACTACCGGGTGTTCGACGTGCCTGGAACCGACCACCGCGCCGTGTACGCCCAGGTGCGGTTGCCGTGACGATCTCGCTGCGTCCGGTCTCGGGCCCGGGCGAATACCCGGAGCTGCTGGCGATCTGGCGCAGTGCGGTCGAGGCGACGCACGATTTCCTGACCGCCGCCGACGTTTCGTTCTACGCTTCGCGGGTGCCCGGGTACTTCCCGCAGGTGGAGCTGACCGTGGCCACTGTGGACGGTGTCGCCGCGGGGTTTTCCGGGATCGCTTCCGGGAGCATGGAAATGCTGTTCGTGCACGCCGATCACCGCGGCTCGGGGGTCGGGTCCGCGCTGTTGCAGGCGGCTTTGTCGGCGTCTCCATCGCTGACGCTCGACGTCAACGAGCAGAACTCGCAGGCGCTCGGGTTTTACCTGCACCACGGGTTCGTCATCACCGGCCGCTCGGCGACGGACTCCGAGGGCCGGCCGTTCCCGTTGCTGAACCTCAGGCGAGCTTGAGCAACGACTGCAGCGCGCCGGCCGCGATCGAAACGCCGCGGCCGTGGCGGATCTGCGGCTCGCGCGGGTTGATGCGCACGAGCGCGCCCGTCGCGGCGCTGGCCAGCTCGGCGTAGCGGCGGACGGTCGGCACGGCCTGGCCCGCGCCGACCTCGACCACGGTGAGGTCGCGCCGGCCGCGGCGCCACGCGGTCAGCTCGTCGAGCTGGGCCTGGCTGCGCGTCGGGACCCACTCGAAGTCGCCGAACATCAGGATGTTGGGCCGGGCGAGGCCACCGCAGTGCGGGCAGCTCGGCAGGGGCGGGCGGGCGCGCATGGTCGTTTCGTCGAGGTCGACGTGGACGTCGGTGGCCGGCCAGATGTCGTCCGTGCAGCCGTCGAGGCACTGCAGGTGGTGGATGGACCCGTGGGCCTCGGCGACGTGGCCGAAGCCCGCGACCTGGAACTGGCCGTCCACATTGGACGTGAAGACACGGACCCCGCCGGGCTTCCGTTCGCCCCATTCGCGCAGCAGCTCGAAACCCCGGTGCGGCACCGTCTTCCGGTACAGGTCGAGCCGGTGGCCGTAGAAGCCCCAGGCCAGCTCGGGGTCGTCGGCGAAGTGCCGCGGGTCGGCCAGCTCCTCGAAGCTGAGACCGAGCCCGGCGTATCGCGGGTACGCGCGCCAAAAGCCCTCGTCGCCGCGGAAATCGGGCAGGCCGGAATCGACGCCCATCCCGGCGCCGGCGCACACGAGCAGCGCGCCGGCACCGTGGATCAGTTCGGCCGCTCGGGCGAGGTCGTCACTCACCCGGCTTCGAAGCCTGGACGACCTCGAACTCGAGCAGGCTCGCACCCGACGACACCGGCTTCGCGCGCTCGCCCGCGTGGGCCTCGCGCGCGGGGCCGGCCGCCCACGCCTGGTAGTGCTCCTCCGACTCCCACTTCGTGTAGACGAAGTAGCGCGTCTCGCCGGAAACCGGGCGGAGGAGCTCGAAGCCGAGGAACCCGGCCTGGCTGTCGACGGCGTGCAGCCGCGCGGCGAACCGCTTCTCCAGCTCGGGGCCGGCGCCTTCGGGGACCTCGATCGCGTTGATCTTCACCACTGCCATGGCTCCAGCCTACTTCCGTCTTCCGTGCGAGAAAGTGGTAGTAACTGTCAAATAGTTGTGGCTATCATGTTTGGGTAGGCATTCGTGGGATGGGGGCACACATGCGGGTTCTGATCTCGGGGGCGAGCATCGCCGGCCCGGCGCTGGCGTTCTGGCTGCACCGCTACGGCATCGAGGCGACGTTGGTCGAACGCGCGCCCGCGCCGCGGCCGGGTGGGCAGGCCGTGGACCTGCGCGGCGTGGGGAAAGTCGCCGCGGATCGAATGGGCCTGCTGGAGCAAATCCGCGCCGCCTGCACCGACACGGGTGGCCTGTCTCTCGTCGACGCCTCGGGCCGCCGTCGGGCCACCCTCACCGTCGACCAGTTCGGCGGCGACGGCCCGATCGCGGAAATCGAAATCCTCCGCGGGGACATCGCTCGTGTCCTTCGGGAGGCGACGGACAACGAATACCTCTACGGCGACCGGATTGTCTTGCTCGACGAGCAGCCCGACGGCGTCCACGCCACTTTCGAATCTGGCGGCTCCCGGGTCTTCGACGCCGTGATCGGCGCCGACGGTCTCCACTCAGGGGTGCGCTCTCTGCTGTTCGGCGACGTGCCGTTGCAGCACCTGGGCCGCTACCTGGCGTTTTGGACCGCGCGCAACCACCTGGGTCTGGAGAACTGGTCGCTGGTGCACAACGCGCCGGGCCGCAGCATCGGCGTCCGCACGATCAACTCGAACCAGGCCTTCATGGCCTTCGCGTCGTTCCATGCCGACGACCTGCACCACGACTACCGGGACATCGGCTGGCAGAAGTCTTTGGTGCGTTCCCGGCTGTCGGGCTTGGGCTGGGAGACCACTGAGCTGGTGTCGCAGCTCGACGACGCCGCCGACTTCTACTTCGACTCCGTCAGCCAGGTCCACCTCCCGTCGTGGTCGGCCGGCCGCGTCGGCTTGCTCGGTGACGCCGCCTTCTGCGCCTCACCCTCGTCCGGCCAAGGCACCAGCCTGGCGCTGGTCGGCGCCTACGTCCTGGCCGGCGAGCTCGCGGCCGCGCCGGATGTCCCTGCCGCATTGGCGGCGTACGAGAACCGCCTCCGGCCGTGGGTCCTGGCGAACCAGAAGATGGGCCGCACCAACGCGCGCGCCGGGTCGCCTTCGAGCGCCCTTGGCGTTCGCCTGCAGCAGATAGGCATGCGTCTTCTGCCGCACCTGCCGGAGCGCCTGCTGTTCGGCTCGATGCTCGCGGTGCTGAACGGCTTCGATCTGCCGGACTACTCGCGGTACCTGACGTCGGTGGCCTGACTGGGCGCTAGTCGTCGGCGGCGAGTACATCGCCGGTCTCAGGATCGGTGTCGACCTCTCGACCGTCGTCGCGAATCCACCAGCCCATGTCCGTCACCTCCTCACCTTCGAGGCGAAGCCGGAGGCTTTAGCCGAAGAACCGAGCGAGCAGCATCACGTTGGTGAACGCCGCGTCCATTGCCGCGGGACTGGTCTCCAGGCGCCACAACGCAAGCGTGCCGGTGCCCAGCTCGGCGGCGATCTCGTCCCGGCTTCGCCCGGCGCGCGTGCGCAGTTCGTGCAGCTGCTGCTGCAATCGCCACGCTTCGGCCATTGCGTGCGCGTCGGCCGGATCCTCGCCGTGCGGCATGCGCTGACGCCACGGGAGTTTCCGCGTGCTCGGATCGTCCTCGACGAGCAGCACCCGAACGCCACGGCCCAGTACGCGGGCATACGCGTCGAGCAGCGGCAACGCACTGGTGGTCATCGCTCGTGTCCTGATCCCGAAGATCGCGGCGTGGCCGATGCCCAACACCCGCGCCGCGTCACGGAAAGTCCACCCGTCCGCCTGTCGGATCTCGTCGAGGCGCTCCAGTGCCGCGCCGAGCTGATCGAGAACAGTGGGCTGCTCCGTGGCCGTCAACCACGCCTCCGGAAGCAGGGCCGGCAATCACGCGCCCGGTCTCGTCCGTCGTCCAACTCTTGTGACAGCTCGGACCGAAACGCCCACCGCCCAGGGATCGGGTACCGCTCCCGCGAACACTGTGGTTTCAGTACGTCCAACGCGAGATCCTCGGTCTGCGCTCGCAAGTACCGGTGGTTCCGCGTGTCCTTCGCCCAGAAATGCACCGCGTACACCGCCCGCTCTACCTCGCCGGCCGGCAGCTCACCGCTGAGTCTCATAGCCATGTCGGCCTCACAATCCTGATCCACGCAGCGAGCATGCAGTGACGATCACTCTGTTGCAATAGAATCCATAGAATTTTGAGCCAAGATCATGCGGTCGGCGTACCAGGCGGTCGCAAAAAGTAGCCAAAACTTTGTGATCGACCACCTTCTGATGGTGTCGCAGCGGTGGCCACCTGTGGAATTCTGTAGATTCCACGAAGAGGGCATGGGGGAACTTGATGGAGTTGACACACCTGCACACCACGTCGAAGAACGGTGGCTGTCCCGAGCTGTACGAAACGGACCGCGGCACCTACGTCGTCCAAGGGGCCAAAGTCACCGATCCGCAGGCGCTCGTCGCCCTGAGGGAGCGAGGGTTTCCGGAGCACGAAACAGCAGTCGAGGTGCCGAAGGCATTGCTCCAGTACTTCGTGCAGGGTGGCGTGTGACCCGGCGCCGCCTGAACGCGGGCGACGAGTTCGCCGCACTGCTGCGGTCGGTGCGGCGCTCCTCGTGGCGGTGGGAGTGCCAGGGCGAGTACGCCGTTGACCTTCCGGAGGTCGAGCGGTGGCGCGCCGGGCTGCCCGCCGAGGAGACCGACGACGACCGCGCGTGGCTCGCGCACCTGCGGCGGCTTCGCGACGATGGCATCCCGTTCCGGCGAGTCCGGATGTTCGCCGAGCCTCTGAACGACTACCTCGCGTGGATGCGGCAGGCGATCGGCCCCAACGTCGCCGCCGGGGAAGACGTGCGGTGGCTACCGGAGTCGGCTGCCTACGGCCTGCCCGACTACGACTTCTACCTGCTCGACGACGAACGGGTCGCCATCTTCCAGTTCACCGACGCCAAGGAGTTGACCGGCGTGGTGGTCGACGACGACCTGGCCGTGCTCGCCCTGCACCGCGCGTGGCGCGACACGGCGTGGCCCCTGGCGATACCGCACGCGGAGTACGTCACGATGGCTCTGTGATCGAGCGGCAACTGCAGATCTTCGCCGGCGAGCTTCGTCGCCTGCGTGTCCTCGCCGGGTTCCAGACGGGCAAGGAGTTCGCTGAGCACATCGGGTGGATCGCGTCGAAGGTGTCGCGGATTGAGAACGCGCGCACGCTGCCCGCCGACGACGATGTCGACGCATGGCTCGCAGCTGTCGACGCTGACGAGGAAATCGCCGTGCGGCTGCGTGACGAGCTCGTCGACCTCCGCCTCGAACGCGACCGCTGGAAGCAGCAACTCCGGCATGGACATTCAGAGCGGCAGCACGGCGAGGCAGTCGCCGAGAGGGATGCCGCCCGGATCGTGTCCGTCGAGCTCTTCCTCGTAAACGGCTTGGTCCAGGTTCCGGCTTACGCCCGGTGCGTGTTCGAGCTGGCCGCCGGAATGCACGCCACACCGGCCGACACCGACGACGCCATCCGTGAACGGATCCAGCGACAGGACGTGCTCTACGACCCCGGCAAGCAGATCGAGATCCTCATCGGCGAGTCCGCGTTCCGGTACCCGATCTGCGCTGCTCCGGTGTTGCGTGCGCAGATCGACCGGCTGCTGAACCTGATCGGGCTCGACCACGTCCGCCTCGGCATCGTTCCGATCGACACGCTGCTGCCCACGATCACCATGCACGGTTTCACCATTCACGATGACACCGTCATCGTCGAGGTCAACCACACTGAGCTCACCGTCGTCGAGCCGGACGATGTCGCGCTGTACAACGACATCGTGGGGCGGTTGTGGGAAGTCGCCGCCGAGGGCGAGCGCGCCCGCGCTGTGCTGCAGGACGTGCTCGGCGTACTTTCCCCTGGCTGACGTCGGTGGCCTGACTGGGCGATTCATGCCACTCTGGGGTACATGGGGGAAGATCACGAAGCACTCGCACGCGACCTGCAGCGCATCATCAAAGCCACGGCCGACGCGGTCGGCTCACGGCAGGCCAACGAGCTGATCGACCGCGTCACCGGGCACCTCGGGGTGGCGCTGACGCAGGCGCTGGTGGTGACGCGCAACTACGAGGACTGGGAGCACGCCAACATCCAGGCGGGCGTCGACGCGTACCTGGCCGAGCGCGGTGTGCAGACGGACTGGTTCGGGATCGCGGGCGGGCAGCGCGGCCACGAGGACCTGGTCGGCATGCTGTTCGCCGCGAGGAACCACCAGTTGTACGAGCTGGGGGCCGTCGACTACACGACCGCGACGATCGGGCCCGACGCGGCGGCGGAGGTCGTGCAGCTGGGGCTGGTGGGGACGGCCGCGCCCGACGGGACGCCGGTGATCGTCGGCGTGCGGGGGACGAACCAGCAGTACGGGCAGATGTACTGCCGCCTGGAGGTGATCGCCGGGGAGCGCGCCGCGGCGACGGCCACGCGCGACCGCATCGAGCAGCTGATCACGGAGCACGACGTGTTGCGCGGCCACGTGCTGGCGTTCGGCGTGAGCGAGCACCGCGGCAACGAGCTGCTCACCTTCCTGCCCCGGCCCGCGATCGGGCCGGAAGAGGTGGTGCTGCCCGAAGGCGTGCTCGACGCGGTCGAGCGGCACACACTCGGCATCGCGGAACACGGCGAACGCCTGCTGGCCGCCGGACAGCACCTCAAGCGCGGCGTGCTGCTGCACGGCCCGCCGGGCACCGGGAAGACGCACACCGTCCGCTACCTGATGGGACGGCTGCCCGGCAGCACGGTCGTCATCCTCACCGGCTCGGCGATGCGCTTCGTCTCGAAGGCCGCGACGCTCGCGCGCCGGCTGCAGCCCAGCGTCGTCGTGCTGGAGGACGTCGACCTCATCGCCGAGGACCGCGACCACTCCCGCGGCGGCACGCCACTGCTGTTCAGCCTGCTCGACGCCATGGACGGCGTCGGCGGAGACGCCGACGTCACCTTCCTCCTCACCACCAACCGCGCCGGCGACCTGGAGAAAGCGCTGGCCGACCGGCCGGGCCGCGTGGACCTCGCCGTCGAGATCCCGCTGCCCGACGCGGCCGGCCGCGCCGCGCTGCTAGAGCTGTACTCCCGCGGTCTCAAGGTGACGGCCGATCTCGCCCCGATCGTCGAGGCGACCGAGGGAGTCACGGCGTCCTTCGTGAAGGAACTCCTCCGCCGCGCGACGCTGCGCAGCCTCACCGCCAACCCCGACGCCGAGGCGGTCGTCGGCGATGCCGAGTTGGGCGGTGCGCTGGCGGAGATGACTGACGCGCGTAACGCGCTGACCAGGTCGCTGCTGGGCGCCTCGGCTCAGGGGCGGTAGGGCTAGTGGTTGTGGTCGGCGCGGGATAGTCCGCGCCGGCGACGCTCGGGGTCGGTGTGCGGCGTGGTTGAGGCCATTGGCTGATGCGGGACGACCCGAGCCGGCGAAGCTCGGGGCCGCAGCGTGGCGGCCGGCGGTCATGGCCGGCGCGAGACAAAAGCCCGGCTCAGGGGTGGAGTGTGCCCGGGTAGAGGTTCTCGTCCGACGGGAGTTTCGCCGTGCGGAACCAGTCGTCCAGGAACGGGCTCAGGTCTTGGCCCGCCAGGTGGTTCACGAGTTTCGTGAAGTCGGCCCACGTGGCGTTGGCGTGGCGGTGCTCGGCGGGCCAGTCGCGCAGCAGGGTGGAGAACGGGTCGTCGCCCATGCGGCGGCGCAGGGCGTGCAGGGCGAGGATGCCCTTGTCGTACACGGCTTCGAACTCGTGGCCGGGGCCCGGGTCGACGAGTTTGCGGTTCCAGAAGTCCGTGCTGGCGTGGGTGATTTCGAGGGCCGCGCGGTAGCGGTCGTCGAGGTTTTGGCCCTCGCGTTCGGACCAGAGCCACTGGGCGTACGACGCGAAGCACTCGTTGAGGCAGACGTCCGACCACGAGTCGAGCGACACGGAGTCGCCGAACCACTGGTGGGCGTTCTCGTGGACGAGGGTGAGGACGTCGGCCCACTTCGCGTACGTCGGGCGCGTCTGCGTCTCCAGTGAGAAGTGGATGTCCTCCGCGAGGTAGATGCCGCCGGCGGCGCTCTGCGGGTACGGGCCGAACTTGCTGCTCAGGAACCCCAGGATGTCGGGCAGCCGGTCGCCGCTGGCCTCGAGCGACTCGGCACCCGGCGCGTACGCCGACACCACGGGCGTGCCGTCGGGCAGCGAAGACCGCTTCACCGTGAACTTGTCGATCGCGATCGTCGTGAGGTAGCCGGCGACCGGGTTCGGCTCGGTCCACGTCGTGGTCGTCTTGCCGCCGGCCGAAGAACTGCCCTGCTCACGGCCGTTGGAAATCACCGTCCAGCCGTCCGGCACGTGCGCGGTCACGCTGAACGTCGCCTTGTCACGCGGGGTTTCGTTCACCGGGTACCAGAACGCCGCCGAATGCGGCTCGCCCACCATGAACGCGCCGCCGTCGGCCGAGCGGCTCCAGCCGGTCTCGCTGCCACCGTCGTGCTTGGTCTTCGACGGGTCGCCGGAGTACCGCACGCGCGTGCGATAAGTCGAGCCCGCCCGCAACGGCTGCGGCGGCGTGATCACCAGCTCGAAGTCTTTCTCCCGGCTGAACTTCGCGGGTTTCCCGTCGACCTCGACCGACGCGACGTCGAGCCCCCGCAGGTCCAGGTTGAACCGGCTGAGGTCCTGCGTGGCCTTCGCCGTCACGGTCGTGTCGCCGTCGAGGTGGCCGCTCGCGGGGTCGTAGCCGACGTCGACGTGGTAGTCGAGCGCGTCGTAACCGCCGTTGCCGTCTTCGGGGTAATACGGATCGCCGGCGCCGCTCGCCCCCGCGGACGGATGCAGTGGCGCGGTGTCCGGATTGTCCGCACTGCACGCGGACAGCGCGAGCACACCGGCGAGGGCGAAGACGATGGTCCGGTGGCTGCGCATCGTTTCACCCTATTTCCAACCTTCATCCCCGCCACCACCCGCAAAGGAGTGGCTTCGCCACACTGTGCCTGTTCGGGTGTGATTGGCTACCGGACGAACCGGCAGGAGACTCCATGCGACCTGGGCTGATCCACTTCGGCGGCGACGACGCCACGGGCGTGTCGGTGCTCCTGCTGCACGGCTTGATGGGCCGCGCCCGCACGTGGTGGCCGGTCGCCCAGTGGATCAAGCCCTACGGCTCCGTCCGCGCCCTCGACGCCCGCGGTCACGGCCGCGCGCCGCACACCGGACCGTGGACCACCGAGCAGTTCGCCGAGGACATCGCCGAGGTGCTGGGCGAGATCGGCCCGTCCGTGCTGATCGGCCATTCCATGGGCGGCCTCCACGCCTGGGCGACGGTGGCCAAGTACCCGGAGCTCGTCCGAGGGGTCGTCAGCGAGGACTTCGCGCCCGACCAGCGCGGCCGCACCGTCGAGACCTGGCGCGGCTACTTCGACAGCTGGCCGGTGCCGTTCGAATCACTCGCCCACGTCCGCGAGTTCTTCGGCTCCGCGGGCGACTACTTCACCGAATGCGTCGAGGAACGCGAAGACGGCTACCACCTCATCGCGGACCTGGAAAACCTCTACGAGATCGCCGCCGAATGGGGCCGTCGCGACTACTGGTCCATTGTGGACTCGATGAAATGCCCCCTGCTCCTCGTCGAAGGTGAGCACACGGCCATGCCGGCCGGACAGCAAGCACAGGTCGCCGAACGGGTGCCGGGCGCGACACACCTCGTCATCCCCGGCTCGGCGCACCTGCCCCACGTCGAGGCGCCGGAAATCTACCGCGGTGCGGTGGAAGCGTTCCTCGCCGGACTCTGAGCAAGCCGGCGGGTCACGCGGACCGCCCTCGCCGGCCCGCGTGACCCGCGGGGTCAGTGGGCGAGTTCCACCCGCCACGCGGCGGCGGACCTTCCCGGCGGCACGATGAGCGGCCACACGTCCGAGCCGAAAAACCCCGACTCGTCCGCCGCCCGCGCCGCCGTGCAGCTGTCGCGGGGCAGCCCATTGGAGGACGCCAGAACAGTCACGGCGTCCGTTGTGGACTGTCCAAACACTCCATCGGTCGGCACGCCGTAACCCGAAGCACGCAAGAATCGTTGTGCTGTAAGCACCCGAGGCCCCACGTCGCCGGGCTTCAGCAACGGCCACTCCGGCACCTCCGCCCGCGAAGCCGCGACACCGAGCACCCTGGAAACGGCCGTCCGCAGCTCCGGAAGCCGGTCGTACAGCACCTGTCCGCAGCACTCCGTGGAATTGAAATCCCGGTGGCCCTTGATGAAACTCGGCGAAATCCCGTATTGGTCGGCGATGTAGGCGACCAGCGAGACCAGTGAATTCCACAACGCCACCGGCACGTCGACCGTGCTGTACAGGCCTTCGTTCTCGATCCCGAGGCATTCGCTGTTGTGGTTGCCGACATTCGCGCCCTGCACGTGCTGCTTGCCGCCGCGCAGGATCTCGAGGCTGCGGTGCCGGCCTTCCGTCACGTAGCCGCCACGGCTGTTCGTGAACTGCTGGCCCGTGTCGATCCAGCCGCGGGTGTCCATGTGGAGGTTCTGGATGTCGCGAGAGATCTGCAACGCGTGGGCCAGAGAATAGTTGGTGTTGTTGCCCGGGTCGACGGTGTGGTGCACCACGATGTAGGTCGGCTTGTGGTTCTCCACCACGATCGCGCCCGACGCTGGCCGCGCTTTCCACTCCGGCGTCGGGTGGATCTGCGGCGCGGTCACCGCAGTCACCGCCGTCGCCGTCCGTGCCGCGAGCAGGCCGAACGCGCTCGCCGCGGTGACTGTGAGCCCGCCCTTGAGCACGGCACGGCGAGTGGCTTCCCCCATGTGAATCTCCTCCGCCGGAACAGAGAACGTCGGGGGAAAGCTAACCCGCCACAGAGCTCATGACAACTTTTTGCCGACTTTCGTCGTACCCCGTGAGAACCAGTCCATCAGTGTTCGCCCGGCAGTGCGAACAGCCCGCTGTCCGTCTGCTCCAGCAGGCCGTCGACCAGCAACGAGTCGAGGCACCGGTCGCGCTGCCCGGCCTCATGCCACACGATGTCCAGCCGCGCCTTCTCGACGGGCCCCTCGCTGCCGCGCAGCACGTCGAGCAGCAGGCCGCGCACCTGCCGGTCGGTGCCCGCGAACTTCTGCACGGGCTTGGCCGGCCCCGCGTACTCCGGCCGGCCGTTGTGCTGCCACGAGCAGGTGCCGAACACCGGGCAGTCGGCGCAGCGCGGCGCACGCGCGGTGCAGATCAGCGCGCCCAGTTCCATCAACGCGGCCGACAGCTTGGCCGCTGGCGCGTCGTCGGCCGGCAGCAGCGCCTCGACGTCGGCCATGTCGCGCGTGTTCGACGCCGGACCCGCGTCGCCGGCGCCGTGCACCGCCCGCGCGACCACCCGCCGCACGTTCGTGTCGACGACCGGCGCCCGCTTGCCGTAGGCAAACGCCGCCACGGCCCGCGCGGTGTACGCGCCGATGCCGGGCAGCGCGAGCAGGGTGTCCACATCGGACGGCACGACGTCGCCGTGCTCGGCCGCGATCACCGTGGCCGCCGCGTGCAGCCGCAGGGCGCGGCGCGGGTAACCGAGCTTGCCCCACGCGCGCACGACCTCGCCGGTGGTCTCCGCGGCCAGCGCCGAGGGCACGGGCCAGCGCGCCATCCACTCGAGCCAGATCGGCTGCACGCGCGCGACCGGCGTCTGCTGCAGCATGATCTCGCTCACCAGCACGCCCCACGCGGAGCACTCCGGCTCCCGCCACGGCAGGTCTCGCCCGTGCGTGTCGAACCAGTCGATCAGAACGTCCGCGTCCACAGCCACGCCGACCATTCAAACCGACGCGACTCAGACGACCTCGGTCAGGCTCCCGGTCTTCACGTCGTAGACGAATCCGCGCACGTTGTCGGTGTGTGGCAGGAAGTCGCTGCGGCGCACGCGCTCCATCGACACGCGCACGCTGTCCTCGACATTGCGGAACGCCTCCACCGACCATGTCGGCCGTAGGCCCGTGGCCTGTTCGAGCTCGTCCTTGAAGTCGTCCTCGGTCACGGTCGAGAGGCCGCACTCGGTGTGCTGCACGATCATGACCTCGCGGGTGCCGAGCTTGCGCTGGCTGAGCGCGAGGGAGCGAATCATGTCGTCGGTGACCACGCCGCCGGCGTTGCGCAGCACGTGGGACTCACCTTGGATGAGGCCGAAGATCTCGAACACGCGCACGCGCGCGTCCATGCAGGTCAGGATGGCCACGTGCAACGAGGGTTTGGGCGACGAGCGGTCGCCTGGCACGACGTTGCCGAGTTCCTCGTTGCGCTTGAGAAGAACGTCGATGGAGGTCATGGTCACCTTTCGGCCACGCTTCCCCGACTATGCGGGCGGTCCCTCCCATGGAACCCGTCCGGAGCGCCCGTTACAACGGGATAGGTCCGAAGTCACGGGAAAACAGGGGTCTGTGCCCGCTGTTTCAGCCCCCGAACCACGGCTCCTCGACCGTCCGCGGCGGCGCCGACGTGCGCCCGATCCGCAGCTCGGTGGGCAGTGTGATCACCTTCGGGCCCACGCGCTCGGCCGAGCCGAGCAGCAGCCGCCCCGCGACCTTGCCCTTCTCGAGCACGGGCTGGTGCACGGTGGTGAGCCCGAGGCGCTCGGCCTCGGCGATGCCGTCGAAGCCGGTCACGGTGAGGTCGAGCGGCACGCGCAGGCCCCGTCGTTCGGCTTCGGCCAGCGCGCCGAGCGCGAGGATGTCCGACGTGCAGATCACGGCCGTGACCTGCGGGTACGCGTCGAGCAGCTGGCGGGCGCCGGTCGCGCCGTCGTCGACGGTGTGGTCGAAGCGCTCCACCACGGGCACGGTGGCCCAATCAACACCAGCGGCAGAGAACGCCGTGGCCAGGGCTTCGAGGCGGATGCGCTGCACGTGGAAATGGGCGCTGCTCTGGCGCTGCGCGGTCACGAAGTCGTCGTTGCGCTCGCGCGCCAGGCGCATGCACAGCACGCCGACCTGCCGGTGGCCGAGCGAAACGAGGTGCTCGGCCAAGCGCGTGACGGCGGCCGCGTCGTCCGGGCCGACGCGGTCCACGCCTTCGATACGCGGCTGGTCGATGATCACCGTGGGGACGGGCCGCTCCAACACCGCGGCCAGGTGCGGGTCGTCGTCGGGCACGGAGTAGACGACAAATCCGTCGACGCCGGCGCGGTGTACGGCGGCGACGTCTTCGCGGCCGGGGCTTGCGGGCACCAGGTGCAGGCCGACCCCGGCGTCCTCGCAGGCGAGGGCGAGGCCTTCGAGCACGCCGACCGCCGCCGGGTCACGGAACGCGTACGACAGGTTCTCGGTGAGCAGCAGCCCGACGGCGCCGGCCTTGCGCGTGCGCAGCGAACGGGCTACCGGGTCCGGACCGGGGTAACCGAGGCGGCGGGCGGTCTCGAGGATGCGCCGGCGAAGTTCGGGAGACAGCTGGTCGGGGCGGTTGTACGCGTTGGACACGGTGGTCCTGGACACCCCGAGCTCCGCCGCCAGCGACGCCAATGTCGCCTGCCTCCGGGTGCGAATAGGACGGCCCATCCGCAAACCGTAACGGTTCAGATCGTTTTCCAGAAGCGACACCCCTGTGGTGAGTGTCTCGATCCGCTGAGTGACGACGGGGCCTTCTGCCACCCGGTGGAGTGGGCTCTGTCATTCGGATGGGGTATGTTGAATCTGACAACGGTTTCCATTAGCTGATCGGTTCGACCCAGGAGAGTCTTCGATGAGTTCCCGCCTGAGTACCCGCCGCGCCCGCGGCGTGCTCGCCGCCGCTTCGGCTCTGACCGTGTTCGCGCTCAGCGCATGCTCCAGCACCGACTCGGGCTCCGGCACCGGTTCCGGCTCTGGTTCCACGACGGGGCAGATCAACGTCGTCGCGGCGACGGACGTGTGGGGCAGCGTCGTCACGGCCGTCGGCGGTGACAAGGTGGCTGTCAAGTCGATCATCCACGACCCGACGGCCGACCCGCACTCGTACGAGTCCACGGCCGACGACGCGCTGGCGGCCAAGAACGCGCAGCTCACGCTCGCCAACGGCGGCGGCTACGACGACTTCTTCGGCAAGCTGGCCGACCAGGCGGACGGCGCGAAGAAGCTCGTGGCCTACGACATCGCCGCGACGGGCGACGAGAACGAGCACGTCTGGTTCGATCTGCCGGGCGTGGAAAAGGTGGCCGACCAGGTCGCCTCGGCGCTCAGCGCGATCCAGCCGTCGTCGAAGCAGACCTTCGACGACAACGCCAAGGCGTTCAAGGGCAAGGTCGACGCGTTGGTCAAGAAGACGGAAGCCGTCGGCGCCGCGCACCCGGGCACCAAGGTCGTGGTGACCGAGCCCGTGGCGCACTACCTGCTCGAGACCGCGAAGATCACCGACGCGACTCCGAAGGCCTTCTCCGACGCGGTCGAGAACGAGACCGACGTGCCCGCCACGGCCGTCAACGACTTCACCCAGCTCATCAAGAACAAGCAGGTCAAGGCCCTGATCAACAACGTCCAGACGGTCACCCCGCTGACCCAGCAGGTGGTGTCGGACGCGAAGGCCTCAAACGTCGCCGTGGTCGACGTAGCCGAGACGCTGCCTGCCGACGTCACGGGTTACATTGACTGGATGACCAAGGAAGTGGACTCGCTGTCCGGGGCTCTGAACAGCTGATGTCCGCCGCGCTCTCGACGGTTCGCCCCGCGGTTCGCGTCCGCGGGGCGGGCCTGGCGTTCGGCAGCCGCACCCTCTGGTCCGGGCTCGACCTCGACGTCGAGCGGGGCGAGTTCCTCGCGATCCTCGGCCCCAACGGGTCCGGCAAGAGCAGCCTGCTCAAGGCGTTGCTCGGCATGCAGGGCCTCTCGGCCGGCAGCGTCGAGATCGCCGGCGGCCGCCCGGGCGGCGCCAACCGCAAGGTCGGCTACATCCCGCAGCAGCGCGCGATCGACGACGGCCTGACCCTTCGTGGCGTCGACCTCGTGGGGCTGGGCCTCGACGGGCACCGCTGGGGGACCGGCGTGTTCGGCATGCGCGACCGCCGGCGTCGCGTCGCGGAGGCGATCGAGGCCGTCGGTGGCACGACGTACGCGAAGCAGCCGATCGGGCGGCTTTCCGGCGGTGAGCAGCAACGCCTCCGGGTGGCGCAGTCGCTGGTCGGTGACCCGTCCGTATTGCTGTGCGACGAACCGCTCCTTTCGCTCGACCTCGCGCACCAGCGCGCGGTCAGCGAGCTGATCGACCGGCGCCGGCGCACGGCGGACACGGCCGTGCTGTTCGTGACGCACGAGATCAACCCGGTGCTGCAGTTCGTCGACCGCGTGTTGTACCTGGTCAACGGCTCGTTCCGCGTCGGCAAGCCCGACGAGGTGATGAACTCCGAGACGCTGTCCGAGCTGTACGGCACCCGCGTCGAGGTGCTTCGCGTCGGCGGGCAGATCCACATCGCGGGTTCGCAGAGCTCCCTGTGCGAAGACCAACCGCACCACCACGAGCAGGAAGCAGTGGGCTGAGCCTTGGACGGCATGTTCGACTTCGCCAAGACGTGGGAGCTGATCACCGAGCTGGACGGCGTGCAGACGGCGCTCATCGCGGCCGCCGTGCTCGGGCTGCTCGCCGGCATCCTCGGTCCGCTGATCGTGATGCGCCGCATGTCCTTCGCGGTGCACGGCACGTCAGAGCTGGCCTTCACCGGCGCGGCGGGCGCGCTGCTGATCGGCGTCGGCGTCGAGTACGGGGCGCTTCTCGGCGCGGTGGCCGCCGCCCTGCTGCTGGGCATCCTCGGCACCCGCGACGCCGACCGCGACTCCGTGATCGGTGTGATCCTGTCCTTCGGCCTCGGCATGGGCGTGTTGCTGCTGTCGTTCTACAAGGGACGGTCGGCCAACAAGTTCGGCATTCTCACGGGCCAGATCATCACTGTGGACTCGACGAACCTGACGTCGCTCGTGATCTCGGCCGTCGCCGTGCTGGCCGTGCTGGCGTGCGTCTACCGGCCCCTGCTGTTCGCCAGCGTCGACCGCAACGTCGCCGTCGCGCGCGGCGTGCCGGTAAAGACGCTGACGGTGGTGTTTTCCCTGCTCGTCGGTGTCGCGACGGCGCTGAGCGTGCAGATCGTCGGGTCGCTGCTGGTGGTCGCCCTGATGGTGACCCCCGCCGCGGCCGCCGCCCGCGTCACGGCGAGCCCGTTGCGCGCGACGGTGCTGTCGGTGATCTTCGCGGAGGTCGCGGCCCTGGGCGGCATCATCCTGTCGCTGGCCCCGGGCAAACCGGTGAGTGCCTTCGTCACGGCCATCTCGTTCCTGATCTACCTGATCTGCCGCGCCATCTCCTGGGCGCGCGACCGCCGCACGGGCGTCCGCGTGACCGCTCCGGCGGAGCGGACACCCGTGGTCGTCTGACCTACTTGACGGGGTGAGCGGCCATCGCCGTCTTCACCGCGTTGATGAAGCCGTCGTCCGTGAACGGGACCAGGCCGCCCGCGACGTTGCGTTCCACGGCCTGCAGGACGACCACCTGCGAGTTCACGAACTCGTTCACCGCCTGTGCCTGGGGCGTCTTGTCGGTTGAGTAGGCGAGGTAGGTCAGGTTCGTGAAAGCCGCGGAGAGGTAGCGCGAGGACGCGAGGCTGAACGAGTCGCCGTAGATGAGCGTGGGCTTGGCGATCGTGCCCACCAGCGGGGGCGAGCTGTGGTGCACGGGCTGGTCGATGTTGGCGAGGAAACCCGCCGCGCGGTCGGTGACGCCGTCGGGCTTCAGGCTGTACTGCGTGTTGGACTTGGTGCCCGACTTGCCGATCAGCAGCGGCAGGTCGGCGACGGCGTCGTATACACCGTCCGGAGTGGACAGCCAGCTCGTCGTCACGCCGGGCTGCACGGTCTCGGCGAGGGTCCGCGTGAGGACGAGGCCGCCTTCGTCGCGCCAGTGCGTGTCGTTGGGGGCGTAGATCGGGTGGCCGACGCGGGCGGCGGACGCGGCGAGCGCCGGGCGCAGGTCCAGCGAGTGGCCGACGGTGGTCATCTTGTACCAGTCGTTCGGCGCGGCCGCCTGCGAGCACTCCTTGCCCGGGAAGCTGTCGGGCAGGAACTGGGGCACCATCGTCGTCTTGTCCGGCGTCACCACGAAGATGAACTTGCGCCCAGATGCCTCGACGGCGGTGCGCAGCTCGTTGACCTTCTTCAGCGTCGTGTCGATGTCCTGCGTGGGCGTGCACTTCGACTCGGCGTCGTAGCCGTAGTACAGCCAGCCGTCGAGGCCCTGCACGACCTTGCGGTAGCCGGCCTGGTTGCTGCCCGGCAGGCTCGGCGCGGCCGGACCCTGGTTGGGCGCGCCCGGCTGCTGCAGCGGCGGCGCGGGGATGGGGCCGGAGTCGGACGACGAGCCCTGGTCGAGCGGCGCGTCCTCGCCGAAGATCGCGCGGCTGACGCCGTCGGCCGCGTTGATGGCGCTCGCGCGGAAGGACAGCTGGTCGACGGCCCACGTCGGCAGGCCGGTGAAGAAGCCGAAGCCGTCTCCGATGCTGGGGAAACCCGCGAGCTTGTGGTTCTCGATCTCGGTCGGGCGCACCCCGAACACCCACAGCATTGTGGGCGTGGTGAAGAACAGCAGCGCGCAGATCAGCGCTGTGAGCTGCCGCTTGCCGTGCCGCGGACGGTGCAGCGCGTGCTCGCGGGGCAGGTACGCCTCGTGGACGGCTGGCAGCTGATGGGGTTCGGACGCCACTCGATCACGGTAGCCACTTCGGGTGAACGAGGTGTGGGCAACCACCGAAAAGTCAGCCGAGCATGAGCAGGACCTGCAGCTCACCGACGATGAACCCGATCACGCCACCGACGGCGATCAGCTTCCACTCGTCCTGGCGGAACGCCGGGCGCAGCAGCCCTTCGAACTCCACGGGCGTCATCGCGAGCATGCGCTGCTCGATGACCTTGGCGACGTCCATGGCCTGCGTGAGGTAGCCCTCGGCGTAGCGGACGGTCTGCGGCAGTTCCGCCAGCGCCCGCCGCGCGGCCTCGTGCTTCATCTCCTGGAGCCGGCGCCCGCCGACGGCCAGCGTGAGCACGGGCTTCGCGAGGCTGGCCTGCTCGTCGACGGCGTGGCTCACCGCGCGTTCGACCATCGCCACGAGCCGGTCGGACTTGGGGCCGCGCAGCAGGGCTTCGAGCAGGTTCGCCGTGGTCAGGACTTCGCCGGCGATGAGCTCGCCGTACTGCCGGGCGACCTCCGCGCGGCGGCGCTGGAACTTGCCCTGCAGGATCACCCGGCCGACGCGCACGGGTTCGCGGGGCAGGAAGATCATCTTGATCGCGAGCCAGTCGGTGAACAGGCCGATGCAGCCGCCGAAGATCGGCAGCACGAGCGGCTCGCGCGTCAACGCCCACACGATCGCCTGCACGATGCCGAGGCCGAACCCGAAGAAGATGCCGGCGCGGGCGATGAAGGCCATCTCGGGCCGCGAGGTCTCGCGGATCAGGCGCACGAGCAGGGCCTTATCGTGGGTGAGGCTTTCGACGGTCATGTGCCGCACGTCGAGCACTTCGTCGAGGTTGTCGCGCACGTCCTCCAGGAATTCGCGCACGAGCCGCGGCGCGTTGGCCTGGACCTGCTTGATCAGCAGCTCCTGCGCGAGCGTCGGCAGCACTTCCCACAGGCGCGGGTGGTGCTCCTCCAGCACGTCGCGCGCGATCGCGTCGACGGCCCGCAGCATCGGCTGCTCCAGCTCGCGCGTGACGATGACCGGGTCGATCTTCTCGAAGATCTCCTTGAGGTCGAGCAGGTTCGTGGTCAGCAGTTCGGTGGCGATGGCCGCCATCCGGCCGCCGTGCTTGGGCACCACGCCCTGCCAGCCGAGAAACGGCTTGATCCCGACGAATTCGAGCGGGCGGAACATCATCTCGATCGCGACGCGCTTGGTGACGTAGCCGATGAGCGCGGCGATGAACGGCATCGTGGCGTAGACCGGCCAGTGCCGCGCGAGGTCGTCGAGGACTGCGTCCAAACCGGCCTCCCTCCACTCGCCGGAGAAACCGTATCGCAGTTGTCAGTGCAGCAGGGCCAGCGCCTGGAGCTCGCCGACCAGCCCACCGATGACCGCACCGACCGCGATCAGCTTCCATTCGTCCTGCCGGAACGCCGGGCGCAGCAGTTGTTCGAATTCCAGCGGGGTGAGTTTGCGCATCCGGTCGACGATCGTGTTGCGCACGTCGAGCGCGTTCACGGCGTAGTCCTCGGCGTGGCGGATCGTCTCGGGCACGCGCCGCGCGGCGATCGCGGCGGCCGTCTGCTTCATTTCCTGAAAGCGCTTCGTGCCGACGGCGATCGCGACGAACGGTTTCACCACGCTCGCCTGCGCGTCGATCGTCTTCTGCACCTCGCGCGTGATCATGGTGAACAGGCGGTCGGACTTCGGGCCGCGCAGCACGGCTTCCAGCAGGTTGGGCACGGTGATGATCTCGCGGGCGATCATGTCGCCGTAGTCGGCGGCGACCTGGTCGCGGCGTTTCTGGAACACGCCTTGCCATGTGAAAAGGCCCAAGAACCGTTTCGACTCGCGAGGCAGGAAGATCATTTTCAGGGCGAGCCAGTCGGTGAACCAGCCGATGCCGAGACCGAACAGCGGCAGCACGATCGGCGATTTCGTGAACGTCCACACGAGCAGCTGAACGCAGCCGAGAATGAAGCCGAACACGATTCCTGAACGCGCGATGAATCGCATTTCGGGTTTCGAGATGTCGCGGATCAGGCGGTTGAGGAGCGCCTTGTCGCGCACGAGGTTGGTCACGACCATGTGCTTGAGGTCGAGCACGTCTTCGATGTCGGCCGCGATTTCCCGCATGATCTTGGCGATCGCGCGCGGCGCTTCGGCCTGAACGCGCTTGAGCAGCAGCTCCTGCGCGGTCGTGGGCAGCACCTCCCACAACCGCGGCTGGTAGGTCTCCATGACCTCGCGCGTGACGTCTTCGACGACTTTGAGCAGCGGTTCTTCGATTTCCTTGGCGACCTGCGCGGGGTCGAGGCGCGCGAAAATCTCCTTCGGGTCGACGAGGTTCGTGGTGAGCATTTCCGTCGCGGTCGTCGCCATGCGTTCGGCGTTCGCGGGCAGCACGCCCTGCCAGCCGGGGAACGGTTTGACGCCGGCGAACTCGACGGGCCGGAACATCATTTCGATGGCCACGCGCTTGGTGACGTAGCCGATCAGCGCGGCGACGAAGGGCATCGTCGCGTAGACCTGCCAGTGGTGCACCGCGCTTGCCTCCCCGTGTCGCGCTCACGCGCACGGTAGCGGGCGGCAGGCAGTGCGTCGGGGGGCCGCGTCGGGCGTTCACCGGTTCGGGCCGGCTCGGCTGCGGGGTGGGCTGCGGGGTGGGCTTCGGGCCGGCTCGACTGCGGATCGACGGTGGTGGCTTGTCGGGGCCACGTATTCGCCGGGCTCGTGCTGGTCGGGCCCAAGATCGATCCGGCGCGTTGCTGCGGACTGTCCATTCCGGTCTCCCGCCGTTTCCGTGTTGTTATCCCCGACGTCCCTCCTCGTCTGCGATGCCATGCGTGACCGGGGGTAGCGCATTTTGTAATGCAGCCGTTTGGCGGTACGTAAACACGGACCTGCCCTCACTAAGGTGGCCCGATGGTCGCGCCTGAGAAGTCCGAAGCAACTCCCAAGAGCGCCCCGTTCGCAGTCGCGGTCAGGGGTTACAACCAGCGCCAGGTCGACGAGCGGCTCACCGCGCTCGCGCGCGAGCTGAGGGAGACGTCCCACCGCCGTGATGAGGCCATCGCGACGGCCGGTGAGCTGTCCAAGGCCCTCACCACTACGCAGAACGAGTTGTCCGAGACGAAGGCCGCCCTTGTGCGGCTGAGCTCGAGCCCGTCCGGCGCCGGAGCGATGGCCGAGCGCGTGCGCATGATGATGCAGCTCGCCGAGGAGGAAATCGCCGACCTCCGCGCTGCGGCCGAAGCCGACGCCGCCGCCACCCGCGCCGAGGCGGACAAGTACGCGCACGAGTCGCAGCGGACCGTCGAGCGTCTGGGCAAGGAAGCGGAAGCCGAGCGCGAGCGGCTGCTTACGGAGGCGCAGGCGGACATCGCGTCGCGCATCGCTTCGGCCGAGGCTGACATCGACGAGCGTACGGCTGCTGCGGACGCGGACATCGAGCGTCGGACCCGGACTGCCGACGAGGACATCGCTTCGCGCACGGCTGCGGCGAATGAAGATATCGCTACGCGCACGGCTGCGGCTGACGAAGACATCGCCACGCGCACCGCCGCCGCGGACGAGGACATTTCTTCGCGGACGGCTGCGGCGAATGAAGACATCGCCACGCGGACCGCTGCCGGGAACGAGGACATCGCGACCCGCACGGCCGACGCCGACCGCGCCCGCACCGAAGCCGACGAGGCCGCCGCCAGCGCCCGCGCCGAAGCCGACGAATCGGCCACCCGCGCCCGCGTCGAGGCCGACGCCGCCGCCGAAGCCGCCTCCGCCGCCGCCCGCGCTGAGGCCGACCGTGCCGCGTCCGAGGAGATCGCCGCCAAGCGCTCCCAGACGGACATCGCCCTCGCCGACGCCCTCCAGAAGCAGACCGAGGCCACCGAAGCCCGCACCCTGGCGCTCGACCTGCGCTCGCGGGTGGCGGACCGATTGGCCGCTACGAATGTCGCCGTTCAGGAAGCCCTGCGCCTGCTGAACCCGGCGGACCAGGCGGCTACGGAGCCGGAGTCCGTTGAGGACGCTGCCTTTGGTTCGGAGGACGTCGCCGCTCGCTGACCCCACCCTTCCGCGGGCCCACCACACTTGGTGGGCCCGCTCTTTTTTTCAGCGTCGCCGATTCGCGCCGCACGGATGTTCGCCCCGAGAATGCCGATATCCACCAGCGCCGGTTGCGGAGGTTTTGTCTCTTGATCCTCGAAGACGAACGCGCGGCGCTGTGCACCTACGCCCGCCGCCTGGCGTCGGACGGCCTCGTCGTCGCCACCTCCGGCAACCTCTCCATCCGCGACGGCGCCCTCGTCGCCGTCACCCCCACCGGTGTGGACTACGCGACTTTGCAGCCGGCCGACATCCCGATCGTCGGCTTGGACGGGGAGCTCGTCGATGGCAGTCTCCGGCCCACCAGCGAACTGCCCATGCACCTGACCATCTACAACCACGCCACCGACCCCGACGGCGCCCCGGTGAACGCGGTCGTCCACACGCACTCCGCCCACGCCACCGCCGCGTCGACGCTGGTCGACGAGCTCCCGCCCATCCACTACCTCATCGCCACCATCGGCCCGTCCGTCCGCGTCGCCCCCTACGCGACCTACGGCACTCACGCTCTTGCCGCCCACATCCTCCCGGCGCTGGAGGCTCGCCGGGGCTGCCTGCTGGCCAACCACGGCACGGTGACTTATGGGTCCACACTGGCTGCGGCTTATGACCGTGCTCAGCAGTTGGAGTGGCTCTGCCAGGTGTGGCTGTTGGCCCGCTCGGCCGGCACTCCGGCTTTGTTGCCGGCGGCTGAGATTGAACATGTGGTGGAAAAACTTCGCGGTTACGGCCAGGGCTAAACTCTTATAGAGTTGCTCGCATCCCCTGAATACACCTGTTCTGCTCGGCGAGTGCCCGATGCTTCCGTCGCAAACCTCATCGCCGACCTCGATGCTCTTGTCACGTGCTTGGACAATGCTGGCGAACACGAGTGGAGTCAGTAATTCCGGCGCGCCCGCGTCGATCTTGCCAACAGTGATTCGCACGGACTCGAACGCATCCTGGCTGTCTACGGCGGCATGGGAAGCTTCAACGATCTGGTGATCCTCTCCCGAAATGGCCACGCTATCGATGCCGACCAGAGCGCGGTGAACGAAAAGGTACAAACCCTCGGTTCTCGGATCCGGAGTCAGGCCATCGAACTACGCCACTAGTCGGTGCTCTCCAGGCCTGCTAGAACTGGTAATACAAGAACGGACTGAACGTCCCCGTCGCCACCAGAATCGCGGCATAAACCAACCCCGCCGTCATCACGCCCACCCGCAAAGCCGTCGCCGGACGCGTGCGCGAGGACTCCAGCAACGGCCCCGTAACAGGATGCGCCGGCAGCACAAACACCGTCAGCGCCAAGAGCAAAATCGCCAAGCGCTGGTTCGTCAGCGCGCTCGAAACCACATCGCCGAGTCCGCCGAAGTCCGGCAGGAGCATGTGGCCGATCATGCTCAGCGCGTGCGGCAGGTCGGTGGACCGGAAGAACACCCAGCCGAACACCACGAGGACCAGGGTCAGCACCCGGCGGGCGATGCGGGCGGCCGGGCCGGCCGGGGTGTCGCCCAGGTTGAAGCGGCGTTCGATGACCAGGAGGGCGCCGTGGTAGCAGCCCCAGACCAGGAAGGTCCATTGAGCGCCGTGCCAAAAGCCGGTCAGTACGAAGACGATGCAGAGGTTGCGGTAGGTCTTGCCGGCGCCTGAGCGGTTGCCGCCGAGGGGGATGTAGACGTAGTCGCGGAACCAGCGGGACAGGGACATGTGCCAGCGGCGCCAGAATTCCGTGATGGTGACCGAGGAATACGGCCGCGCGAAGTTCTCCGGGAGGCGGAAGCCCAGCATGCGGCCGAGGCCGATGGCCATGTCCGAGTAGCCCGAGAAGTCGAAGAACAGCTGCAGCGTGTAGCCGATGGCGCCGAGCCAGGCCGTCGCGAAGGTCATCTGTTCGGGGGGCGTGGAGAAGCACGCTTCGACCATCGGGCTGAGCGAGTCGGCGACGATGGACTTCTTGCAGAGGCCCAGTGCGAACCGCGGGAAGCCGGCGGCGATATCGTCGAGGCGGTGCGAACGCTGCTGCGGCAGCTGGTCCGCGATCTCGCGGTAGCGCACGATGGGACCGGCGATGAGCTGCGGGAACATCGCGATGTACGCCGCGAACGACACGGGGTTGCGAAGCGCGCGACGCTCGCCGCGGTAGATGTCCACAATGTACGAAATGTGGTGGAACGTGTAGAACGAGATGCCGATCGGCACCACGATGCTCGCGACGCCGACATCACCGCCGAACCAGTGCGCGACGGCCGCGATCTGCTGCGTCGCGAAGCCGGCGTACTTCCAGATGACGAGCACCAGCACGTCGAGCGTGACGAGGCCGATGAGGATCCGCTTGCGCCGCGCGCTGCGGACGTCCCAGGGGCTGGGTTCGAGCGACGGGCCGGCGAGGAAGTTGACCGCCATGCAGCCGAGCAGCAGGAACAGGTACGGACCGGCGCCGATCGTGTAGAACAGCAGGCTCGCCACCGCGACGATGCCGTTGCGCCAGCTGCGCGGGCACACCAGCACGGCGATCAGCACCGCGGGCATGAAGTACCACAAGAACAGCGGCGAAACGAACGACATCGGTGACGGACCCCCTCGGTTCCGGAGCTGACCTTAGCCCGAGCGGGGGGCCCGGCGGAGTGAAGGCCAGCGGATCCCGACGCGAATCACTGAGGGTGATGGCAGAAGGGGCAACCGGACCGGTCGCACCGAGGGGTTCAGACCGCTGCCGGGCCGCCCGATGACAGGCAGCCCGGCAGTGGTCGAAGAAACGTCAGCTCAGCCGGCCCGCCGCACGGCGACGGCGCGCGACCTCCGCCAGCAGCACGCCGGCGGCCACCGAGGCGTTCAGGGACTCGACGCCCGCCGCCATCGGGATGGACACCGTGGCGTCGCAGGTCTCGCGCACCAGGCGCGACAGACCGCGGCCCTCGGAGCCCAGGACGATGACCAGCGGGTCTGCCGCGAGCTCCAGGGAGTCGATGTCCACGGTGCCGTCCGCGTCGAGGCCCACGATCATCAGGCCCTTCGACGCCCACGCCTTCAACTGGCGCGTGAGGTTCGTCGCGACGGCGATGGGGAGCTTGGCGGCCGTGCCGGCGCTCGTGCGCCACGCGACGGCTGTCATGCCGGCGCTGCGACGTTCGGGCAGGAGCACGCCCTGAGCGCCGAACGCGGCGGCCGACCGGATGACCGCGCCGAGGTTGCGCGGGTCCGTCACGCCGTCCAGCGCGACGAACAGCGGGGTGCTGCCCGAGTCGCGCGCGGCTTCCATGAGGTCGTCCGGGTGGGCGTACTCGAACGGCGGCACCTGAAGGCCCAGGCCCTGGTGCATGGCGCGGTTGGTCTTGCGGTCGAGCTCCTCGCGCGGGATCTCCAGGATGGAGATGCCCTTGTCGGCCGCGAGGCGCACGGCCTCGTTCACGCGGTCGTCGATCTCGATGTTCACCGCGACGTACAGCGCGACGCCCGGGACGTCGGCGCGCAGGGCCTCGACGACCGGGTTGCGGCCGGCGATGAGCTCCGGGCGGTCGGCCTTCTTCTGCCGCGCCTGCTCCCGCGTCTTCGCGGCGTTGGCTGAGCGGTACGCCTTGTGCCCGGGCCGGTCCTCGGCCTTCGGCGTGGGGCCCTTGCCCTCGAGCGCCTTGCGCCGCTGTCCGCCGGAGCCGACGACCTGGCCCTTCTTGGTGCCGGTCTTGCGGACGGCGCCCTGACGCCGTGAGTTGCCTGCCATGTGTAACCGAGTCCTTAATCCACCGCAGTGGAACGGATCAGGAGTTCCTGACCGTCCACTGCGGACCGTTCGGGGTGTCTTCAACCACGATGCCCGCCTGCGTGAGGCGGTCACGGGCGGCGTCCGCGCGCGCGAAGTCCTTCGCGGCGCGCGCCTCCTGGCGTTCGGCCAGCAGGCCTTGTACAAGTTCGTCGAGCGCTTCGCGGACGGGGGTCTCGCTGCCGCCGCCGTCGGCCCAGCGGTCCGAGAGCGGATCGACGCCGAACACGTCGGTCATCGCGCGCACCGACGAAGCCAGCTCGAGTGCCTTGGGGGTATCGCCCGCGTCGAGCGCGGCATTACCGTCGCGCACCGTGTTGTGCACCACGGCGAACGCGGCCGGCGTGGCCAGGTCGTCGTCCATCGCGGTGGCGAAGTCCGGCTGCACGGCGCCTGCGAGCACCTCGCCGGCCGCCGCCGCGCGCCGCAGGAACGCCTCGATGCGACGGTAACCCTGCGCCGCCTCAGCGACCGCGTTGTCGGAGTACTCGACGGTAGAGCGGTAGTGCGGCTGCACGAGGTAGTAACGCAGCTCGGGCGCGCGGTAGCGCTCCAGCATCGCCGGGATCGACACGGTGTTGCCCAGCGACTTCGACATCTTCTCGCCGGACATCGTCACCCACGCGTTGTGCAGCCAGTACCGCGCGAACGGGTCGCCGACGGCGTTCGACTGCGCGCGCTCGTTCTCGTGGTGCGGGAAGACCAGGTCGACGCCGCCGCCGTGGATGTCGAACTCCGCGCCGAGGTAGTTGGTCGACATCGCCGAGCACTCCAGGTGCCAGCCCGGCCGCCCGTCGCCCCACGGCGTCGGCCACGACGGCTCGCCCGGCTTCGCGCTCTTCCACAGCGTGAAGTCGCGTGAATCGAGCTTGCCGCGGGTCGGTGTCTCGCCCTGCTGCACCTCGTCGAGCTGCTGGCCCGAGAGCTTGCCGTAGCCGTCGAACGACTTCACGGAGAAGTAGACGTCACCTTCGGCCGCGTACGCGTGGCCGCTGTCGATCAGCCGCTGCATGAGCGTGATCATCTGCGTGATGTGCCCGGTCGCGCGCGGGTTGACCGACGGCGGGAGGCAGCCCAGGTCGTCGTAGGCCTTCTCGAACGCGCGCTCGTGCTTGGTCGCCCACTCCCACCACGGCCGGCCCGCTTCGGCGGCCTTGGTGAGGATCTTGTCGTCGATGTCGGTGACGTTGCGGACCAGGAGCACGTCGAGTCCACTGTGGAGCAGCCAGCGCCGCAGGACGTCGTAGTTCAGCACTCCCCGCACGTGCCCGATGTGGGGCACGCCCTGCACCGTGGCGCCACACAGGTAGATGGACGCCGTTCCGCTGCGGACGGGAACGAACTCCCGAGAGGCACGGGTCGCGGTGTCGAACAGGTGTAGGGCCACCCATAAAGGGTACGGGGTCGGTGTGGGCGACGTCGCAAGACGTCAAAAGACGTCGTGCTTGCGCAAAGCCCCGAGAAGTGCGTCGGGCCGTTCGGCGGTGGGCAGCGGGTCGACGAGCTCGAACGCGCAGCCCAGTGCGCGGGCGCCGCCGTCGGCTTCGTCGCTGTCGCCGATCATCAGGGTCTCTTCGGCGCCGACGCCCAGCTGGTCGATGGCGGCGCGGAAGATCTCCGGCTGCGGTTTGACGGCTCCGACCTCGAAGGACAGCACGAACGAGGAGACGTGGGTGTCCCAGCCGCGCTGGGTGAAAGCGGGGCGGATGTCGAAGGCGATGTTGCTGAGGACGCCGACCTTGCGGCCGCCCGCGGCGCCGAGTTTGAGGGCGGCTTCGGTGTCGGGGTAGGGCGTCCATTCGCTGGGGGTGATCAGGCGGTTGTAGAGGGCTTCGGCCTGGTCGCGGTGGGGGACGCCGGAGCGGGAGAGGACTTCGAGATAGACCTTGCGGTGGAGGTCGGGGTCCAGGTCTCGGTCGTTCCAGGCCTGTCGGTATTCGGCGTCGAGCTCGACGACCTGGCCGACGGGGGCGGTCATGCGGCGCATGAGCTCGGTCTGGGCTTCGAGGTCGAGGGCTTGGCCGTGGTCGTCGATGACGTCGGTGAGCCAGGAGGAGTCCTGCTCCAGTCGGAAGAGGGTGCCGGAGAAGTCGAAGAGGACTGCGTTGATGGCCACGTGGTCACTTTAACTAGATCTGGTTCTCGCGGGAGCCGGGTTTGCGCGGGGACGAGATTTGGTTCTCGCGGGAGCGGCGTCGGGTTTCGGAGCGCCGTTTACGGGGCCTCGCAGGGCGTGTTGCGTTGGGCGTGCACCCCGAAGCTGGATTGTGTTGACGGCCGGTGAGCTTGTGTCAAGGCGGGAAAGCGTGCCGTGACACAAGCTCGCCGGCCGCAAAGGGGCTTCGGATCGGGGTGCCGGGGAGGGGCTGGGTGCAGGGTTTCGTCGCGTGGGTGGGCGGCGGTTGCGAGGGTCCGCGCGTGGCCTGGGTGGATGGTGAGTCAAGCAGGCGGGTGGCGGTGAGGTGGGGCCAAAGCGCCCCCAATGTGGCGTTCGGTGCGTTGAGCGCAACGAACGCCGCATTGGGTGCGTTGGGTGCAACCAATGCCGCGTTGGGGGCACGGATTGTGGAGGTCAGTCGCGGAGGAGGAGGGCGGTGGCGAGGGCGGCGATGCCTTCGCCGCGGCCGGTGAGGCCCAGGCCGTCGGTGGTGGTGCCGGAGACGCTGACCGGGGCGCCGATGGCCGCGCCGAGGGCGTCTTGGGCCTCGGTGCGGCGTTTGCTGACGCGGGGGTGGTTGCCGATGATCTGGACGGTGGCGTTGGCGACGCGCCAGCCTTCGGCCTCGATCAGGGTGCGGACTTCGGCGAGCATGTCGGTGCCGTGGGCGCCGTCCATGCGGGGGTCGCCCGTGCCGAAGACGGCGCCGAGGTCGCCGAGGCCGGCGGCGGACAGCAGGGCGTCGCAGAGGGCGTGGGAGGCGACGTCGCCGTCGGAGTGGCCGGCGCAGCCGTCGACGCCGGGCCACAGCAGGCCGGCCATCCAGCAGTCGCGGCCGGGTTCGATGGGGTGGACGTCGACGCCGTTGCCCACACGCAGGTCGGTCACAGCGGGGCCTCCTGGTCGCCGCCGGCCACGAGGGCTTCGGCGAGCGTGAGTTCGAAGGCGCTCGCGACGCGCATGGCGTCGGGATCGCCGGGGACTGTGATCGCGCCGGACACGGAGCCGAGGCCCGGGTCCGGGCTTTCGGCGAGTGCCGCGCGGAACGCGTCGAGCGAGAAGCCGACGGGGGTCTGGGCGGTGCGCAGGCCGTCGCGGTCGACGGTGGCGGTGATCAAGCCGGCGTCGGTCGCCTTCACGGTGTCCGCCATCGGGAGCACCGGGACTACGACAGACGCACCTGCACGGACCGTGGTCAGTACATCACGGACAGTCCGTTGTGGAGTGAAGGCGCGCAGGGCGTCGTGAACGAGAACCACCGCACCAGGGGAAAGCGAAGGCTCGACGGCAGGGAAAACCTGCCGGAGCGACGCACCGGGGACGAACCGGCAGCGATCGGACAGCTCGGAAACGAGATCCGAAAGCGCGTCTGAAAGGGCGTTCGAAAACGACTCAGCACACCGAGAAGGGGCTGACACGACCACCAGATCGAGCTCCGGTGTGCCGAGTAGCCCCCGCACGGTGTGCTTGAGAAGAACATCACCGTTCACCGTCGTGAGAGCACGCTCTTCATCGGCGATGTGGTGTGCGACAGTCACGAACGCGACGCTCTGCACCTGCTGGTTCATCGAGTCGCGATCGTAGAGAAGTGGCTGCCCGGTGCCTCCGCCGGGAGCCGGATGACCCAGGGGGTCAGACCGTCGCGGTTTCCAGAACTTCGTCGAGGAGTGTTTCCGCCTTGTCCTCGTCGGTGCCTTCCGCGAGCGCGAGCTCGCTGACCAGAATTTGCCGCGCCTTCGCCAGCATGCGCTTCTCGCCGGCTGAAAGTCCGCGGTCCTTCTCTCGCCGCCAGAGGTCGCGCACCACTTCGGCCACCTTGTTCACATCGCCGGAGGCGAGCTTCTCCAGGTTGGCCTTGTACCGACGAGACCAGTTCGTGGGCTCTTCGGTGTGGGGAGCACGCAGTACGTCGAAAACCTTGTCCAGTCCTTCTTGCCCGACGACATCACGCACACCGACGATCTCGGCGTTGTCAGCAGGCACGCGAACCGTAAGATCCCCTTGCGCGACTTTGAGGACGAGGTACTTCTTCTCCTCGCCCTTGATCACGCGGGTCTCGATGGCTTCGATGAGTGCGGCACCGTGGTGCGGGTAGACGACGGTCTCTCCGACCTTGAAAACCATGTGTCCTCTGCCCCTTTCGCTGATTCCATCTTAGCACGGTCTTCAGATGGCCACCTAGCGGCCCGGGATCGTCGTCGCAGGTCAGCGGCTTGGCGGGGGTTGACAAACCTGAATCGCCCGTGCTCATGCAGGTAATGGGGAAGCCATTGATCAGCAGGTGCGAAATCCTAATTGGACGGTTGATCTTGGGTCGTGGCGCACCCGTTGGGGCCCACCGGTTCCGTGCGCGCGGCGGCGCCCGGCTAGTCTTCGTCATGACGAGGCCGTGAGATGGAAGGACTCCGACGTGAGGCTGCAGAAACGTCGCGTGCTCGGCGCAGGTGTGTCGGCGCTCGGTGCCGCGCTCGTGCTCGCCGGTTGCGGGGCCGGTCAGATCACCCAGACCGACACGCAGCAGCCTGCGGTCAACGGCACGTACGCGCAGGTGAAGACGCTGGTGTTGCGTGACGCCGCCGTCCAGTACCCCGCGCAGGGCGCCGCCTACTCGGCCGGCCAGCCCGCGCCGCTCACGCTCACGATCGTCAACCAGGGCCCCCAGGACGACCAGCTCGTCTCGGTCAGCTCGGAGGGCACGAAGTCGCCGGCGCAGATCAGCGGCGCCACCGACATCGTCGCCGGCCACACGCTGGTCATCGGCCCGGACGACGCCGTCGAGTCGACCAACGAACAGGCGGCGCCGACCACGTCGAGCTCCGCCTCCACGCCGTCCAGCGACACCTCCTCGGGCGCTCCGACCGCCACGAGCAGTGCGTCCCCTGGCGACGGCGGCGCAGCCACGAAGCTGAACCAGGGCACGGTCGTGCTGCAGGACCTCACGCAGCCGCTGTGGCCGGGCATGACGATCAACGTCACCTTCACCTTCCGCAACGCGGGCCCGATCACCGTCGCGATGCCGGTCGCCGCGCCGGCACACGTCGAGCCCTGACGGTTTTTGTCGGTGCCCGCCGATAGCCTCGGCGCGTGGTGAAGAAGACCAACACCGTCTACCGGTGCGCGGAATGCGGGTACGAAGCCGCGAAGTGGCTCGGCCGCTGCCCGGAGTGCCAGGCCTGGGGCTCGCTCGAAGAGCGGGGCGGGGTCAAACCGGCGATCACGCGAGTGGCCGCGGGTGCGCCTAGCGCGCCCGCGCGACCTATTGGCGAGGTCGACGTCGAGACGGCCCGCGCGAAGGCGACGGGCGTCTCCGAACTCGATCGCGTGCTCGGTGGCGGGCTCGTGCCCGGCGCCGTGGTGCTGCTGGCCGGCGAGCCCGGTGTCGGCAAGTCGACCCTGTTGCTCGAAGTGGCGTTCCAGTGGGCCAAAACGGCCGGGCGCTCCCTTTACGTCACGGGTGAGGAGTCGGCCGGGCAGGTCCGGCTGCGCGCCGAGCGCACGGGGAACGTGCACGGCGAGATGTTCCTCGCGGCCGAGAGCGACCTGTCGGCGGTCCTGGGCCACATCGACGCCGTGAAGCCGGGCGTGCTGATCGTCGACTCGGTGCAGACGATGGCGTCACCGCAGGTGGAGGGCTCGCCGGGCGGGGTTACGCAGGTGCGCGCCGTCGCGGCGGGGCTCGTGGCGGTCGCCAAGGAACGTGGGCTGCCCGTGGTGCTGGTGGGCCACGTGACGAAGGACGGCTCTGTCGCCGGCCCGCGCGTGCTGGAGCACCTCGTCGACGTCGTGCTGCAGTTCGAGGGCGACAAGCATTCGACGCTGCGCATGGTGCGCGGCATCAAGAACCGCTTCGGCGCGGCCGACGAGATCGGCTGTTTCGAGCTCACCGAGGGCGGCATCGTCGGCGTGCCCGACCCGTCCGGGCTGTTCATGAGCCGCACCGCCGAACCGGTGCCAGGCACGGCCATCACGGTCGCCATGGAGGGCAAACGGCCACTGCTGGGTGAGGTGCAGGCGCTGGTGTCGAGCACGAGCATGCCGCAGCCCAGGCGCGCGGTGAGCGGCCTCGACTCCTCGCGCGTGGCCATGGTCCTCGCCGTACTGGAGAAACGCGGCCGGCTGAAGCTGGGTGACAAGGACGTCTACGTCGCCACGGTCGGTGGGATGAAGATCACCGAGCCCTCGATCGACCTGGCGCTGGTCCTGGCGCTGACGTCGTCGATGCACGACGTCGCGTTGTCCCAGCGGCTGGTGGCCGTCGGCGAGGTCGGGCTGGCCGGCGAGGTGCGCCGGGTGCCCAACGTCGCGCGCCGCCTCGCCGAAGCCGCGCGGCTCGGCTACACCCACGCCCTCGTGCCGCCCGACTCCGGCAAGCTGCCCGACGGCATCCGTGCCCTCGAAGTCGGCGACGTCGCCAGTGCGCTCAACGCCGCCAACCACGCGAAGTGATCACGAACCGAAATCGCTGGTCACCTCGTAGCTGAACTGCGCGGTGCTCAGGCCGCGGCCCGCCGAGATGCCGTACGTGTCCTTGGTGGCGACGTTGCCCGCACCGAGCAGCTGCGACGTCGAGGTGTTCACGTTGACGATCAGTTCGTGGTTGCCGTAGCCGATCGTGTAGGTGCTGATCTCGCCGTGGTGCTCGGTCGAGGTGGCCATCCCGGCCAGGGTGTTGATGAGCGCGGCTCGCAACGGCCGCGGAGCGAGGCCCGAGCACAGCACGGTGAGCAGGCGCATCTCCGTGGCACCGGGTCCCAGGTATGGCGGCGTGAACGGATCCTGGGTGAGGTGGTTGCCCGTCGTTTCCGGGACCGGCGGCGCCACGTTCAGCGAGGTGGTCAAGGTCGAGGCGGGGGAGTTGTCGGAGGAGCTGGGGAAAGCCGTGTACGGCGCGAGGGGCTGGCCCACCTGGTCGTACTTGGTGTGCAAGTCGTCTCGGGCAAGCTTCTTGAGCGTCGGAGGGTCGGCCGGCAGGGACGCGATGAAGCGCGGGGTCGGCCGGTACCAGCCCTCGGGGATGTTCGTGGTCCAGCCGCCGGGGTGGGGGAAGGCCTCGGTGAAGTTACCGCCCGCCGCGACCTGTGTGGTGGTTGCCGGTCCGGGCAGCGACCCCCCGTCGAAGGGACGTCCTTTCAGGATCACCGCGTCCTTGGGCCGTGTCCACTTGCGCTTCCACACGCCCGACGGGTCGGCGGGGATCCAGTACTCCACCGTCTGCCGTACGGCGAAGGCGCTGGTGGTGCCGCCGACCCATTCGATGTCGGTGTAGGTGTTGGTCACGTGGGTGTACTGGCCGGCAGCCGGCACGGTGTCCGCGGTCGCGGTGGCCGCGGGGGCGACGGTCATGCGGGGCTCGATCGCCTCGCGGGCGATCACGACGCCGCCCGTTACCACCGCGACTGCGGCGGCCACGGCGATCCAGCGCCAGGCGCCTGACCGCTTCTTCTTCGGCGGAGCCGTTGGCACCCGGCCGGTCTCGGCTGCGGCGGCCCGCAGCAGCGTCGCGCGGGCGCGGTCGAGCTCCGCGGGGTCGGTTCGGACGTGGGGGTGCAGGGCGTCGAGGGCTTCGTCGAGCTCGGCGTCGGACCACAGGTGGCGCACATTGTCGTCGTTCACAGTTCCTTCGCCTCCTCGGCGATTTCGATGGTGCTCTGGACGGCCGCGGCGTTGGCCCGAAGCCAGCGCCGGATGCGGTGCAGCCGCGAGCGGATCGTGCCAGGCGGCACACCCAGGGCTTCGGCGACCTCCGTCGGCTCGAGCCCGGCCCACGACACGAGCAGCAGCGTGTCGCGGTCGGCGGCGTTGAGCTTCGCCAGCGCGCCGGCGAGCTGCGCCGCGCGGGTCTGCGCGTCCACCTGCTCGGCGACGCGGCCGTCGTGCCCGGCCGTGGAGTGCTCGCCGACCGCCGCGAGCCGCGCGGTCGCCCTCAGCGCCCGCGTCTCGCTGCGGATGTGGTGGCGCAGCAGGTTCGTCGCGATCCCGTACAGCCATGAGCGCGCCGTGCCCAGGTCCGGCCGGTAGGACTCGCGCCGCCGCAGCGCGACGAGGAACGTCTCGGCCACGAGGTCGTGGGCGGCGTCGTCGCCGACGCGGCGCGCGAGGTAGCGGTGCAGCTGGCGCGAGTGTGCGTCGAAGAGCCGCCCGAACACGGGCGCCGGATCGGGAACGCCCAGGTCGGGACGGTCGAACGAGTCCGGCAACGCCGCCTCCGGACCGTCGTGGATCACCTGCATGCCCAGTGTTGCCCGCAGAGCTCCGCAGCGTTCACAGCGGCGTTCACGGAGTGACCGGACTCACCAGATCGGGTGGTCGCTGAACTTCTCCAGCGTCGTGACGGACGGGCGGACGTAGAACAGGCCCGCCGCGAAGCCGAGCAGGCCCAGAGCGAAGTTGGCGAAGGTGGCCAGCACGTCTGTCGCGCCGAAGCGGTCGTGGTCGCTCCACAGGTCCACGAGCGCTGATGCGGTGAGGGCGAGCAGGCAGGTGACGACGGTAGCCGTGAAGCAGGTGATCAGCGCCGTGCGCGCGGCTCGGGCACGGGCGACCACGAGGTAGTCGCCCCGCAGGCAGCTGCGGCAGGAGAACACCACGATGGCCGTCGTCACCACCGCGAGCGTCGGCAGCAGCAGTCCGATGACGCCGACAGGGGCGTCGGGGAGGCTGTGCCCGTGCAGCGGGCGGTTCACGAACGCGGTCAGGCCGAACACGAACGCGGTGCCGGCCAGCAGCGCGATGCCGGTGACCACGGAGCCGGCGCGCACGCGGCGGGCGAAGAGTGGGGGCAGCGGGGCGTAGTCCGTGGCTTCGCCGTAGTACTGCTTCATCCCGTCACCTCCTGCACCGACCTGCGTCCGAGCGCCGAATGAACGTGCAAATGCTCGTGAAGGTCACCTTAAGGGACGCCTGCTCTCTCAAGGTGACCTTCACGGCACTTGTCACCGACCTGTGCTAACGCGGTTAGGCCGGTGACAGGTGTTCACAGCTTCTCGGCGAGCAGGTTCGCGCACCGGATGAGGCCGATGTGCGAGTACGCCTGCGGGTGGTTGCCCAGCGAACGCTCGGCGATCGGGTCGTACTGCTCCGGCAGCAGGCCCGTGGGGCCCGCCGAGGCGACGATCTGCGTGAACAGCTCCTCGGCCTCGTTGCGGCGGCCGGTGATGAGGTACGCCTCGATCAGCCACGCGGCGCAGATGTGGAACCCGCCTTCGCCGCCGGGCAGGCCGTCGTCGCGGCGGTAGCGGTACACCGTGGAACCGCTGCGCAGCTCGGCCTCGATCGCGGTCACCGTGCGCTGGAAGCGCTCGTCGGCCGGGTCGATCAGGCCGGTCAGGCCCACGAACAGCGACGCGGCATCGAGATCGGTGCCGTCGTACGCCGTGGTGAACGCCTGGACCTCGTCGTTCCAGCCGTGTGCCAGCACGTCGGCCTTGATCTGCTCACGCAGCTCCGGCCACGCGGCCGGCACGTCGCGGCCGTACTCGTGGCCGAGCTTCACCGCGCGGTCGATCGTGACCCAGCACATCACCCGCGAGTACACCCGGTGGCGCGGCACGTGCCGCTCTTCCCAGATGCCGTGGTCCGGCTCGTTCCAGCGCCGCGTGACGGCCTCGGCCATCGCGCGCACCATCTGCCAGTCCTCGTCGCGCAGCTCGCCGCGCGCGTCGGCCAGGGTGACGACGAGCTCCACGACCGGGCCGAACACGTCGAGCTGCACCTGGTGGTTGGCCAGGTTGCCGACGCGCACGGGGCGCGAACCGGCGTACCCGGGCAGCGACTCGATCACGGCCTCGGCGCCGATCACGCTGCCGGCCAGCGTGTACAGCGGGTGCAGGCGCTCCGGACCGGCCAAAGTGGACAGCACGCCGTGCAGCCACTGCAGGTAGCCCTCGGCCTCCTCGTTGGACCCGAGGTGCACCAGCTCGCGCACGGTCATGGACGCGTCGCGGATCCAGCAGTAGCGGTAGTCCCAGTTGCGGACGCCGCCGATCTCCTCGGGCAGCGAAGACGTCGCCGCCGCCAGCACGCCACCGGTGTCGGTGTTGACCAGCCCGCGCAGCGTGAGCGCGGAGCGGCGCACGAGCTCAGCCTGCACCGTCGGCAGCTTGAGCTTGGCCGCCCAGTCGCTCCAGTAGCGGCCCGCGCGGTCGCGACGGTCTATTTCGGACAGTTCGTGGGGGCCGAGATCGGTGGTGCCGCAACGGAGTTCGAGCACCACCGGGCTGTCCGGCGTCGGCTGCACGAGCGCCGTGGCGGTGTCGTGCAGGCCGTCGGACGTGATGGTCCACTCCACGCCCGGCGAGCGGAGCACGAACGGCTCCGACGTGCCGAGGACCCGCAGCCCGTCGCCCTCGGCGACCAGCTTCACGGGCACGCCGCCGAACTCCGGCCGCGGCGCGAACAGCACGTCCGCCGCGGTCTCGCCCGAGATCACGCGCACGATGTCCGTGCGGTGCGAAGGGCTTTCCGGCTCGAGGTAGTCGGTCACGAGCAGGCGCGACCAGCGCGTCTCGACCGTCATCGTGTTCGGCAGGTAGCGCTGGCCCAGCGGCAGGCCGTTGCGGTGCGGCTTGATCGAGAAGGCTCCCGCACCGGGGCCGCCGAGCAGGTCGGCGAACACGGCCGGCGCGTCGGGGCCCGGGTGGCAAAGCCACGTGAGCTTCGCGTCCGGCGTCACGAGCGCGACGGAGCGCTCGTTGGCCAGCATCGACAGCCGCTCGATGGGCGGCGCCGACTCGCCGTAGAGCCAGTTCCGCCGTTCCTCCAGGAGGAACCCGAGAACCAGCGCGACGTCGACGGTGTCGGGCACGCGGTAGGTCGCGAGCGTCTCGCCCTCGCCCACCTTGATGCCCAGGTCGGGGCCCGACAGGCGCGCGAACGCCTTCTCGTCTGTCACGTCGTCGCCAAGGAAGATGGCGGCGGTGGCGCCCACCTGGTGGCGCAGGGTGTCGAGCGCGCGGCCCTTGTCCGTCTGGACGACCGCGAGCTCCACCACCTCCTTGCCGTCGGTGGTCGACACGCCTTCCCAGGTCGACGGGCCTTCGTGCACGTCGGCGAGCACCCGGCGACCGGCCTCGTGCTCGGCTCGGCGCACGTGCACCGCGATGCTCGCGGGCTTGACCTCGAGCGACACGCCCGGCACGTCGAGCACCAGGTTCTCCAGCTCCGCCTCGAGCCGGCGGTGCAGCGCACGCGCCTTCTCGTCGAGGGCGTGGATGAACCCGATGTCGAACTCGGAGCCGTGGCTGCCCACGAGGTTCACTTCGGCGGGCAGGCGCGACAGCGTCGCCAGGTCACGCAGCGCGCGACCCGAGATGACGGCTGTGGTGGTCTCGTGCAGGCCGGCGAGAGATCTGAGTGCACCGACGGACTCCGGCAGCGGCCGGGCCTCGTCGGGGTTGGCGGTGATGGGGGCCAACGTGCCGTCGTAGTCGCAGGCGACCAGCAGGCGCGGGGTACGGGCGATCTGCACGATCGCGCGCCGTAGCTCCGCAGGCAACGCCTCGGCGGTCAACACTCCTCCTCAGGAGGTCCAGCGCGGTACGGGGGAGGTCAGTCGACCGGCTCCGCACCCAGCGCCTGCAGGAACGAGCGCGCCCACCGGTCGACGTCGTGGGTGAGGACCTGTCGACGCATGGCGCGCATCCTGCGTCGGCCCTCGGCGGGGTCGAGCGTAATAGCAGCCACCAACGCGTTCTTCACCCCGTCCAGATCATGGGGGTTGACCAGGAACGCGCTGGTCAGTTCGGCGGCCGCGCCGGCGAACTCGCTGAGCACGAGCGCGCCCCCGAGATCGTGGCGGCAGGCGACGTATTCCTTGCAGACGAGATTCATCCCGTCGCGCAGCGGCGTTACCACCATCACGTCGGCGGCGGAGAAGAAGGCGGCCAGCTCGGTGCGGTTCACGGACTGGTGCAGGTAGTGCACGACCGGGTGACCGACACGCGCGAACTCGCCGTTGATGCGGCCGACCATCTGCTCGATCTCGCCGCGCATGCGCTGGTAGTGCTCCACGCGTTCGCGGCTCGGCGTGGCCAGCTGCACGAAGGCGACGTCCTCGGGCTGCATGCGCTCCTCGTGCAGCAGCTCGTGCAGCGCCTGCAGCCGCAGGTCGATGCCCTTGGTGTAGTCGAGGCGGTCGACGCCGAGCATGACCGCCTTCGGGTTGCCGAGGTCGCGGCGGATCTGCTTGGCGCGCTCGATCACGCCCTTGCTGCGCGCGAGGGTGTCGAGGCCGGCGGCGTCGATCGAGATCGGGAACGCGCCGACGCGCACGGTGCGGTCGCCGACCTGCACCATGCCGGGCCGCGACCGCACGCCGACGGCGCCGCGCGTCGGCTCGAGGCCGACGAGCTGGCGGGCCAGCCACAGGAAGTTCTGCGCGCCGCCGGGGCGGTGGAAGCCGATGAGGTCGGCGCCGATGAGCCCGCGCACGATCTCGGCGCGCCACGGCAGCTGCATGAACAGCTCGACGGGCGGGAACGGGATGTGCAGGAAGAAGCCGATGCGCAGGTCGGGGCGCAGCTCGCGCAGCATCGTGGGCACGAGCTGCAGCTGGTAGTCCTGGATCCACACGGTCGCGCCCTGGGCCGCGACCTGGGCGCTGGCTTCGGCGAAGCGGCGGTTGACCTTCACGTAGCTGTCCCACCACGCGCGGTCGAACACCGGCGGCGCGACGACGTCGTGGTAGAGCGGCCACAGCGTGGCGTTGGAGAAGCCCTCGTAGTAGTCGCGGACCTCGGCGGAGGTGAGGGTGACGGGGTGCAGGACCAGGCCGTCGTCGTCGAACTCCTCGACGTCGACGTCGGGGACGCCGGGCCAGCCGACCCATGCGCCCTTGCGCGAGCGCAGGAACGGTTCGAGCGCGGAGACGAGCCCGCCGGGGCTCGCCGTCCAGCGCTGGCCGCCGTCCGAAGCGCGCTCCAGGTCGACGGGCAGCCGGTTGGCCACCACGACGAAATCGGCGGACGGTGCGGTTTTCTGCTCGACAGTCACTACAGCTGCTCCCTCGTCATCCGCGGGTCGCGGCCCCAGTGAAACCCTAGCGCGCGCCAGGTGACCGGCCGGTGATCAACCGCTTACTCCAGACGCCGCTCCGGCGGCTCCAGCGGTCCCGCCATCCGCGGTCCGGCGAGCTTGCGTTCGAGCCTCCCGAGCCGCATCCGGACGGGTTGCGCGAGGTATTCACCCAGCACAACGCCCGCTGCGAGCGCGAGCCCGATGGCGACGGCGGTCATCAGCGTCGAGATGTTGCCGCCGGGCTCGACCCCCAATTGGTATAGACCACGATAGGTGGACAGGCCGGGCAGCAGGGGAGTGATACCGGACACGGCCACGACGAGGGGGGTGACGAGCAGCCGACGTGCGAGCAGGCCGCCGCAGAAGCCGACGAGCGTGGCCGCGACGGCCGACGAGCTCACCGCGTCGAACTGCGTGAGCATCAGCGAGCCGTACACGAGCGCGCCGATGGCACCCGCCGCCGCGGCGACGAGCAGGGCGCGCAGTGTCGAGTAGGAGGCCAGGGCGAAGCACGCGGCCGCGCCGGCGCCGGTGACGACCACGATGGGCAGCTGCTGCGGGGTCGAGTTGATGACCTCCGGCAGCGGCGTGCTCGGCAGGCCGAGCATCACGGCGAGCTTCAGCGCCAGCACCACGCCGGTGATCAGGCCCGCGGACATCAGCGCGGTCTCCATCGTGCGGCCGGCGGCCGTGACGTTGTAGCCGGTGATCGCGTCCTGCACCGCCGAGACGGTGGACAGCCCGGACAGCAGCACCGTGACGGCCGCGGCGACCACGAGCGTCGGGCGGTCGGTGGTGAGGACGTTGCTGCTCACGATCGCCATCGCCGACAGCGTCGCGACGAGCCCGCCGACGACCTGCTGGAAGAAGAACGGCAGGTGGTAGCGGTTGAGCAGCCGGCCGAGCCGGTCGACGACCGAGGAGATCGCGAACGCCACCACGGCCACGTCGGGGCCGCCGCCGAGCAGCAGCGTGATGAACGCGGCCAGCCCGCCCCACGCGATCGTGGCGACCCAGCGCGGGTACGGGTGCGGCGCGGCCGTGATGCGCTCCAGCTCCGTGTGCGCTTCCTCGGCGCCCATGTTCCCGCGGACGATCTTGCGCACGAGGATCTCGGCCTGCGTCAGCCGCGTGTAGTCGAGGCTGCGCGAACGGACCACTCGCAACGCGGTGACGGGCGCCAGGTCCGTGCCGCGGTGGCACGTGACGGTGATCGACGTGAAGATCACGTCGACCTCGCAGTGGGGCAGCCCGAGCGCGGCGGTGAGCGCGAGGATCGTGGCGGTGACGTCGGACGCACCGGCGCCGCTGGCCATCTGCACCTCGCCGATGCGCAGCGTCAGGTCGAGGACGAAGTTGACCGTCGCGTCGTCGGGCGGCTGCGGGCCCAGCACCTCTTCGTTTTCGACGGCCGGCTGTTCCGCCGTCGGCGCCTCGAGGATGTGCCACGCGCGCCGCCGCAGGAGGTTCGGCCGGTGCCGCTGGTTCGAGCTGGGCCGGGGAGGCTCCAGGATCGGCCATCGTCTGCGGTGAATCCCCTGGTCGGCGCGTTCGTTGATCTTCATGATCGATCCCACCTCCTCGTCCGTCTGGCGTCGTTCTCCTCGACGTTCCCGGGGACCATCGGCCGACACGTCCCGACCGTTGCACTGATCCGGAAGTGGTGTGCACCACGTCTGCCCTCGATCGTCTCGCAGGGTCGTCCGGACCGCTCGTTTTCGGCGGTTGAGCTGGGGGTTCGGGGTGGCCTGGAGCTGGTTTGCGCCGGGTGTGCCGGCCGGCGCGTGCCGTGAGTGCGGAATTCCTGGTGAAACCGGTTCCAAGATGTGCTTCCCGGAATTCCGCTGAGTGAATTTCGCGAGCGGATTTCGGGTGTATCTGCGCTGGTGGGGCGGGTTTTGACTGCCGGTAAATTGCGACTGATACCACTCAGTATTTGCGCCGACCGGCAAGCAAGAATTGTTGATCTGTGCCACTGATCACTCTTTGATGCATTCTCGTATTTCGTTTCGTAATGTGCCCGTGTTCTCGCAGTTACCTGCGATTCGCTCTCCTCCCCCGAAGGAGCTCTACCCCGAAATGGCACTCCACCGATTCGAACCTCGATCCGATGCTGCGCCCTCACGGAAACGGCGCTTCGTCCGCGCCGCCCTGACGGCGACCGCGCTCGCCGCCGCGATGTCGGCCACCGCCGGCCCGGTCCTCGCGAGCACCGCGTCCGCCGCGACCGCGGCCCCGGCCGCCTCCGCGTCGGCCAGCGCTCGGGTTGGCGCCTCTGCGCTCGGCCGCGCGCTGACCCAGCAGGGCAAGCCCTACGTCTGGGGCGCGGCCGGTCCGAACGCCTACGACTGCTCCGGCCTCGTCGTGTGGGCGTTCAAGCAGGTCGGCGTCGCGTTGCCGCACAGCTCGCGGCTGCAGTCGACGGCGGGCGTCGCCGTCTCCAAGGCCGCACTGCAGCCCGGTGACCTGGTGTTCTTCTACACGCCCGTGAGCCACGTCGGCATCTACGCCGGCGGCGGCATGGTCCTGCACGCCAGCCGGCCCGGAGTTCCGGTGAAGCTGTCGCCGCTGGCCTCGATGCCGTTCCACAACGCCCGCCGCGTCTGACGGGTCTCGAACCGCCCGAGATCGATCAGCGACCTGTGGGCGGAAGGAGCCGGCAAGGGGACTTGAACCCCTGACCTACCGCTTACAAGGCGGTTGCTCTACCAACTGAGCTATGCCGGCAGCGCCTGAACCAGGCCGCGAAAGTATATCGGTGTGGTGCCCGGCCTCCGGCCGCGGGAGCGAGCTTCCCGGTCCGGTCACCACGCGCCGCGGCGCTCGCGGGTCCACGTCCCCCGGGCCTCGAGCGCACAGGTCAGTTGTTCACGTCGGCCTCGGCCGGGTTTTCGAACCCGGCCGAGGCCGACGTGATTCTGGTACCTCGCAGTTGTCGAAAGCGGAGGTTCCCGTTTTCCCGCGAGCCCGGGAAGTGAGCCGGGCCACAATGCGATGGTGCGAGCCGGCTGTTGCTTGACCGCGTCCGGGATATTCCCCGCGGCGCGGTGAACCGGTAGAAAACGATGCCCGTCAGCCATGTTCACGTGTACGGACGTGTCGAGCACCGTTGCCGGAACCGGTTTGCCCCAATCCCCGCGGTTACGTTTTCGAGCCGCCGGGGCCGGTTGAGCCGGTCCATGGCAGCGGGCGGCACCCGCCCGCTGCCCTACTTGACCACGATCGGGTTCACCGGAGAACCCGTCCCGCCCACCACCTTCAGCGGTGCCGCCGCGTAGAGGAAGTCCCACTGGCCGTCGGCGCGGCAGTCTGCGACCAGCGCGCGCAGGTCGCAGATCTCGGTGAACACCAGGCCGAGGTTGCGCATCAGTGCACAGTGGACGAGCAACGTGGTGCCGTTGCGCGGATCGATGAGCACCTCGTTGCCGATCGTGTCGGTGGCGAGGTTGGCGATCTCCATGCTCTGGAACCACTCGGCAAGCTCAGGGGTGTAGACCAATCCTGGTTCCTGATAGGACTCGCCGAAGAACTCCTCCCGTGGCACGGAGTAGAAGAACTCGAGCCAGCCCGTGTTGATCAGCAGCACGTCGTGCGGCCGGATCTCCACGCCCTGCGCGGCGGCCGCGGCGGCGAGGTCCTCGTGGGTGAAGGTCTCGTCGCGGTCCAGGTGGCGTTTGCCGCGGAACCCGGCCATGTCCACGAGCACCCCGCGGCCGACGACGCCGCGTTCCGCGATCGGCAGCACGCTCGCCTTGCGCAGGCCGCCGATCGTGGTCGCGGCGTCGTAGCCGTTGTAAAGCGTGTCGTCGTACCAGACGTGGCCGAGCGCGTCGTACTGCGTCGAGCCCTGCAAGTGGCTCACGACGACGTCGTCCGCGTACCGCGCGCCGCCGGGCAGGTCCGGTGGTTCGGGGCCGTACCAGGAACCCTGGTCCTGCACCATGTACCGCCGCGGTGCCGCCCGCGCGGGCGAGGACGGGTCGCCGTTCTCGTGGAACATCGGCGTCTGCAACGTGAACACCCGGCCCTGGCGGACCGTCCCGAGCCCGGCGAGCACCTCCGCCGGGCCGAGGTGGTTGAGGGTGCCCACCTCGTCGTCCTCGCCCCAGCGGCCCCAGTTCCGTGGCGCACCCGCGAGCAGGTGCGCCACGGCCGGGACCTCGTCCGTCACGCCTTGCCCCACAGCGCGGCGTACTGCTTGTCGTAGTCGGCCACGATCGGGAACAGCTCGCTGCCGGCCTCGGCGGGGTAGTTGTCCTTGGTGACGACCCACATCGGCGGGTGGATGGTCGGTACCGCGACGCCGGCGAACTTGCGGGCCATGCTGTCGACGATCGCCCACATGTCGCCGTAGAGGTCGTACGGGATCGCCCCGGCCTCGGTGCCGTTCTTCAGGTAGCCCAGCGAAGCGCCGTACGGGGCCTGGCCGAAGACCTTGACGTCGTCGAGGCCCGCGGCCTTCAGCGCCGCGGGCAGACCGACGCCGGCCGCGTCGTCGGCGAGGACCACGAACTTGGTCTTCGGGTGGCTGCGCAGGTAGGACACCATGCGGTTGGGCGCGTCCTTGCCCAGCGACGTCAGCGGCAGGTCGATCGAGTCGAACGTGCAGCCGGGGCACAGGGTCTTGAGGTTGGTCTGCAGGCCGGACTTGATCGAGCTGAGGATCTTGAAGTCCGGGATGTTCGCGTACAGCACCGAAGCGCTGTCGCCGCCGTTGACCACGGCCCAGGCGGCGTCGATCTTGCCCTTGGGCGAGTTGTCGTCCGGGGTGTCGATCACGTAGGTGATGCCGTCGCCCACCGGGTCGAGCTGGCAGCAGGCGCCGGTGATCGCACCCGCCGACTGCAGCTGACCGAGCTGTGAGCGGATCACGGACTTGTCGATCGCGTTGTAGATGACGCCGTCGACCTTCTGGCGCAGGATCGTGTCGAACGCGTTCTGGAAGCCCTGCGGGGTGCCGTTGGTGTTGATCGTGGTGAGTGACCAGCCCAGCAGGTCCGTCGCCTTCTTGATCACCTCGCCCTGCAGCACGCACTCGGGCAGCCCGCAGCTGACGAACGCGATCTTCTTGCCCGTGGGTACGGGTTTGCCGATCGGGTCGGTGACCTGGATCTTGGTCGGCCGCTGCGACGCGGCGGCGAGGATCTGTTTGGCCTGCGCGAGATCGGCCTTCGCGCCGCTGGTGCCGGCCGACGCGCCGGCGCCGCCCGAGCCGCAGGCCGAGACCAGTCCGGCGACGGCGAGCGCCGCGGCCATGAGCGCGAACATCTTGCCGCGCAAGGGTTTTCCGAGCATGAACGACTCCTTTGTCGACGGGGAAAGCTCAGGAAACGGGCTCGGTGGTGCGGCGCAGGCGGCGTTTGATGCCGCGCAGCGTGCCGCGCTGCTTGCCGGTGACCGCGAGCGCGGCGATCAGCACGATGCCGGTGAAGGTGTTGGACGCCCAGGTGGCGGCGCCGGCCAGCGCCAGCCCGGTGTCGCCGGTGCCCAGCAGCACCACGGCGAGCACGGTGCCGCCCGCGTTGAAGCGGCCCTCCTTGAACTGCGTCGCGCCGAGGAACACCGCGGCGAACGCCGGGAGCAGGTACGGCGTGCCGGACGCGGGGTCGCCCGAACCGACCGACGAGCCCAGCACGATGCCGGTGAACCCGGCGATCAGCGCTCCCGCGACGAGCGAAAGGAACCGCAGCCGGAAGGTCGGCACGCCGGCGAGCCGCGCGGCGCGCTCGTTGAAGCCGGTCGCGTACAACCGGCGGCCGGTCACGGTGTGCTCCTGGACGTGCCAGATCACGGCTGCGAGCACGATCGCGTAGACCACGGGGATCGTGATCCCGGCCCAGCTCGCCTGCGCGATGTGCGCGTAGCCCGGTGCGGTGAGTTTGTCGTCATTGATCGGCGAGTCACCGGTGATGAACGTGTTGGCCGCCTGGATCAGCGAGCCCGTGCCGAGCGTGCCGATCAGTGAGTCGATCTTGAGCACCACCACCACGAACGCGTTGACCAGGCCCACCACGAGCGCCACGAGCATCGCGACGACGATCGCGCCGCCGAGCCCCATTCCCGCGTGCACCACCAGGTACGCGGTGGTCACGCCGGTCAGCGACATCGTGTACGCGAACGAAAGGTCGAACACCCCCGCCGAAAGCGGCACCACGAGCGCGAGCGCGGCCATGGCGGTGATCGAGTAGTTGTCCACGACCTGTTTCACGGTCGCCCCGGCGAAGAACACCCCGCCGAGCTTCACGGTGAACAGCACGATCGCGAGGACCAGCAGGTACACCGCGCCGATCCGCTTGAAGCTCAGGTAGTGGGCCACGCCGCGGCCGTGGTGCGGCGCGGCCGGGAGCGCGCCGTCCGCGGTGCTCGGCGGCGCTTCCAGTTCGGTGATCGGCAGTCTGCTCATCACGGGGCGGCGATTCCTTCCATTGCGAGGACGAGGGCCTTCTCGGTGATCGCCGTCCCGGCGAGCTCACCCACCACGGCGCCCCGGTCGAAGACCAGCACGCGGCTGCACAGGCCGAGCAGGTCGCCGACGTCGGTCGACGACACGATCACGCTGAGCCCTTGCGCGACGCGTTCGTTGATCAGCGCGTACAGCGCGCGCCGGGTGCCGATGTCGACGCCGGCGGTCGGTTCGCACAGCAGCAGGATCGCCGGTTCCTGCGCGAGGCAGCGCCCCACGAGCACCTTCTGCTGGTTGCCGCCCGAGAGCGTGGTGATGGCGGAGTCCCGGCTTTCCGACTTCACCCGCAGCCGGCCGATCCAGTCGTCGGTCACGCGGGATTCGCGTCGGCGTCCGAGTACACCGGCGGAGGCGATGCGCGGCACGATCGACAGCGTCAGGTTCTCCCGCACGGAAAACTCGCCGATGATCCCCTCGGCTCCGCGGTCGGCCGGGACGAGCGAGCAGCTCGGCACCCCACCGCGGCCGAGCCGGTTCCACCCGCTCTCGTCCGACGTCCGGTATTCGCCGGCGACGGGGTACTGCAGCGCCCCGGCCAGCGCGTAGGGCAGCTCGTCGCGACCGGACCCGGGCAGCCCCGCGAGGCCGAGCACCTCGCCGGCCCGCAGCCGCAGCGCGGCCCCGGTGAGGTATCGGCCGGACAGCCCGCGCACCTCGAGCACATCCGGCACCTCGGGGGCCGGTGCGGCGGCGGGGGTGACGTCGTGGGACACCTCGTCGCCGAGCATGAGCTCCACCAGGCCCGGCCGGTCGAGCCCCGCGACGTCGCGGGTGGCGACGCGCCGGCCACCGCGGAACACGGTGACCCGGTCGCAGATCTCGAACATCTCGTCCAGCCGGTGGGTCACGTAGAGCACGCTCGCGCCTTGGCGGCGGACCTCCTCGACGATCTCGAAGAGCCGGTGCGCCTCGTTCGGCGGCAGCACTGCCGTCGGCTCGTCGAGCACCAGCAGGGCCGGGCCGGTCTCCCAGCCCTGCAACGCGGCCGCGATCGCGACCCCGGTCCGTTCGATCGGGGTCGTCTCGGACAGCGGGGCCCGCACGTCGAGCTCGATCCCGAGGCGCGCGATCAGCTCGCGCGCCTCGGCCTCCTGCCGGTCCCACCGGATCGTCCGCAGCCGCGTGCGGGCGAAGCCGGACCGGAGTGCGAGGTTCTCCACGGCGTCGAGCTGCAGCACCAGGCCGAGGTCCTGGTGCACGAACCGCATCCGCGGGTGCCGCGCGCCGCCGGTCGAGGACGTGAGGTCGAGCTCGTCGCCGTCGAGCCACGCACGGGCGCCGCAGCCGGGATCGGCGTCCTGGAACCCGGCGAGGGTCTTGATCAGCGTCGACTTGCCCGATCCGTTGTGCCCGGCGAGACCGTGGATCTCGCCGCGGCCCACGTCGAGGTCGACCTCGCGAAGCGCCCTGGTGCCGCCGAAGGTCTTCGACAGGTCGCGCACGGCGAGCAGAGTGTCCGATGTGGTCATGACGCGTCCGGTCAGCGGCCGGCGGCCACGGGGCCCCGCGTGGCGGCGCCGGCGAGGGTCGCCAGCATCATGCTCACCCACAGCGTGTGCTCGGTGGTCTTCTCGATGGCGTGGCTGTCGTTGGGCTCGGGCACGAGGAATCCGCTCGGTACCCAGCTGCCGTCCTCGCCCTGCGACTCGACGTACCAGCGAGCCATGCGCACCACGTGCTTGAGGTGGTCGCCGGTGGGGTCGATCTCGGCCGCCATCGCCGAGCCCCAGCCGAACTTGCAGATCTGCATGGATTCCCACCAGTTGTACTGGTCCTGGGTTCCGTTGGCCGACAGCTTCAAGATGCCGGTGGCGATCTCCTTCGCCCGCTCGTTGCGCGTGACCATGTAGTAGCGCGTGAGGAACGCCGCGCTGATGCCCGGGGCGTAAAAAGCCTGGCGCGGCTTGCGGAAGTCGATCTTGCTGATGAACTCGTCGTCGTGGTCGGCCACGGTGCGCAGGCCCTGCGGCCCCCAGGAGGCGTAGAGCACGTCCGGCAGCTCCGGCTGCGCGGCCCACAGCCGGTCGAACCAGCCGAACGCGCCGTCGGCCACATCGGACTGTCCACTCGCGAGTGCGGCCAAGCCCATCTGGGCGGTGGGGAAGATGAACTGCCGGCCCGTGCGGGCTTCCGGACGCTCCATGTAGGACCCGCCGGTCTCGGGGTCCTGGAAGGTGGTGCGCACCGTGTCCACGAGCGCGAGCGCGGTGTCGTAGCGCTCCAGCGCCCACGCGCCGTGGGCCAGCAGCGAGTGCGGGTAGGTCGCCCACCGGTGCACGAACGCCTCGCGCGGCACGCCCTCGCGTAGATCTCCCTGCGCGGTCAGGGTGTTGCGCTCGATCCACGACAGCACGCGGGCCGCGACCTCGCGCTCGCCGACGACCGCGAAGACCCACGGCATCCGGTAGTAGCCGTTGCGGATGTCGGCCGCGGCGGGCTTGCCGTCGTCGGCGACGTGGTCGAGCAGCCACCGCACCCCGCGGGCGCGGACCTTGCGCAGGCTTTCCTGCGCCGCCCTGATCTCCTGCTCCGACACGGCGTTCTGGTCACGGGTTTCCTGGGCAACGCTCATCACGAGCCGTCCTCTCCGTTTCCTGGTCTTCCGGTGTGCGTGTTCCGGTGTGCGCGCAGGGCGGATCGCCGGTTCCCGGACGGGGAACCGTTCCTGCGCAAAGATTTTCGGTGGGTCTTACTTGATGGCGACAGGGTTCACCGGGCCACCGGTGGCGTGCACGATCTTGAGCGGCGCGGCGACGTAGAAGAAGTCCCACTGGCCGTCGGCCGCGCAGTCTTCGGCGAGGTCTTCGAGGTCGCAGATCTCGAGGAACAGCACACCGAGGTTGCGCATGAGCGCGCTGTGCACCAGCAGTTTCGCCCCGGTTTCGGGATCGAGGGAGGTCTCGACTCCGATGGTGTCGGAGCCGATGTTCGGAATCTCCCGCTCGTGGAACCACTCGGCGAGCCCGGGTGAGTAGACGAGTCCCGGTTCGGGCCAGCTCTGGTGGAACTCGGCGGTGGGCGTCTCGCGGAAGAAGACCGTGCGACCGGTCCGGACCAGCAGGATGTCGCGCTTGCGCAGTTCGACGCCCTGCCGTTCGGCCGCGGCCTCGAGGTCGTGGTGGGTGTAGGTTTCGCCGCTGTCGAGATAGCGCTTACCGCGATGGCGGGCGAGGTCGATGAGCACTCCGCGGCCGACGACGCCGTGCTCGGCGATCGGCAGGATGCTGTCGTGGACGAGGCCGCCGATGGTGGAGTCGGCGTCGTAGCCGTTGAAGAGCCGGTCGTCGTACCAGACGTGGCCGAGCGCGTCGTAGTTGGTGGAGCCCTGCACGTGGGTGGTGAGGTAGTCGTCGGCGAACCGGCCGCCGCCGGGGATGTCCGGCGCCAGGCCGCCGCGCCAGGTGCCTTGATCTTGGACGTTGACCCGCACCGGCCGCTGCCGGTGCGGTGCGAACGGGTCGCCCGCCGGGTCGCACATGCGGGTTTGGAGGGTGAACACCCGGCCCTGCCGCAGACAGGCCGCGGCCGCGAGAACTTCCTTGGGGCCCAACAGGTTCAGGGCCCCGATCTCGTCGTCCGCGCCCCACCGGCCCCAGTTCGTCGGGGCCCCGGACAGGATCTCGGAAAGCTGTTTCACCGGCTGATCGCTCACGACGGACCACGCTCCTTGACGTTACTGTCGGGCTCGCGCTGGTGCTGTGCAGCGAACATAAGTGGCCGGGGCAGTGATGTCAATAAACTAACATCGGTGTGACAGGAAAGTACCAACCCGAGGTCAGGTGAGGGCGTGGTCCTCGTCGACGGGCACCGTGATGACCTGCACGTGGTGCTCGGCCAACACTTTCTGGTGCATTTCGGACAGCCCGGCGTCGGTCACGAGCACGTCGACGTCGTCGAGGGAACAGGCCCGCACCATCGCCGAGAGGGCGAACTTGCTCGAGTCGGCTACCAGGATCACTTCGTCGGCGGCGTCGACGAGCGCGCGCTTCGACAGGGCGTCGAAGTGGTTGCCGCAGTACACGCCCTCGGCGGTGAGGCCTGACGCGGCGAGCAGCAGGGTGCGCACCCGCAGTTCGCCGATGGCGGCGATCGTCATGGGTCCGGCGAACGACTGCGAGCTCAGGTGCAGGGTGCCCCCGAGGCTGATCACGTCGAGGTTCTCCTTGCCCGGCAAGGTGTTGATGATCGGCAACGACGCCGTGACGACCTGCAGCCGCAGCGTCGGCGGGAGCAGGTTCGCGACCTCGTTGGTGGTGGTGCCGGCGTCGAAGGCGACCGCGCCGCCGTGGGGCAGCAGTTCGATCGCCCGGCGCGCGATCGCTCTTTTCGCCGCTCTGTGGCGCCCGGATCGGGCTTGGAAGTCGGTGCCGCCGATCGCGCTCGCGGGCAGTGTGGTGACACCGCCGTGCACGCTGCGCATTCGGCCCTCGCGGACGAGCAGGCGGACGTCGCGCCGGACGGTCATCTCCGAGACGCCGAGTGCCTCCGAAAGCTCGGCGATCGTGCAGAAACCCTGCTCCTCCATGCGTTCGACGAGGCGGCTGCGCCTCTCCTGGGCGGGCTCAGGGGGCATGGCGCTCCTCCGGACCGGCGCCCCGCGCGCGATCGTGGCACGCGCCCGTCGACCCTGGGTGTGATGTTAGTCAATGTCAATAATCGAACATTAGCCGCGAACGCCGCCCAGGAGCAACCATCAACGTCGGGCCCACCGCCGGTGCGGCTCCGCGACTTCGCGCTGTGGCCGCTCACTAGCCGAACGGGCAGTCGGCCACCGCCCGCCCGGCCGCGAACTTCTGCCGACGCGGCGACCGCCCCGGCTGCTTGACTGCAGCGACCTCGATGACGAGACGGGAGAAACCGTGGTGGCACCTGATCGAACCTCCCACACGCTGCCTGGGCTGACGGCGCCGGCGGAGATCGTGGTCGACCGCTGGGGTGTGCCGCACATCTACGCGGCGAGCACCTACGACGCGTTCCGGGCCCAGGGCTTCAACGCCGCCCGTGACCGGTTGTGGCAGATCGACTTCTGGCGCCGGCGCGGCCTGGGCCGACTGGCCGAGGTCTTCGGGCCCGAGCACGCCGAGCGGGACCGCGCGGCGCGGCTGTTCCTCTACCGCGGCGACATGCACCGCGAATGGCTCGCGTACGGCTCGGACACCAAGCGCGCGACGACGGCGTTCGTCGAGGGCGTCAACGCCTTCGTCGAGCTCACCCGCCGGAACCCCGAACTGCTACCCGCCGAGTTCCGCGAGCTCGGCTACGAGCCGGCACGGTGGGCGCCCGAAGACGTGGCGCGCATCCGCAGCCACGGCCTGTTCTACAACGTCCGCGAGGAGGTCGCCCGCGCGCGCACCCTGCGCGACCTGCCCGCGGACGCCGAGGAGCTGCGAAGGCGGCGCGAACCGTGGCGGCCCGTCGAGGTCCCGGACGGGCTCGACCTGCACGCGATCCCCGACGACGTGCTGCGCGTCTATGACCTCGCGACGACCGCACCCGTGTTCGCGCCGCCCGCGCCCGACGACCCGCAGGGCGACGTGTTGCCGGAGGGCAGCAACAACTGGGTCCTCGCCGGTTCGCGCACGCGCTCGGGCCGGCCGCTGCTGGCCAACGACCCGCACCGCGCGGCCGCCGCGTTGCCCGGCCTGCGCTACATCGCGCACCTCAACGCGCCGGGCTTCAACGTGATCGGCGGCGGCGAGCCCGCGCTGCCCGGCATCTCCATCGGCCACAACGGCCGCATCGCGTTCGGCCTCACCATCTTCGCGATCGACCAGGAAGACCTCTACGTCTACGACACCGATCCCGCCGACCCGGCCAGCTACCGCTACAACGGCCGCTGGGAACCGATGCGGCGCAGCACCGAGACCATCGCCGTGCGCGACGGCGACCCGGTGGAGGCCGAGCTGCTGTTCACCCGCCACGGCCCGGTCGTCTACCAGGACCCGGACAAACACACCGCGTTCGCGGTGCGCGCGGCCTGGCTCGAGGCCGGCATGGCGCCCTACCTCGGCAGCATGGACTACATGCGCGCCGGGGACTGGGACGAGTTCTCGGCCGCGATGAACCGCTGGGGCGCCCCGCCGGAGAACCAGGTCTACGCCGACCCGTCGGGTCGCATCGCCTGGCAGACCGGCGGGCTCACCCCGATCCGGCCCAACTGGGACGGCACACTGCCAGTGCCCGGCGACGGCCGCTACGAATGGGCCGGCTTCTACGACACCGACCAACTGCCCGGCACCCTCGACCCGGACGCCGGATTCCTCGCCACCGCCAACGAAATGAACCTGCCCGCCGACTACCCGCCCGACCGCCACATCACCTACGACTGGTACGCGCCCTACCGCAAACACCGCATCGACGAGGTCCTCGCGCAGACCACCGACGCCACCCCACACAGCATGGTCGACCTGCAAAACGACTTCCTCTCCATCCCCGCACGCCGGATCGTCACGAAGCTGCGGGAACTGAGCGCGGCCATCGACGGGCTGGACCTGCTCACCGACTGGGACGCCGTGCTCGCCCCCGACAGCGCGGCCGCCGCACTGTTCGAAATCTGGTACCGCCGCCACCTGCGACCCGAACTGCTGGCCCAGGCCCTGGAACCGCTGGTCGGGGACCAGGCCGACGCGACGGCCACGCGCATCTCACCCGCCGAGGACCTCCTGGCCGACGCGCGCATCGACATCGAACTGGTCGAGAACTCCGAGGCATTCGCCGAGATCGTCGCGAAGACCCTGCCCGCCGCGGTGACCGAGGTCGAAGGACTCCTCGGCGCCGACCGCGGTGCGTGGGCGTGGGGCCGGCTGCACGTGGCTCGCGCTCAGCACCCGTTGAAGGCCCTGCTGGGAAACCTGCCCGCAGAGCAGCTCGTGACGGAACCGCTTCCGCGTGGTGGCAGCGGCGACACTGTCGGAAACACCGCGTACGGCCCGAATTTCGTCCAGTCGGCCGGCGCGACGTTCCGGATCGTGGTCGACGTCGGCGAGTGGGACTCCTCGCTCGCCATGAACGCGCCGGGCCAGTCCGGCCGGCTCGACGACCCGCACCTGACCGACCTGTTCGCACCGTGGACGCGGGGTGAGGCGTTCCCACTGCTCTACAGCCGCGAACGAATCGACGCGGAAGCCGAAACCGTCATCGAGCTGAACCCGCCCGCCTGAACACCTGCTTTCGAACACAAGAAGCCCGACACAAGAGGAGGACCCATGGGTCACCTGCAACTCCCGCCCGGCAAGAAGATCGCCGTGAACCTCGGCACCGACTTCGACGCGCAGTCGCTGTGGCTCGGCGGGTTCAACCGGCCCAGCCCGTCGTTCATGTCGCGCGGCCAGTTCGGCGCCGAGGTCGGCGTGCCACGGCTTTTGGAGCTGTACAAGCGCTTCGACATCACCACGACGTGGTTCACGCCGGGCCACTCCGTGGACACCTTCCCCGAGCAGTGCAAGGCGGTGCTGGAGGCGGGCCACGAGTTCGGCCACCACGGCTACTACCACGAGATCCCGCCGGGTATCGAGCGCGACACCGAGCGCCGGCTGGTGGACCTCGCGTTCGCCACGTACAAGAACGTGCTCGGCATCCGGCCGACGGGCTACCGCTCGCCGTACTGGGACTACAGCGAGAACACGCTCGACATCATCGAGGAGTCCGGCTTCCACTACGACACCAGCCTGATGGCGCGCGACCTCGTGCCGTATCACCCGCAGCGCTGGCAGATCAACTGGGAGAAGGGCAACGTCGCGGGCAAGGCCAGCTCCGTGATCGAGATCCCGGTCAACTGGTACCTCGACGACTTCCCGCCGCTCGCCTACACCGGCGTGTCGACCGGCATGCAGGACACGGAGACGATCTTCCGCCGCTGGCGCGACATCTTCGACTACGCCTACGAGCGCGTGCCCAACCCCGTGTTCGCGTCGTGCGTGCACCCGCAGATCATCGGCCAGGCGCACAACATGCTCTGGTACGAGAAGCTCGTGGAGCACATCGTCTCCCACGACGGCGTCTGGTTCGCCACGTGCGACGAGATCGCCCGCGCGTGGGTGGACGACGAGGAGGACGAGCGGCTGATGGCGCTGCCGGACGTCCGTGGCGTGGAGCCCCCGCCGGCGGACTCGAGCTGGGCCCGCCAGGGCTGAGCCACCTGCTGAACCAGGGTCGTCGAGACGGCCCGGGCCGGTGAAACGCGCCGGTCCGGGCCGTTTCGGCACGGTCGGAGCCGTGACTGGCCCCGGCGGGTGTGGGACGCTGGCGGGCGAGCAGAGAGGACGAGCGTTCGTGGACTACCTCGTCGACGGTGGTGGCCTGCAGGCGATCGACGCCGCCTTGCGCCCGATCCTCGACGAGATCCGTGAGCTGCTCGCCGCCGACGTCGCGCTGGTCGTCTACGAGGCCCGGCGCAGTGGTCCGCCGCACGTCGTGCTGTCGGGCACCGCCGACTGGTTCCTGCCCAACGAGCCCGTGGTCGTCAACCAGGAGCTGCCGCGGCACGAGCCGGCGTCGTTGGTCGAGCTGGAGATCCGGTCGAAGCTGCGGCGCCATGAGGTGCGGCTCGGTGCGTGTGTGGTGGTGCCGTGGCGGGACGCGTACGGCGTGGGCGCGGTGATCGTCGGGACCGCCGGCGCGCCGGCGCCCGACCCGGCTTCGCTGCCGGACGACGCGCTGCGCAAGCACTACCGCTCGGCGATCGCCCGGGCGTTGCGGGACGCGCGCCGTTCGGGTGCGGTGCAGTTGAACCGCTCGCTGCGAGGTGCGGCGCGGCTGGTGGCGGAGGCCGCGGTGGACGGCCCGAACGTGCCCGCGGTGATGTCGGCGGTGCTGACGTCGGCGCGGGATCTGCTGCGGTCCGAGGTCGCGTACCTCGCTGTGCCCGACGGCGGGCCGGGGACGTTCGTGTTCGACCAGGTGCTGGGGATCCGGACGCCGGCGTTCCGCAGCCTGCGCGTGCAGCTCGGCCAGGGACTCGGCGGGCTGGCGCGGGAGCTGGGCAAACCCATCCGGTCGGCCAACTACGCGGCCGACGTGCGGCTGCAGGCCGCGCCCGTGAGCGAGACGCGTGACGAGGGGATCATCTCGGCGATGGCGGTTCCGGTGCTGGTGGGCCGGGAGATCGCGGCGGTGCTGTACGTCGGCGACCGGCGGATGCGCGCGTTCACATCTGTCGACGAGGACCTGCTGGAGGAGTTCGCGGGGCACGCTTCGCTCGGGTTGCGGCGGCGGCTCAGCGAAGGGCACCGGGCCGAGGCCGTCGAGCGGTTGGTGCGTGAGCGCGTGGCGTACGACCTGCACGATTCCGTGGTGCGAGGGCTGGTGACGATCGGGTTCGAGGCCGAGCAGGCGGGCTTCGCGGCGATGGACCCGGAGACGGCTACGCGGCTGGCGGCGATCGCGCACGCGGCCGAGGCTTGCCTGGCGCGGTTGCGGGGCGAGCTGGGCACCCTGGTCGTCGGGAGCGGCGCGGGCGTGATGCAGGCTTCGGAGGTGCTGGAACGGATCGACGGCCTGCCCGACCGCGGCGTGCCACGCAGCCTGGAGCTCGAGGGCGACGACGTGGACGTGGCCCGGGAGGTGGCCGAGGCGTTGGTGCGGGTGGGCCAGGAGGCCGTGGCGAACGCCGAGCAGCACTCGGGTTGTGATCGGCTCGCGGTTCGGGTGGTGACGGCGGTTTCGCGCGTGGTGAGCCTGCAGGTCACGGACAACGGCACGTTCGACGCCGCCGCCCGCAGCTCCGCGGCCGGCCACTTCGGGATGCGCGCGATGCGCTCGGCCGTCGAGTCGTTCGGCGGTTCGCTCGCCGTGCACCCGGCACCGGGCCGCGGCACCGTGGTCGAGGCGACGATCCCGGTCTGGCCGGTGCCGTCGTGATCCGGTTCTGCGTCGTCGACGACCACGAGGTCATCCACGACGGCCTGCGCGCCATGGCCGAACGCGAACCCGACCTCGAATTCCTCGGCGGCGCCACCACCGTGACCGACGGCGAGGTGCTGGTGGAACAGGTCCAGCCCGCCGTCGCCATCCTCGACCTCCGCATCGGCGAACGCGACGGCGGCAACGGCATCGACCTGTGCCGCACGTTCACCGGCCGGTACCCGGCGCTGTCGGTGGTCATGTTCAGCGCCTACGGCAACGGCGAACTCCTCGCCAAGGCCATCGAGGCGGGCGCCGCGGGCTACCTGCTGAAGGAGACGTCGGTCGGGCGCGTGCCGGGCATCCTGCGGGAAATCACCACCCGGGGGAGCTGGTTCGAACCGCGCATCGCCAGCGAACTCCTCCACCGCCGCGCCCGCGGCGAGGCCGGCGCGCCGGCCTTCAGCGGCCGCGAACTGGACATCGTCCGCGGCATCAGCCGGGGCGAGAACAACCACGAGATCGGCGACCACCTGCACATCAGCCCGCACACGGTGAAGTACCACATCGCGTCCATGCTGCGCCGCCACGACGTCCACCGCCGAGCTGAACTGGTGCGGCTGGCTTCGGACCTGCATTTGCTGGATTGACGGCGGGCCGGCCCGAAGGGACCGGCTCGAACCGTGAAGGGCCGGGGCGTTGCCATTGATCTTGCTGAATCGAATCGTGCTGGACCGACATCCGTCGAATCACCACGTGCGGCCCGGAAACCCGTGGCAACGAAAGCTTTCCGGCCGTCGGGTGTCAGGAAGCGACGGCCAGGCGGACGCGGCGGTCGCGGGCGTAGGACACGAGTTCCCGGACCTCGTCGGTGGTGATGATGCGCACGGCGTCGTCCAGGAGTTCGGCGGTGGCGACCTGCAGGGGCCAGCCCGTGAGCCCAGGGACGGGGACGTGCCAGAACCACTGGCCTTGCGTCAGATCTTCGGCGGCAACCTCGTCCACGGCGTTGCCCATCGTGTTCCCCACAGCGTTCCCCCAAGCGGCGTTTTCGAGAGTGGAGTTTTCCTCGGAACTCATACGCCGAACCCTAGCGACGACCACCGACAAAAAACCGTCCACCGTGGACGAGCGCCTGACCCGCGTTTTTGCGGCCGGGCGCGCGCTGGCCTAGGCTGCGCCGATCACCGGAAGAACAGGAATGGCGAGATGCCCCTGCTTGACTCCGGGTCGTACCGTGATGTCGACCTGCCGACGATCGTCCGCATGGAGCGGAGGCTGCCCTGGTTCGGGTGGCCGCACCTGCCGCTCGGCCTGCTGGTCTGCGTTGCCGCGATCCTGGCCGCGTACCGCGTGCCCGTGTCGTACCACACCACCACGGCGCTGGTCGCCGGCGGCGGCGTGCTGGGCGGCTTCTGCGGCTACGGCTGCGGCCTCGTGATGGTCAGCACGCCCGACCTCGTGAAGACCGGCCGCCTGCGCTGGCGTCGTACGCGCGTACTGCGGGGGCTGCTGTTCGTGCTGGGCGTGCTCTCCGCCGTGTCGCTGGTCCTCGTCGCGGTGTGTCACTTCGTGCTGCTGGCGGGCGCGTCGGGGCTGCACCCGTTCACGCTCTCGCTGCAGGCCGGCGTGTACCTGGTGCTGGCCGTGGTCAACACGCTGCTCGCGGTGCTCGAGATGCTGGCGCTCACGAAGGTCCTCAATGGAGTGTCCATCAAGGACGGTGAGCTCACCGCCGCCGAAGCAGGACTTCCTGCGTGACGGAGGCCACCAGCCGGCCGTCGGTGGTGTAGAACTCGCCGTGGGTGAGGCCGCGCTCGTTGGTGAAGCTGCGGCTCTCCATGTCGAACAGCAGCCACTCGTCGGCGCGGAACGGGCGGTGGAACCACACGGCGTGGTCGAGTGAGGTCAGCTGCGCGCGGCCCGGCTCGTCGCGATGGGGCAGCGCCGCCGTACCCGCGAGGCGGATGTCGGAGATGTAGGTGAGCGCGCACACGTGCGCCAGCGGGTTGTCCGGCAGCCGGCCCTTCGCGCGCACCCAGATGCGCTGGCGCGGCCCGCTGCCGACGTCCGGCAGCCCCGCCGCCGGGTCGCTGATGAACCGCGCCTCGATCACCGACAGCATGATCGGCAGCTCGTCCTCGTCGCGGACCTCGACGTCGTCGGGCGCCGGGACCTCGGGCATGCGGGCCTGGTGTTCGCTGCTGCCGGCCGGTTTCTGGAACGACGCCGAGAGGCTGAAGATCGTCTCGCCGTTCTGGATCGCCGCCACGCGCCGGGTGGTGAACGAGCCGCCGTCGCGCGTGCGCTCCACCTCGTAGACGATCGGCAGGTCCGTGCGGCCGCCGCGGATGAAGTAGCCGTGCAGCGAGTGCACGTGCCGGTCCTCGGGCACGGTCGCGCCCGCCGCCGTGAGCGCCTGCGCCGCCACCTGCCCGCCGAACGCTCGTTGCGGCGAACCCTCGTGGCTGGTGCCGCGGAAGAGGTTGCGCTCGAGCGGTTCCAGCTTGAGGAGCTGGTCGATGCCGGGGTGCACGGGGTCGGTGATCACTCCGTCATCCTAAGCGACCGCTCACTCCGCACGCCTCGTGAGCTGCGTCAACAACGGCAGCAGTGCGGCGGGTTTCTCCACGTGGGCGTTGTGCCCGAGCCCCGCCAATGTGACGGAGTCGGCAGCCAGCGCGCGCAGCTGCTCGGGGCGTGACATCGGGTCGTCGGCGCCGGCGGTGAGCACGACGGGGCACGTCGCCTCGGCCAGGAACCGCGGCATGTCCGGCGCGCCCACGCCGAACGCGGCGGAGTCCAACGCCAGGCGCCAGCCGTCGGCGGTCTCCACCACGCCACCGGGATCGGCGGGCGCCAGGCCGGTGAGCCCGGCGACCTTCAGATACGCGACCTCGGCGTCTTCCCGCGAGGCGAACAACCGCGGCGGACGCTTGGCCATTGCGGCGGCGCGTTCCAGGTCCTCGGCGCTCCACTCCACCTTGACGCCCAGCGCCAGCACCCCGGCGACGTCCAGACCGTGCCGCCCGGAAGCCAGCTCCAGGGCCACCACACCACCCAGGGAATGACCCACGACGACCACCGGCCCGGCGTCACCCAACCCGGTGGCCACCGCGCCCGCCATCGCCGGGAACGAGTAAGCCGGCAACGGCGCCGAACCACCGTGACCGGGCAGGTCGGGCGCGAGCACGCGCCGGTCCAGCAGCTCGGCCAGCCCGTCCCACACCGCGCCGGTCGCGCCCAGGCCGTGGAGCAGCAGCACGGCGGGCTCGCCGGACCCATCGGTGCGCAGCTTCAGCGTTTCCACCAATCGGATCTTTCCCCAGGCAGGGGTTCCGGGGCTAGGGTCCAGACCGTGTCGAGTGCCCTGATCGCCAACCCGGACACCTACGTCGAGGGCGTGCCTTACGACGTGCTCGCGAAGCTGCGGCGCGAGACGCCGGTGACGCGCGTCGGCGATTTCTGGGCCGTGCTGCGCCACTCCGATGTGCGCCACGTGCTGCGCAACCCCGCCACGTTCTCGTCGCAGCTCGGTGGTACGCAGATCCGCGACCCCGCGACGCCCGAGGACCTCGGCTACGTGCGGCGCATGATGCTGAACATGGACCCACCCGAGCACGGCCGGCTGCGCGGGCTGCTGACCAAGGCGTTCACGCCGCGCGCGATCGGCCGGCTCACCGAGCGCATCGAGGGCTGGGCCCACGACCTGGTCGCGGCCGTCGCGGACCGCGGCGAGTGCGATTTCGCCAAGGACGTGGCCGCCGACCTGCCGCTGCTCACGCTGGCCGAGGTGTTCGGCGTACCCGAGCAGGACCGGCGGCTGATGTTCGACTGGAGCAACCGCGTGATCGGCTTCCAGGACGCCGAATACGCGGTGAGCGCCACCGTCCGGCCGGAAGACGTCACGGACCTCGCCCGTGCCGCCCTCGCCGTGCGGCCCGAACCGGGGCCGGACGGCTCGATGCCCGATCCGCGCACGCGCGCCGGGATGCCGGACCTCTACGCATACGCCAACGCCCTCGGCGAGTACAAACGCAGCCACCCCGGCGACGACGTGATGAGCAACCTCATGCTGCACGTAGACGACGAGGGCGGCCGCGTCTCGATCGCGGAGTTCGAGAACCTGTTCTGGCTGTTTTCCGTGGCGGGCAACGAAACCCTGCGAAACGGCTTGCCCGGCGGGCTCGCCGCACTTCTGCAACACCCGGAGCAGTACCGCAAGCTCCTCGACGACCGCTCGCTGCTGCCGGGCGCCGTCGAGGAGATGCTGCGCTGGTGGACGCCCGTCATGCACTTCCGTCGCACGGCCACCGAGGACACCCGGTTGTCCGATGTGGACATCAAGGCCGGCGACAAGGTCGTGGTCTGGTTCTCCTCGGCCAACCGCGACGAGACCGTGTTCGCCGACCCCGACGCGTTCGACGTTTCGCGCGCGCCGAGCGAGCACCTGACGTTCGGCCACGGCTCGCACTTCTGCCTCGGCTCGCACCTGGCGCGCGTGCAGATGCGGGCGCTCTTCGAGGCCGTCCTGGAGCAGCTCGGCGAAGTCCGTCGCGCGGGCGAACCGCGGCGGCTGCGGTCGAACTTCCAGAACGGCCTCAAGAGCCTCCCCATTCAGTGGGGATGACCGCGCGTCAAGACGAGCTTGGCGACGCCGGTCGAGGTGAACCCGAGGAAGATGAACGCCAGGATTCCGTACTGCACCAGGGAATCCCCGGCGAACCCCGTGGACAGCTCCACGATCAGCAGACCCAGCATCACCAAACCGATCACGAGGTACGCCCAAGCCGTGCCCCGCGTGCGGGGAAGCCACCGAAGTCCCATGTCTAGCTCCCGGAGTTGAAGTCGCGGATCAGGTCCTGCACGCTCTGGCGCAGGTGCGAAAGCGTGTCGCGCACCTCGGTCGCGACGCCGCCGGCGTGGTGGTCGACCGGCCCGGCCACGGGGTGCACCTCGTCCTCGCCGGGCAGTGGCACACCGGGGCACGTGGTCGAGGCGGGCCGTGAGTTCTTGGTGAGGAAGGTGTTCACGAGTCCGTCGACGCACGGGTTGCCGTTGATCGCGTACTCGCCGTGGAAGGGCGCGTCGTCCACGGAGATCAGCGGCACGCCGGCCGCACGAGCCCCGGCGCGGCCCTGCTCGTAGCCGGTCTGCGGATCGAACTCGCCCTGCACCACGAGAACGTGGCTCGCGACCGACGCCGGCAGGTCCGGCAGTTCGTGCTGCGGCGCTGGCTCGTGCCGCGGCGCTGGGGACCAGTAGCCGCACGGCTCGCTGAGCCCGTAGGACCAGCCGTACAGCGGGTCGACGGGACCTTGGCGGTCGCTGAGGTTCTTGTACCAAGCCGCCGAACGCGTCGGCTGGTCACCGCAGGCCACGGCGTAGCGGGTGCCGCCCACCGGTGCGTAGTCGGGCGTCGCCGCGACGACCTTCGCCACGGTCAGGTCCGCGGCCGGCACGCCGAACGCGGTGCGCGACTCGGCGTCGAGGTCGGCCGCGAGGTCCTTCGGCGGCGCCGGGTCGGTGCCGTCCAGCGCAGCTTCGCCCTGCGTGAAGACCAGCGCGCCGAGCAGCCACTGCAGTTTGCTGCCGTTGCCGACGAAGATGTGGTCGAAGTTGTCCGGTGACACGCCCTTGCCCGCGTAGTACGCACGCACCTGTTCGTACTTCTGCTTCACGGCTTCCGGGGTTTTGCCCAGTTGGTCGGGAAACTGACGGGAAAGCCACGGCACGTACACGTCGTCGAACTGGCGCTGGTCGACCTCGGGGAACGCCTCGAAGTCGGCCTGCAGGCGGCCTTCGAAGTTCACGCTGGAATCGAGCACGATCTTGCCCGCGTGCTCGGGGAACATCGACGCGTACTTCGCGCCGAGCCAGGTGCCGTAGGAGTAACCGAGGTAGTTGAGCTGCTGGTCGCCCAGCAGCGTGCGAATCAGGTCCATGTCGTGCGTGGTCTGCCACGTCGTGATGTACGGCGTGAGCGCGTCGCTCTGGCAGGCCTCGGCGATCGCACGCGGCGTCGCCTGGTGTGCCGCGATGCTGGCGGCGGAGCGGTCACGGGCGTCGAGGGCGGTGCCGGGCAGCCGGCCCGTGGGCACCTGGCACGACAAACCCTTGTCACTGCTGCCTTCCTGGCCGGTGCCGCGCGGATCCATGCCGATGAAGTCGTACTGCGCGTTGACGGTCGGCTCGAGCCCGGCGAGCTGGCCGGCCAGCGAGGTGCCCTGCCCGCCCGGGCCGCCGGGGTTCACGAGGATCGCGCCGTGGCGCGCACCGGTCGCCGCGACGCGGCTGATCGACACCTTGAGGTCGGTGCCCGCGGACGGGTTCGCCCAGTCGCGCGGCACGGTGATTTCGGCGCATTGTGCGGGTTTCGCCCCGGTGGCCGATTTGAACGCGCAGTCGCCCCACGTGATTTTCTGGCTCGTGTAGGGGTCTTCGGCCGCGGTCGCCACCGCCGGGACCGTGGCGGCCGCGGTGGCGGTGATGACCGCCGCGACCAGTACTGCTCTGGGAGTTCGCACAGGGAAGTCCTTTCGTCCGTGATCCGCTTGCCGTCGAGTCTCGTGTGCGCGCGGAGGCCGGCGATCAGCCTCGGGTACGAACTTCCGGTGCCGCCTCGGCCGTGCGAACGAGGCGGGCCAACGCGCGCGGTGCTGCCGCAGCGGGGAAACTGGCGGCATGACCATTCCCGCGCCCGGCCCCGGCGTGGTGGGCCGACGGGTCGTGCAGCGCGTGCTCGACCAGCTGCTCGCCACCGTGCCCGTGGCGGTGGTCGCGGTGCTCGTCGTGCTCTACGTGCCCCCGCCCGGCTCACTGCTCACGTTCATCAAGATCGTGGCGTTCGCGACGTTCGGGATCTGGATCGCCGCGAGTCTGTACCTCGAGATCTGGTGGCCGCACCGCCACGGTGGGCAGACGCCGGCAATGCGCTGGCTGCGGATCCGTGTGGTGCTGCCGGACGGCGGGCAGCCGCCGTTGCGCGCCTACGTGATCCGCGCGGTGCTGATGGTGGTCGACGGGTTCTGCTGGGGCCTCGCGGGCGTGGTGATCATGCTGGTCAGCCCGCGCCGGCAACGCCTTGGTGACCTGGTCGCGGGAACGCTGGTCGTGCGTGTCCCGGCTCGTGTGCCGGCCTCGGCCTCAGCGGACGAGCCCGGTCTCCCAGGCCCAGATGGCGATCTCGGTGCGGTTGCGAGCCCGCAGCTTGCGCTGGGCGGCCGCGAGGTGAGTCTTCACGGTGGAGAGCGACAGGACGAGTGACTCGCAGATCTCGGCGTTGGTCTGGCCGCCCGCCACGGCTTTCACCACGTCGAGCTCGCGGTTCGTGAGCGGACTGTCCGGTTCGGACCGTTCTTTGCCGGCGCTGCCGACGAAGTGGGCCAGCAACCGCGTGGTGATGGCCGGGGAGACGAGCGCTTCGCCGTGCGCAGCTGCGTGCACGGCTTCGATCAGCAGCGTCGCGCCCGCGTCCTTCAAGAGAAATCCGCACGCGCCCGCGCGCAAGGCCGCGTGGACGTTCTCGTCGAGCCCGAAGGTCGTGACCATCACGACGTGCAGCGGATCGGCGACGTCGGGACCGGCCAAGAGTTTCGTGGCCTGCAGCCCGTCGACGCCGGGCATGCGGATGTCCATCAGAGTGACGTCGGGACGCAGCTGCCGCGCCAGCCGTACGGCGTCCTGACCGTCGGCGGCCTCGCCGACCACCTCGATGTCGGGCTCGCCTTCGAGGATGAGCCGGAAGCCGGTGCGGACCATCGCCTGGTCATCGGCGATCAACACGGTCACCGGCACGGGGTTCCTCCTGCTCAGGCTGTTTCGAGCGGCAGCCGCGCGGCCACCAGCCAGCGGTGCCCGGCCGCCGGGCCCGCGGAAACCGTACCGCCGACGGCGGTGACGCGTTCGGTCATGCCGATCAAGCCGTAGCCGCCGGGACGCGTCGGCTTTGCGGCGCCGTCGTTGCCGACCTCCACCACGAGGTCGCGCTGGTCGCGGCGCACGCTCACGCGCACCTCGGTGGCGCGCGGCGCGTGGCGGCGGACGTTGGTGAGGGCCTCGGTGATCAGGCGGTGGACGGTGGTCACGACCTCGGGCGTCGCGCTGAGGCCGCCGAGGTCGTCGGGCACGTCGAGGGTGACGGTGCCGTCGTCGGGCACCGCGCGGTCCACGGCCGAAGCGAGCCCGGACGGTGGACTGAACAAGTTCTCCCCGTCGGTGCGCAGCGTGCCGACGAGCCGGCGCATCGACGCCAACGCCTCCGCGCCCGCCTGCTCGATCTCGGAGAACGCACTGGTGTCGCCGCCTTGCCGTTCGGTCACGCGGTGCGCGGCCTGCACGCGCACGACGATGCCGGTGATCTGGTGCGCGACCAGGTCGTGCAGCTCGCGCGCGAGGTTCAGCCGCTCCGCCGCGCGCACCTCGACGGCTTCGGCGCGGGCCCGCGCGTCGGCGTCGCGCAGCAGCAGGCCGATCGCGAGCGCCGCACCCCACGCGACGGCCGCGGCGGCGGAGAACAGCGCCGCGGGCGAGCCGATGCCGTAGCGGAACACCGGCGCCGTCACGGCCGCGATCCCACCGAGGACGGACAACGTCGCGGCGGGCGGGCGTTGCAGCCGGTGGCAGCACGCGCCGACGACCAGCGCGATCGCGAGCGCCTCCGCACCGCTGGGCTGCACCGGCAGCCGTTGCCCGAGCGCCGCGACGCCCGCCGTGACGGCCGTGCCGAGCAGCGACAGGCACGAAACCGCCGTCGCCACGAGCGCGACGTGATCCGGGAAACGGCGGCGCAGCACCGCGAGCACGGCCACCACGGGCCCCAGCCCGGGCGCGAAGTCCACGGCGATCAGCGCGAGCGTGCCCTGCGCCGGGCCGGAGCGCGCGAACACCACGGCGTCGAGCACCACGAGCACACCGAGCGCCGCGATCTCGGCGACCAGAGCGATGCGCGGGCCCACACGCTGGGTGGTCATGGTCCTGATCGTCTCGCGCCGGGGCGCGCTTCGCCTCCTGCGCGGGTGCGAAGTGCCTCGGCCGTGAGGCTGAGCCGGGCGGTCAGCCGAAACTCACCAGCGACAGCCAGGTGTCGAGGAACGCCGTGTCGCCCGTGAGCTTCGCGGTGGTGGCGGGCACCCGGGCGTAGATGATCAGCAGCAGGTCGGTCAGCGGCGCCTTGATTGTCACGGCCGGGTTCCCGACGGCGCCGGGGTGCCACGCGGGCAGGTCGCCGGTGAGGTCGACGGTCCACGACGCCGCGTGGTCCGTCGGCGCGAGGTGGATCGTGTGGCCGGGTCCCTGCAGCGCGCGGCGTTCGGGGAAGTAGTCGAACATCACCGGCAGGGAGCCGAGTTCCAGCCACTCGTCCAGGGTGTCGTGGGCGACGTCGCCGTCGAGCGTGAAGCTCTGCCCGAGGGCGAGCGTCACGTCGGCGCGGTGCATGGCCGTCTCGTGCAGGAAGCGGCGGGCGTAGAAGGCGGCCCGCGGCGCGCCGGCGGGGACGGGGGTCCAGACCTCGGCGTCGGGCCCGGCGTCGCGCAAGGTCGTCGCCAGGGCCCGGGCGCCGTCGGTGAGCCAGCTGCCCGGCCGGACCTCGTGGCCCGGGTTACGCAGGTAGTCATCGGCGGGGGCCTCGGACGCGCGCGTGCGCACGATTCCCTCGGCGTACCGGTGCCCCGCGCCGACGTGGTTGAGCAGCTGGCCCAGGCTCCAGTCCGGGCACGCCGCGATCCGCGTCGCGAGGTCGGCGCCTCTCGCCGTGGCCTGCAGCAGTTCGGTCTGCGCCACGATCTCGGCGGCCCGGCGTTCGAAATCCATGGTGGTCGTCCTTTCGGTTCGCTTCACCACGGAGTCGGCGCCGGTGCCGCCGACCGGACACGGTGGCTCAGGATTCTTCCGGCGCCGGGTCGATGGCCACGGACCGGGCGAGCGTCTCCAGCGGCGCGAGGGCGTCGAGGCGGCTCTGCAGCGTGGCGGACAACGCGTCGAAGGCGTCGCTGCCCAGCGGAACCCGCAGCGGCGGGTTCTCCTGGGTGCTGAGATCGTGGATCGCGCCGGCGACCTTGCCGGGGTCGCCCTGGTAGAGGTCGAGGCCGGAAGTAGCCGCGCACGGCCGCGACCGCGCCCTCCTGGTAGGCCGGATTTCCCGCGGGGAAGCTCGCCGCGTGGTGGAAGTCGGTGCGGATGGCACCCGGCTCCACGATGGTGACGCGGATGCCGAACTGGGCCACGTCCTGGGCGAGCGACTCGCTGAAACCCTCCAGACCCCACTTGACCGCGTTGTAGACGGTGTTGCCGGGGAAGGCCATCTGGCCACCGATGCTGGAGATCTGGAAGATGTGCCCGCCGCCGTGCTCACGTAGCGCGGGCAGCACGGCGCGCGTGATCGCGATCGGCGCGTGCAGCATCGTGGTGAGCTGGCTCTGCACGAGCTCGGGGCTCTGGTCCTCGAGGGCACCGATCACGCCGAAGCCGGCGTTGTTCACGACCACGTCGAGCGGCCCGCGGGCCAGCACCCGGCCGAGGACCTCGTCGATCGCCGGGAGGTCGCTGACGTCGAGCTGCTCGACCTCGATCTGCGAGCCGTACTTCTGCTCGAGGTCGGCCACGCTCTCGGGCCGCCGGACCGCGGCGACGACCCGGTCGCCGCGATCGAGCACGACCTCGGTCAGCGCCCGGCCCAAGCCGCGTGAGGCTCCGGTGACGAACCAGCGACGGACAGCCTTCACCTGCAACTCCAGGAACTCGCGCGGTGGGGGAAGCCGAGCGCGAGGCTAGGAGGAGCGGGTTCGCGTCGGCACCAGCGGGGTGGTGGTGGAGGCTTTCGGAAACACGTTGTGTCCGTCGGCCTCGGGCTTTTCCTTTCCCGGCCCGGGAAAGGAACGACTGTGCTACTCACTCGGGCACCGGCAGCTACGCCGTGCGTACGAGAGAGGTGACGCGGTAGGTCAGGTGCGTCATCGTCGGCGTGGTGACGGCGTCGGTGCGCTCCAGTGCCACGCGGTGGTCGGCGAGGTCGTCGAACAGCCGCACGCCGTCGCCGAACAGCAAGGGCACGAGGTGCAGCCGCAGCTCGTCGACGAGGCCGAGGCGCAGGTACTGGCTGATCGCCGAGCCGCTCATCAGCAAGACATCGCGTTCGCCCGCGGCTTCTCGGGCTTGAGCCAGCGCGGCTTCCGGGCCGTCGGTGACGAAGGTGAACGTGGTCTTCCCGCGCTCCAGCGGCTCGGCCGTGCGGTGGGTGAGGACGAACGCCGGCCGCTCGAAGGCGCCGTCCGGGCCCCAGACGTCGATGCCCATGTCGAACGTGGTGCGCCCGAGCACGAACGCGCCGGTGCCGGTGAAAAACCCGGCCATCACGTCGTGGTCGGCCTCGGTGCCGTGGGCCATCCAGGTGTGCAGCAGCTCGCCGTCGCGGCCGAGGCGGTTGTCGGTGTCCGTGCCCGGGCCGGCGACGACACCGTCGAGCGACATGCTGATCTCCGCGACGACCTTCCCCATCGGACTACTCCTTTGTGGTCCCGGTGTTCGTGGTCCAAGCGTCGCCCCATTCCGCGTCGCGCGCGGCGCGGTAGCGGGGGCCGTGGCGCTTGGACACGGTGACGCCGGAAGCGAGGCCATCCACCGTACACAGGTCGAGCTGCACGAAGCCCTTGTGCTTGCGCGGGTGCCGCAGGATCCGCGCGTCGGCGCGGTCGGCCGCGACGCCCGCCGGCGCCGCGACGACGTAGGAGAACTTCTCGTCCTCGAACCCCAGCGTGCCCGCCTTGATGCGCCGGTGCACGCCACTTCGCGGCAGACGCGCGGCGAAGTGGCACCAGTCCTCGCCGGGTTTGACGGGGCACTCGTCGTCGTGCGGGCACGGCGCGAGCACCGTGTGGCCGAGGCCGCGCAGCACGTCGCGCGCCGCGCGGACGCGGGCGAACCCGGCGGGCGTGCCGGGCTCGATCAGCGCCACCGCACCACCCGACGCGGCGAGCCAGCGCACGACCTCGTCGCGTGTGCGTTCCGGCAGCTCACCCAGGACGTACGACAGCGTCACCAGGTCGGCGGCCGGCAGCGGCGACGACGGATCGATCAGCCCGCGCTGCCACGTCGCCCCGCGGACCGCCGCGTCCGCGGCGCTCGCCGCGAGTTTCCGGCCCAGGGTGAGCGCGCCGGCGACCTGCTCGACGACGGTGCACTTTTCCAGCGTCGGCCACGCGCGGGCCGCGGCCCAGATCGCCGCGCCCGTGCCGCCGCCGACGTCGAGCTGCGTGCGCGGCGCGAACTCGGGCGCGGCCGCCGCCACTTCGCTGAGCACGGAGCTGACGGCCGAGTACGTGGCCGGCATGCGGTAACCCGCGTAGGCGGCGACGTCGAGCTCCGAGGTGAGGATCGGCGACGTCGCGGCTTCGCCGGAGCGGTAGCGCGAGCTGAGCTTGTCGACCGCCTGGGCGAGCCGGGATTCGGGGAAGCGGCCGAGCTCGTGGTCGAGGGCGGTTCGCAGGTCGTCGGGGAGGTGCGCCACGACCGAGAATTCTCCCACGCCCGATTTGTCCCCCGGGTAGGTGCCTGACCTGCTAGTTTCGGCCGCGGGGAAAAAGTTCGGGGGCCTTGTCGATCCAGTGGCCGCCCGTTCGACGTAAGCGTGACGGCAAGACCACAGAGAGAGGATCTCCCGATGCGGTTCATGGTGATCATGAAGGCGAGCGAAGAGTCCGAAGCCAACCAGCTGCCGACCACCGAGATGCTCGCCGAGATGGGCAAGTTCAACGAGGAGCTCGTCCGGGCGGGCGTGATGCTCGCCGGTGAGGGCCTCACGTCGAGCGCCGACGGTGCGCGCGTGCGCTTCGCGGGCAACACCGAGCCGACCGTGATCGACGGCCCGTTCGCCGAGTCCAAGGAGCTCGTGGCCGGCTTCTGGATCCTGCAGGTGAAGTCGAAGGAAGAGGTCATCGAGTGGGTGAAGCGCGTGCCCAACACGGACGGCGCGCACCATGAGATCGAGATCCGGCGCATCGCCGAGGCCGAGGACTTCGGCGACAACTTGACGCCGGAGCTGCGGGCGGCCGAGGAGAAGCTGCGCGCGGAAGCCGCGAAGAACGCGTGATGCGCTTCCTCGCGATGGTCAAGGCCAACGCCGACTCCGAGGCCGGCGTCATGCCGAGCGCCGAGCTGATGGCGCAGATGACGAAGTTCAACGAAGAGCTGGCGGCGTCGGGGCACCTCGTGCAGGCCGAGGGCCTCGCCCCCAGCTCGAAGGGCGCGCGGTTGGTCTACTTCGACGGCGAGCCGCAGCCGCAGGTGGTGGACGGGCCGTTCGCGGAGACGAAGGAGCTCGTGGCCGGGCTGTGGGTCCTGCAGGGGGAGTCGGTGGCGGAGATCGTCGAGCTGCTCAAGCGCGCGCCCAACCCCGACCTGCAGGCGGGCGTCGTCGAGATCAGGCCGCTCGTTCCGTGACGCCGCGCCCGCCCGAGGCTTGCTCTCGGGCGGGCCAGCCTGTCTGATGGGCCCGTGGAGACGCACGGTGCCGTGGAGGCGGTCTGGCGGATCGAGTCGGCGCGGGTGATCGCGGGCCTCGCGCGGATGGTGCGCGACGTCGGGCTCGCGGAGGAGCTCGCGCAGGACGCGCTGGTCGCCGCTCTGGAGCAGTGGCCGGAGACCGGCGTGCCGCGCAACCCCGGCGCGTGGTTGATGACCACCGCCAAACGCCGCGCCATCGACCAGTTCCGCCGCAACGAGACGTTCGGCCGCAAGCTCGACGAGCTCGGCCGGGAGCAGCAGGTCTTCGAGCCGGACCTCGACGACTTCGACGCGGTCCTCGACGAGGAACACATCGAGGACGACATCCTCCGGTTGGTCTTCACGGCCTGCCACCCGGTGCTCCCCACTCCGGCGCGCGTCGCCCTCACGCTGCGCATGCTCGGCGGCCTCACCACCGATGAGATCGCCCGCGCGTTCCTCGTCAAGGAATCCACTGTGGCGCAACGGATCGTGCGCGCGAAGAAATCGCTGGCCGACGCGAAGGTGCCCTTCGAGGTCCCCGTCGGCGAAGAGCGGATGGCCCGCCTGTCGTCCGTGCTGGAAGTCATCTACCTGATCTTCAATGAGGGCTACTCCGCCACCCACGGCGACGACTGGCTGCGCCCCGCCCTGTGCGAAGACGCCCTCCGGCTGGCCCGCGTGCTCACGGGGCTCATGCCAACGGAACCCGAGGTCCACGGGTTGGCGGCGCTGCTGGAGATCCAGGCTTCGCGGTCGGCCGCGCGGACCGGGCCGTCCGGGGAACCGGTGTTGTTGATGGAGCAGGATCGGGGTCGTTGGGACCAGTTGCTGATCCGTCGTGGGCTTGCGGCGTTGGCTCGTTCGGAGGAACTGGCCGAGGGTGCTTACGGGCCCTATTCGGCGCAGGCGGCGATCGCCGCGTGTCATGCCCGGGCGCGGGTGCCGGAGGAAACGGATTGGGCGCGGATCGCCGCGTTGTACACGGGGCTTGCGCAGCTGACGCCTTCGCCGGTGATCGAGCTGAACCGGGCGGTGGCGGTGTCGATGGCCGAGGGGCCTGAGGCCGGGCTGGAGCTGGTGGACAAGCTGAAGGACGAGCCGGCGTTGAAGAACTACCACCTCCTGCCGAGTGTCCGGGGGGATTTTCTGGTGAAGCTGGGCCGTCTGGCCGAAGCGAAGGCGGAGTTCGAACGCGCGGCGGACATGACGGGGAACGCACGCGAGCGCACTCTGCTGCTCGACCGAGCGGCGGCTTGCTGATCGGCGTTCTTCACGCTTCCACGAACACGATTCGTTCCGGCGGCACCACCAGTTTCACCGTCTGCCGCTTCACCTCCACCAGAGTCGCGAGCTCCGTCGACTGTCCTTCCGGGACGGTGAACAACCGGTCGTCGCGCGTGTCGAGGAAGTGGGCGAAGCCGGCCAGCGAGACGCCGCCCGTCTCGTCCAGAGCAAGGTAATCGGCCAGTCGGCGGAACAGCTTGGGCAGTAGTACGAGCTCATCCTGCAGCTGAGCCCGCGACCGGAGCCGAAAACCCTCAGTGGTCACGTCCGTTGCCCACACACCGCTCCCCGACGCTCGCGCGGACGAGGCAGCATCGGCCAGCGCCTGGCGCAGATCGACGTACAACAGCGAATAGAACGTCGGATACGTGAGACCCTCCGAAATCAACTGGAAATTCACCGAGTTCTTCAGCGTTTTCGTATCGAGGAACACCTCGCTGCCGTCCACTGAACGGCCGGGCCGCTGACCCGGGAAGGCGAACGCGACCGCGCGGCCGTACTTGTCGGCGAAGCGCGTGAGGATGTGCCCCGCGACTTTCTCCGGCTTCGCCGCCGTGACGATGCCACCTTCGCCCCGCATGACGGACGTGAAACCCAGCAGTGACACGAGCCGGTCGGCCGCGGCGTCGCCGAGCCCGGCGGGCTGGTGCAGCATCTCGCCGCCACGCGGACGGTAGTGGGTCTCGAGCGCGTCGATGGCGTCGAGGCGCAGCTGCATACCGCCACGGGAGTTGAGGCGGACGCGCAGGCCGGCCTTCTTCGTGGCGGAAGGGTCGTCGGGGTAGAACCGGACGGAGTCGCCGTCCGGTGCGGCACCGAGCAGCTGGAACGTGCCTTTGATCAGCGTCAGTGGCATGTGCACCACGGTAGGTCGCGCAGAGCCGGGTGTGTCCGGTTTTCATCCGGACAGCCCAGTCACCGCCTACAGTGGACGGTGACTGGTTGCCCGGAAACGCTGAAACCGTGTCAGGGGATCATGAAACCGAGTATGGTCGCCTGCAGCAGTGAGATCACGCCGACCACGGCGGTGAGGGCGAGCGACCACAGGAACGTCTGGCGCAGCAGTGATCCTTCCTTGCCGCTCTGCCCGATCGCCGTCGCGCCGATCGACAGGTTCTGCGGCGAGATCATCTTGCCCATCACGCCGCCGGACGTGTTCGTGGCGCCGGCCAGCACGGGGTTGAGGTGCAACTGCTGCGCGGAGATCACCTGCATGGGCCCGAAAAGACTGTTGGTCGACGCGTCGGAGCCGGTCAGGAAAACGCCGAGCCAGCCGATGTAGGCGGAGAAGATCGGGAACAGCACGCCGGTCGTGGCCAGCGCGAGGCCGAGCGTCTGCGTGGCGCCGGAGTAGTTCATCACGAACGCGATGGCCAGGATCATGAAGATCGTCGCCAGCGCCCAGCGCATCTGGTGCAACGTGTTGCGGTACGTCTGCACCAGTTGCTTCGGCCGCGCGCCCATGGCGAAGCCGGCGATCACAGTGGCGATGAGCGCGATCGTGCCGGGGGAGAAGAGGAAGTCGACGGTGAACGTCGCCGCGTACGGCGTGTCCTTCGGCGTGATCGGCGCATGCTGGATCACGTGGTTGTGCAGCCCCGGCCACGCGAACACCCAGTCGGCCTTGTGCAGCAGCTTCGTGAGGTCCAACCACACGGGCAGGTGCGCGAAGATCGTGCCGATCCGCGACAGGAAGATCGCGACGATCAGGATCACGTACGGCATCCACGCGTAGAGCGCACCAGGTTCGGACTTCGCCGCGCCCAGGCTCGCCGACTTGACGGGTTCCTCGCCCTCGAAACGCCACACGGTCTTCGGCTGCCAGAACCGCGTGAGCACGTACAGCGCGGCCATCGCGGCGAGGGCGGCGAGCACGTCGACGAGGCTCGCGCTGATGTAGTTCGACGCCGCGAACTGCATGAGCGCGAACGCCAGCCCGGCCGTGACGACGGCGGGCCAGACCTCCAGCATCTTCTTCCAGCCGGCCAGCACGACGATCAGGAAGGCCGGGATGATCACCGCCAGGAACGGCACCTGCCGCCCGACCATCGACGAGAACGCGGCCGTCGCCTCTTCCGGCTTGAGGTGCATGATCGGCCCGGTGAGGCGGCCCAGCACGATCAACGGGTTGCCGAGCCCGCCGAACGCCACCGGCGCGGTGTTCGCCAGCAACGCCAGCACCACGGCCTTCACCGGCGGGAACCCGAGCGCTGCCATCATCGCCGCCGTGATCGCAATCGGCGACCCACCGCCCGCGACGCCCTCCAGCAGCGCCCCGAAACTGAACGCGATCAGCAACGCCTGCAGCCGCCGGTCCTCACTGAACCCGGCGAGCACGCGCTTGATGCTGTCGAAGCGGCCCGTGGTCACCGTGACGTTGTGGAAGTACACGGCGTGGAACGCGATCCACGCCACCGACCACACGCCGAAGACCACGCCCATCACGGCCGAGTCGAGCGCGAGCCCCACCGGCATCCGGTAGAGCAGCAGCGCCACCCCGAGCGCCGTGATGAGCGCCAACGCCGCCGACAGGTGCGCCGACAGCTTCACGACGCCCAGCGCCACCAGCAACACGATGATCGGCAGCGCGGCGAGCACCGCGGACACCCACAGCCCGCCCGCCGGTTGGTAATCCTGGATCCAGGTCACGCGTCAGCCCCTTCGCTGATCCGTCCGGCCCTCCCGACTGCGGCGGTTCCGGGAGACCCAGGGGTTTCGTTTCCTGCCGACCACGGCGGATGCCGAGCCGGCCAACGCTGGCGGCGGGTGTTTCGGCTGCGGCCGGAGCCAAGCCTGGGGTGGGTCGGGTTTACTGGTCACGACGGCGACCGGTTTGGCGTGTGTCAGGCTGGCTCGGGCTGGGGTGCGCGGAGTTGCCGCGGCACGAGCCCGGCGGAGGGTCGAGCCGGTCGCGGTGGCAGCCGGCGCGAGGGCTGTCGGTCGCGGGTGGACCGAAGCCGAGCCGGAGCTGGGCTGGGACGAGACGAGGAGCCCTACCGGCTCCGGACGTACCCCAGCCGAAGCGAAAGCGCCGCAGCCGTCCCCGCCACGGTCGCGCCCAGTTCCTCCACGCGGCGCAGCACCCGGGGCGCCGGACCGGCCACGCTGATCGCCGCGATGGGCCGCCCGGAGTGGTCGCGGACGGCGGCGGCGACGCAACCCACTTCAGGCTCATTCTCGACGTCGTCGATGGCCCACCCGCGGCGGCTCGTGCGGGCGAGGTCGTCGAGGAGCCGGCCGGGGTCGATGATGGTCTTGAGGGTGAGGCTGTCGAGCTTCATGCGGCGCACGCGCTCCACCCGGTCCATCTCCGGCAACGCCGCGAGCCACGCCTTGCCCAGCGAGGTCGCGTGCTGGGGGCGGCGCGTGCCGAGACGGCAGGCGAGTGTGACGGCGCTGGCGCTGCGCTCGGTGGCGACGTAGACCATGGTGTCGTTGTCGGGCACGGCGAGGTAGGTCGTCTCGCCCGAGCGTTCGGCCAGGGACGCCAGGTAGCGCGGCGCGCAGCGGTGCAGGTCGGTCGCGGCCATCGCGCGGGCGCCGAGTTCGACGAGGCGCGTGCCGAGGCGCACGCGGCCGGTCACGGTGTCCGCTTCGAGGTATTCGAGCCGCTTGAGAGTGCCGACGATGCGGTACGCCGCGCTTCGCGAGAGCCCTAGTTGCCTCGCGATCGCGTTGGTGGAAATCTCCTGGTGCTGCCCCACGTGTTCCAGCACCGCGAGCCCTCGCTCCAGCGTGCCGCTCTGGTCCAGCCCTCGTTCCGTCACGTCGTTCGCCCCTTCGCCCAAATTCCCGCTCATCGGCACGTGTTTCCGCTAAGCGGGGTTGGACGCTAACACCTCGGATGTATGGACGGAAGATCTTGACCTACTTTCGTATTATGGCAGGTCAAGGTTGCCCTGAATGGTTCAACCTCCGATCGTTAGGACGACTAACAAATCATTCACAAGTCCGAATAGGACAGCCGCCGGCACCCGGCCCGGAAATCGTTACCCTGCGTACGTGCGAGCGGTGATCGGTGTCCGGATGCGGACCACGGCCGTCGCGGTGGTGGTGCTGGCGCTGGCCATCGCGGTGGCGTGCGTGGTCGTCGTCGTGCTGCTCGAAGAATCGCTCGACCGCAGCGTGACGGAGAGCGCGCGCAGCACCGGCCGGCAGGTCGCCATCCAGCTCGTCCGCGAAGGCTCACGCGACCTCTCCGCCAGCGACGTCGCCAGCACCGGCGACACCGAGGCCGTCACGCAGGTGCTCGACAAGGTCGGCACGCCCATCGCCGGCGACCCCGCCATCACCGGCCACCCGCCGCTGACCGCGAACCGGCCGGAGCCCGGCCGGGAAACCGTCGAAACCCTGCCGCTGGACCTGAACGGCGACGGCGCCGACTACCGCGTCGTTTCCCAAGGCGTCAGGGGACCGGGTGGGCCTTACATCGTCATCTCGGCGAGATCCCTCGAACCCGTCACCGAAGCCTCGACCCGGCTCACCCTTCTGCTGGCCCTGATTTCCCTGCCAGTCCTCGCCATTGCCGGATTCGCCGTCCACCGATCCGTCGGCGCGGCACTGAGGCCGGTGGAACGCATGCGCCGCACCGTCGCCGAAGTGTCCACAAGGGACCTCACCGCGAGAGTCCCGTTGCCACCCGGTAACGATGAGGTCCACCGCCTCGCCGTGACTCTCAACGAGATGCTCACCCGGCTGCACTCCGCCCAAGCCGCGCAACGCCGGTTCGTCGCCGACGCCAGCCACGAGCTCCGCAGTCCGCTCTCGACGATCAGCACCGCCCTCGACGTCTCCGGCCGCCACCCCGAGACGACCGGCGAGCTCGTCCCCGTGATCACCCGGGAAACCGCGCGCCTGCGTGAACTCGTCGACGACCTCCTCATGCTCGCCCGCACCGACGACACCACCGACCGCCCCGCCACGACCGAAGTGGACCTCGACGACATCGTCCGCGCCGAGGGCAGGCGCATCCGCGCGGAAGGTCCCGTCACGATCGAGGTCCGCGCCGGGCCGGCCAAAGTCCGTGGCAGCGAAGCACAGCTGAGACGGGCCGTGCGCAACCTCGTCGACAACGCCCGCGGCCACGCCCGCGAACGCGTCCGCATCGCCAGCTGGGTCCACGAAAACACCGCCGTGGTCGAGGTCAGCGACGACGGCCCCGGCGTCGCGCCCGAAGACCGCGAGCGCGTCTTCGAACGGTTCGTCCGGCTCGACGCCTCGCGACAGCGCGGCCACGGCGGCACCGGCCTCGGCCTCCCGATCGTCGCGGGCATTGCCGCGCGCCACGGCGGCCAAGCGTCCTATGTGGACGTCACCGACCCCAGTTATCCGGGCGCCCACTTCCGGATCGAACTGCCCTGCCTCGAGGAGGACTGACCGTGCGGCTGCTGATCGTCGAGGACGAGCGCGAGCTCGCCGAAACCCTGCGCCGGGGACTCGTCGCGGAGGGGTTCACCGTCGACGTCGTCCACACCGGACCCGACGGCCTGTGGTCGTCCACCGAGCACGACTACGACACCGTCGTGCTCGACATCATGCTCCCCGAGCTCTCCGGCTACGAAGTCCTCAAACGCCTGCGGGCCAAGGAGAACTGGACGCCCGTCCTCATGCTCACCGCCAAGGACGGCGAGTACGACGAGGCCGACGCGTTCGACCTCGGCGCCGACGACTACCTGTCCAAACCCTTCTCCTTCGTCGTCCTCGTCGCCCGCCTCCGGGCCCTGCTCAGACGAGGTGCCCCCGCCCGCCCCGCCGTGCTCGCGGCCGGCGACCTCAAACTCGACCCCGCCGCCCGCACCGTCCACAGGGGAGAGCGGCGGATCGACCTGACCGCCCGCGAGTTCGGTCTGCTCGAGTTCCTGCTCCGCCGCCAGGGCGCGGCGCTGACGAAGAACGAGATCATCGGTCACGTGTGGGACGCGCACTACGAGGGCGACGAGAACGTGGTCGAGGTCTACGTCGGCTACCTCCGGCGCAAGATCGACGCCCCGTTCGGCACCCACACCATCGAGACCGTGCGCGGGGTCGGCTACCGGCTCGTCACCTGAGCGAACTCTTCCTGAACACCCACCACCCCGGCTTTCCTGGTACGACCGTGCCAGTGGATGCTGTGCCCGTGGCTACCGGCACCCTGGTCAGCAGTGCGCCCTCCGTGGAGCAGGGCGAGCTGATCACCTTCACCTACACGACGCCCCAGTCGTCGGTGACCCCGAAGAACTGGGTCGGGCTCTACTCCGACCCGGGCGGCGGTCCCGTCGACCAGTCCTACGTCGGCCCGTCGACGCTGTGGGAGTACACCCCGCTCGCGACCGGCACCGTCTCGTTCTCCACCGGCTCTCTCGGCCCCGGGAACTACGTCGCGTTCTACCTCGCGAACGACGGCTACGCCTGGCTCGCCGAACCCGTGCGCTTCGTCGTGCGCCCGACGCCGCAGACGCCGCCGCCCGTGTACCAGGGCGCGTTCGGGCGCAGCGGCCGCGGACCGTCGCAGTTCAGCAGCCCGGCCGGCCTCACGGTCGACGCACGGGGCCAGATCTGGGTCGCCGACACCGGCAACGACCGCGTGCAGGCCTTCACTCGCGACGGCCGGCTGGTGCGCGTGCTCGCCGGCCGGTTCAAGGCGCCGCAGGCCGTGGCCGTGGACCACGCGGGCAACGTCTACGTGGCCGACACCGGCAACAACCGCGTGGTCCAGTACTCCTGGTGGGGCGGCTTCGCGCGCGAGTACGGCGCCGGCAAGCTCGACAACCCGCGTGGCGTCGCCATCGACACCGCGGGCCGGCTGCTCGTCTCGGACACCGGCCACCAGCGCGTGGCCCGCTTCGACACCCATACGGGCAAGGCGCTCACCGACATCACCGAAAAGGTCAGCTCGCCGCAGGGCATCGTCAGCGACGGCGCGGGCGGCGCGTGGATCGTGCAGAACGGCCGCGCCGCGAGCGGCAGCGTCGCGGTCGTGCACTACTCCGGCGACGGCAAGGCGATCGGCTCGATCGGCGGCGGCCAGCACAGCGAGTTCGGCGGCCTGTCCAACCCCGCGGGCGTCGCGCTCAACACCCAGGGCGACGCGTACGTGACCGTCCCCGACTACGGCTGGGTCGCGCAGTTCCGCACCACCGGCCCGTACCGTGCCGAGTTCGGCACCGACGGTCCCGGCGCCTTGAGCTTCCCGCTCGGCGTGGCAGTGGACGCCCAGGGCCGCATTTTCGTGGCGGACACCGGAAACGATCGTATCGTCCACTTTGGAGTGAGAGCGTGAGCGAGTTCACCCGGCGCCGGGTTCTGGGCGCTGCCGCGGCCGCCGCGGCCGCCGCCGGATCGCTCGCGCTGCCGGCGAACGTCCGCAAGGCGCTGGCCGAGCCCGCGCGCCGGCCGGGGCGGCTCGAGGACATCGAGCACATCGTGATCCTGATGCAGGAGAACCGCTCGTTCGACCACTACTTCGGCACCATGGACGGTGTGCGCGGCTTCGTCGACCCGCACGCGTTGAAACTCGCAGGCGGCAACTCCGTCTTCCAGCAGCCCTACAGCGGCCACCCGGACGGCTACCTGCTGCCGTTCCGCTACAACACGCGCGAGACGAGCGCGCAGGCCACACCCGGTCTCCCGCACGACTGGACCGACCAGCACACCGCGTGGAACAACGGGAAAATGGACCGCTGGATCGAGGCCAAGGGTGCCAAGACCATGGCCTACTACGACCGCGACGACATCCCGTTCCACTTCGCGCTCGCCGAGGCGTTCACGGTCTGCGACCACTACCACTGCTCGGTGATCGGCCCGACGAACCCCAACCGGCTCTACATGTGGACCGGCTGGATCGACCCGCACGGCACCGCCGGCGGACCCGCGAACACCAACTTCATGTCGTCGGACAACCCGGCGCTGTCCTGGAGGACCTACCCGGAGCGGCTCACCGAGGCCGGCGTTTCCTGGCGGATCTACCAGGAGGAGGACAACTACGACGACAACGCGCTGGCCTGGTTCCGCCAGTTCGCGGACGCGCCGAAGTCGTCGCCGCTCCACAAGAACGCGATGGTGAAGAAGTCGGCGGGCTGGTTCGAGCACGACGCCCGCAACGACAACCTGCCCGCCGTTTCGTGGCTGGTGGCGCCCTCGGCGCAGACCGAGCACCCGAACTGGATGCCCGCGGCGGGCGCGCAGTACATCGCGTCGAAACTGGACGCGATCGCCGCCAACCCGGACGTGTGGGCCAAGACGGCGTTCATCCTCACCTACGACGAGAACGACGGGTACTTCGACCACGTCGCCCCGCCGACCCCGCCCGCCGGCACCCCGGACGAGTTCGTCGGCGGCGTGCCGATCGGCCTCGGGTTCCGCGTGCCGACCGTGGTGGTGTCGCCGTGGACGGCCGGCGGGTACGTGAGCTCGGAGACGTTCGACCACACGTCGTTGATCCGGCTGCTCGAAGCGCGGTTCGGCGTGCGGGAGCCGCACATCAGCGCTTGGCGCCGCCGTACCGTCGGTGACCTGACGTCGGCGTTCCGGTTCGACCGGCAGCCTTCGCGCTACCCGCGCGACAACCGCGCGTTGCACTACCCGGCGACGACGGCGGACCTGCTGCAGGCGCAGGTCCAGGTCCGCGACAACCCGGCGCCGTCGGTCCCGACAGGGCCGCAGTCGATGCCGAACTGAGCTGCGCTACTGCGCTGGGCGGCCGAACTCTCCGTAGCAAGTCTCGCCAGAGAGCAGGGCTTGATGCGCCAGTGTCACGCGCCTGGACTTGGACGGCCGCAGCCGTGGCCTGGCCGCGTCCAGGTCCAGGAACTCGAAGCCGCCGAGCTCGTCGCCGGCCGGGTCGATGGCCCGGATCTGCGCGTGGCTGAGGGTGCCGCCGTCGAAGATCAGCTGCAGGCTGTCGCGCCAGACGCCGTGCGTCGGCATCCAGTCGACGAGCAGCAGCCGCCCCAGTTTGAGCTCGAGGCCGAGCTCCTCCCGGACCTCACGGTGGCAGGCCGCGAGCGGGGACTCGTCGTCCTCGACCATGCCCCCGGGGATCTCCAGGAATGGCTTGTAGGTCGGGTCGACGAACAGCACCCGGCCCTGATCGTCGCGCACGAGCGCGCCGGCGGCGACGTTCTTCCGGGGCAGCCGCCCGGAGATGCCGGGGTTGAACTCGGCCTCCGGTTCGCCGTCGGCACGCAGGTCTTCGGCGAAAACGGCCCGGTCGCCGCGGTGATGGGGCTGTTCGTCGGTCACGGTGCCTCGCCGGCCAGGAGCGCGCCTCGGCCGGCGGACGCTGCTACGCGTTGATGATGCCCTAGGCAGGCCGCGATCAGTTCTTCGAGATCGCGGCGACCGCGCGGACCACCGCGGTGCAGCGGTTCTCCACGTACTCGAGCCCGCCCTCCTCCGCGATGCGCTTCGCCTCGGCGGAAACGATGCCCTGCTGCAGCCACAGCGCTTTCGCACCGATGGCGACGGCGTCGGCCGCGATCCCCGGGGCCTCGGCGGCCGGGCGGAAGACGTCGACGAGGTCCACCGGCTCCGGGATGTCCTTCAGGGACCGGTAGACCTTCTCGCCGAGCAGCTCCGTGGCCGACGGGTGCACGGGGATGATGCGGAAACCGTGGGCCTGCAGCGTGGCCGGCACCCCGTGCGCGGCCTTCGCCGGGTCGCGGCTCAGGCCGACCACCGCGACCGTCGTGGCGTTCGCGAGGATTTCTTCAGGTTGCATGTCGATTGAACGCCGTTCGAAAGAGGAGGATTCCGCGTCAGCCGATCTTCGAGCCGTACATCTCACCGAGGTCGTCGGCGATGAGCTCGATGCGCGCACCGTCGGGGTCGGTGAAGTAGATGGACGTGCCGCTCTCCTCCAGGTACTTCACGCCTGCCTTGTCGAGGCGGTCGCGCGCGCCGGCCCAATTCTCCGGCGTCAGCGAGAGCGCGAGGTGGTGCAGGCCGCCGAGGACCTCCGCGTACGGGCCGAGGTCGAGGCCCGGCAGGTCGAAGAAGGCGACCGCGTTGCCGTTGCCGACGTCGAAGAAGAAGTGGCTGGAGCCGGGGTAGTCGCGGTTCTCGATCAGCTCGGTGAGCGGGAAGCCAAGCACGTCCTGGTAGAAGTTGATCGTCCGCTCGACGTCACTGGAGAGCAGCGCGGTGTGGTGGATGCCGCGGCCCGCGGTCGTGGGCCGGACGGCGGCCGGGTGGAGGTGCTTGTCCCGCAGCTGGTCACGGGCTTCGGTGAGCTTCGCGACGTCTGTCTCGGTGGGTGCCATTTCCGGTCACGTCCTCTCTGGGGCTGATGCTTCAAAACCTACTCTTCAAATCTCTCGCGCGCAAGAAGTTTCTGCGCGAGAGACTGTGGCGTGCCGTCCAGTGGAACGAACGCCTTGGCCGGTGCCGGCCGGTCCGGGAGAGTTCGACGGCGTGGAGCACCTGCGCGAAGTCGTCGACAGCCTGGTCCGGGCCCACGAACGGCGAGAGCCCGTCGAGCCGTTCGCGGGTGGGACGGCCGAGGACGCCTACCGGATCCAGCTCGAGCTTGTGCGCCGCTGGGTCGAGGCAGGCGACGTCGTGCGCGGTCACAAGGTGGGGCTCGCGTCGGCCGCGATGCAGCGGCAGATGGGCGTGGACCAGCCCGACTACGGCCACCTCACCGCCTCGATGTTCCACCTTGAACACCAGCCCATCCCAGCGGGCCTGTTCCTGCAGCCGCGGATCGAGCCGGAGATCGCGTTCGTACTCGGCGCGCCTCTGCGTGGGCCGGGTGTGACGGTGGCCGACGTCGTGCGGGCCGTCGACTTCGTGCTGCCGGCGCTGGAGATCGTCGACTCGCGCATCCGCGACTGGCGCATTTCGCTGTTCGACACGATCGCCGACAACGCCTCGTCCGGCGGTGTCCTGCTCGGCAGCCGGCCGACGGCCCTGGCTGACGTGGACCTGCGGCTCACCGGCTGCACCCTGCACGTGAACGGCACGCTCGCCGCGACCGGCGCCGGCGGCGCCGTGCTGGGTTCGCCGGTGAATGCGCTCGTGTGGCTGGCCAACACCGTCGGCCCGCTCGGCGTGACGCTGGAGCCGGGGCACGTGGTGCTGCCGGGGTCGATGACGCGCGCGTTTCCGGTGGGGCCGGGGGACACGGTCGTCGCGACGATGGCCGGGCTCGGCAGTGTGACCGCGGTGTTCGCAGCCGAGGAGGACGCGTGCTGTTGACGGACGAGATGCTCACGGCGCCCGTGGTTCCCGTGGCTGCCCGGATGCGGGTGCAGCCGGTGCTGGTTTTCCGGCTGGTTCAGGGTGTGGTCGGTCCCGGGGTGACCGCGCTCGAAGCCGTCTCGCGTGTGTATGGCGGCGTTGCGCTGCTCGACGACGGTGCCGTCACGGCCGTCCGGCTCGGCCCCGTCGGGATCTCGCCGGACGGACTCGACCTCACGCTGGAAGCCGTGCTGCTGGAAGTCGACGGCCAGATCGTCGACACGGCCACGGGGGCCGCGGTGGGCCACCCGGCGCAGGCGCTGGCCGGTGTCGACGCAGTGGAAGGTCTGCTCGTGATGACCGGTGGCCTCACCGAACCGGTCGAGGTCCGTCCCGATTCCCGGCTGGCCGCGCACTTCACGCACCTGGGTGTGATCACGCTGTAACCACTGATCTTGTCCACTTCGGACGGTGATCAGGCCTGTGCCGCCACCCGCGCGATGCCGTCCAGCACGCGGGGCCACACGGGTTCCGGCAGGTCGTGGCCCATGCCCGGGACGACGTCAAGGTCTGCGCGCAGGGCGCGGGCCGTGGCGCGGCCGCCGGAGACGTGGACGAGCGGGTCGCGCGCGCCGTGGATGACGAGTGACGGGAGTGTGAGGCGGCGCAGGGCAGCCGTGCGGTCGCGGGTCGAGAGGATCGCGGCGAGCTGGCGCGCGGCGCCGCCTGGGTTGACGCCGCGGTCGAAGGTGCGTTCGGCGCGTTCGCGGATGCGTTTCTCGTCGAAGGGGTAGCCGGGGGAGCCGATGAGTCGGAACGTCTTGACCAGCAGCTCGACGTACTCCTCGCGGCTGCGCGGCTGCGGCGCCAGCATCGACGCGGCCGCGCGCGGGCTCGGGTGGCCGATCAAGCGGCTGCCGGTGGTGGACATGATCGACGTCAGCGACCGGACGCGGCCCGGGTGCCGGATGGCGAGCGTCTGCGCGATCATGCCGCCCAGCGACGCGCCGACGACGTGGGCGCGCTCGATGCCGAGGGCGTCGAGCAGGCCGGCGGTGTCGTCGGCCATGTCGGCCACCGAGTACGGCGCCGCGCGCAGAAGGTAGGCGCGCACGACGTCGGCGCGCCCGGTCATGCGCTGCGAGCGCCCGGCGTCGCGGTTGTCGAAGCGGATCACGCGGAAGCCGCGGCCGGCGAGCTGCTCGCAGAAGTCGTCGTCCCACCAGGTCATCGGCGCGGCGAGGCCCATGATCAGCACCAGCGGCGGGGCCGTCGCGGCGCCGAACTCCTCGTGGCAGAGGGTGACGCCGTTGGCCTGGGTGGTCGACTCGCTCATGCCCCTTCTTACCGCGTACGTACGTAGCGGGCGCGGAGGAACGGGCTGAACTCCGCGGCGTCGCCCATCTTCACGTCGATCTCGTGGGTGAGTGTGTCGCCTTCCGGCCGGAGCCGATGCCTCGCGACGCCACGCGGGGTGCGCTTCTCGAGGTGAAGGGTCCCTTCGCGCCACCCGCCGCGCCCGGGCTCGCCGGGCGGGAAGCCGTAGCTGTCGAAGCCGTACCAGAGCGTTTCCTGCGTGGCCGGGTCGACGGTGAAAACGTTGTGGCCCAGGAAGTCGCTGCCGTCCTCCCGCGTCTGGACGTACTCCTGCACCACCGCGAACCCGTCCAGCGCGGCCCGGTACTCGGCCTTCGCTTTTGCCGTCGACGCGGGCGCCCAGGGCGAGGCCTCGAGCTCCTCGACCCCGGCCCAGTCCCCGACCAACGCGCTCAGCGCCTCGTGCGCCTCGCCTCTTCGTGGCATCTCCATGCCGTTCTCCCTTCGACAGGTGCCTGTCAATATGGGACGCTAGCACGCATGACCGACCGGGCGCAGCGCCTCACCCAGCTCGTCAACGACGTCTTCCTGACCAACGGCACCCTCCTCGCCACCGGCGATGCCCTCACCGCCCCGGTCGGCCTCACCGCCGCCCAGTGGCAGGTCCTCGGCTTCCTCGAAGACGGGCCCACCACGGCCGCCGACCTCGCCCGCCGCCGGGGCTTGCGCCGGCAGAGCGTGCAGGAAACGGTGAACCGCTTGCTGCGCAACGGAATGCTCACCCGGGCGCCGAACCCCGCTGACGCCCGCGCGCCCCTGCTCCACCTGACCCCTGCGGCGCGGAAGGCCCTTCGTGAACTGGAGACCCGCCGCGTCCGGTGGGCCGACGCCGTGGCCGCCGGGTTGTCACCCGAAGACCTCGAGATCACGCTGCGCACGCTCCACCGCCTGCGCGAGCGCCTCACCGAGGTGAAAACCGGTTGACCACCCCAGCCCCCACCCGGTTGAGTACCGCCCAGCACCCTCACGAACGGAAAGAAGGTGGACGCCATGTTCGGCTACTCGATCACGCGTTCCCACCTCCGGCTGAGGGTGCCGAGGGCCTGACGGGAGCGCGGAACTCCCGGAAGGAACCTCATGACCGATCTGGTCGTGCGCCCGCTCGTCGCGGGTGAGGAACACCTGTTCACCAATCTCCCTGCAACCCAGTGCGTGGGCAGCGCCCTGCTCGGGCGGGACTACGAAGAAATGGCCCAACACGGCGAATACCGTCCCGAGTGGACCTGGATCGCCGCCCGAAACGGCAAACCCGTGGCACGCGCGGCCTGGTGGGCGCGCAAAAACGACGAAGCGCCCCTTGTCCTCGACTGGTTCGACTTCACCGACTTCGACGCCGGCGTGGAAGTCCTCCGCCAAGCGCCGTTCCGTGCCGAGTACTCCCTGACCGTCCCGCCCGGCTGGCGTGCCGACCCAGCAGTCAAACCCGAGGTCGAAACCCGGATCGAGGCCGCGGAAGCCGCGGGGATGGAGGTGCTCGTCGAGCGCTACCGCTACACCTGGACCGTCGCCGACGGCCTCCCGCAACGACCCCGTCGCCTCGAGTTCCGGGCAGAGCCGCAAGACGACAAGATCCTCGAGGTCTTCCGCCGCGTCCACCAGGGCAGCCTCGACGCGCATGTCCGCCGCACCACCGCCGAGCACGGCCTCGACGCGGCGGCGCAGGAAGACCTCGACCTCCTCCGCCGGCTCCCCAGCCCGCGCGACTGGTGGCGCCTCGCGTACACGCCCGAAGGCGACCTTGTCGGCCTCACCATCCCTGCTCGCAACCCGACGGTCCCGATCGTCGCGTACGTCGGTGTCGTGCCGGAGCAGCGTGGCCATAACTACGCCTACGACCTGCTCGTCGAGGCCACGCACGAGCTGGTCGGGCACGGTGCCGAGACGATCGTCGCCGCCACGGACGTCACGAACAAACCCATGGCGGCGGCGTTCGCGAAGGCCGGGTATCCGGTGAAGTACCACCGCATTGATCTGGTGTGAGCGGCGGACCGGCGTTACCCTTCTCGCTAGAGCGATCTATCAAATCGCAGAGGGGGCGATCGGCAATGCCTGACCGAGGTCTCACCGCACTCCGCGTGATCCTCGCGTTCACGCTGCTCACGACCACGTTCCACTACGCGCACAACGTGATCCGCGCGCAGGACTACCCGCAGATCCCGGGGATCCCCGTGCTCGCGGCGCAGATCGTCGTCGGGTTCGGCTGGGTGCTGTTCACGGGGTTCGGGCTGGCCGGCTACCGCTACTACGTCCGGGGGCGGTACTGGCGCGCGCTCGGGTTTCTGCTGGTCTGCTCGCTGGGTGGCCTGGTCAGCGCGGGTCACTTCCTGGTCGGCGTGCCGCAGATTCCGGCGTTCTGGTTCGCGACGATCTTCACCGACACGGCGGCCGCGATAGCGTTGTGGCTCTTCGTGTCCTGGGCGGCGGCGCAGCTCAACCGGGTGAGTATCGCCGATCAAGCGTCTACACAACATTGACGCTAGTCAGCAATATGTAGACAATCAGGGAGTGACCACCACCACGACTGTGACGTTCGAGCGCCACCCGGACACCTACCGGCACTGGAAGCTCGACGTCGACGGCGAGGTCGCCTGGCTCGAGATGGACGTCGACGAGCAAGGCGGCCTCGTGCCGGGCTACGAGCTGAAGCTGAACTCCTACGACCTTGGCGTGGACATCGAGTTCTACGACGCCACGCAGCGCCTGCGCTTCGAGCACCCCGGCGTCAAAGCCGTGATCGTGACGAGTGCCAAGGACAAGGTGTTCTGCGCCGGGGCCAACATCCGGATGCTCGCGTCGTCGGCGCACGAGTGGAAGGTGAACTTCTGCAAGTTCACCAACGAAACCCGCAACGGCATCGAGGACGCCACCGAGTTCTCCGGTCAGCGGTACCTGGCCGCGGTCAACGGGAGCTGCGCGGGTGGCGGCTACGAGATCGCGCTCGCGTGCGAGAAGATCCTGCTCGTAGACGACAACTCGTCGACGGTCGCGCTGCCCGAGGTGCCGCTGCTGGGCGTGCTGCCCGGCACCGGCGGCCTCACGCGCGTGGTCGACAAGCGCCGTGTGCGCCGCGACCTCGCCGACGTGTTCGCCACGCGGTCGGACGGTGTGAAAGGCAAGACCGCCGTCGACTGGCGGCTGGTCGACGAGCTCGTGCCCCGCGTGGGGTTCCGCGAATCCGTGCTGGCCAGGGCTCGAGAGCTGGCCGCCGAGTCCGAGCGCCTGCCGGGTGACCAGGGCGTGCGGCTCACGCCGCTGAACCCCGAGGTCACCGACGACGGCATCAAGTACCGCTTTGTCGACATCACCTTCGACCGCCCCGCCTCGATCGCGACGATCACCGTCCGCGGCCCCGAGGGCGAACCCGGCGACCTGCACGCCGAGGGTGCCGACGGCTGGCTGCTGCGCCTCACCCGCGAGCTCGACGACGCGATCCTCCGCTTGCGCGCCAACGAAACCGAGCTCGGCACCTGGGTCCTGCGCACCGAAGGCGACCCGGCCGGCGTCTTGGCCCACGAGCAGCAGGTGCTCGGCGCGAAAGACTGGCTGAGCAACGAAATCCTGCACTACTACAAGCGCACGCTGAAGCGTCTCGACGTCACCAGCCGCACGCTCATCGCGCTCATCGAGCCGGGCAGCTGCTTCGCAGGCGTGCTGCTGGAGCTCGCGCTGGCCGCCGACCGTCAGTACATCCTGGACGGTCCGCCCATCGACGACGAAGACAGTGAAGAACGCGCGTCGATCACCTTGTCGGAAGCCAACTTCGGCCCGTTCCCCATGGGCAACGGCCTCACCCGCCTGCAGTCGCGGTTCTACGGCGACGACGACCACCTCGCGTGGCTCGTGCGCGAGCGCGACCACGCGCTGACGCCGGCCGAGACCGTGGAGCTGGGCCTGGTCACCGACGCGCCGGACGACCTCGACTGGGAGGACGAGATCCGGATCGCGCTGGAGGGCCGCGCCTCGCTGAGCCCCGACGCGCTCACCGGGATGGAGGCGAACCACCGGTTCGTCGGCCCGGAAACGATCGAAACGAAGATCTTCGGCCGCCTCACCGCGTGGCAGAACTGGATCTTCACCCGACCTAACGCCTCTGGTCCCGAAGGCGCGCTGCGCCGCTACGGTACGGGCCAGAAAGCGATCTTCGACAGGAAGCGGGTCTGACCGAGATGCCCGAGCGGATCGACTACGACGCCAAGATCCCCAACAACGTCAACCTCGCCGACGACCGGAGGTTGCAGCGGGCGCTGGAAGGCTGGCAGCCGAAGTTCATGAACTGGTGGGGCGAGATGGGTCCCACCCTGCAGACGCACGGCGTCTACCTGCGCACGGCCGTGAGCGTCGGGCGTGAGGGCTGGGCGCACTTCGACCACGTGAACGTGCCCGACTATCGCTGGGGCATCTTCCTCGCCGAACGCGATCCCGACCGGCGCATCGCGTTCGGGGAACACAAGGGCGAGTCTGTGTGGCAGCAGGTGCCCGGTGAGTACCGCGCCGACCTGCAGCGCCTGATCGTGATCCAGGGCGACACCGAGCCGGCGTCGGTCGAGCAGCAGCGGCTGCTGGGCCTGACCGCGCCGAGCCTGTACGACCTGCGGAACCTGTTCCAGGTCAACGTCGAAGAGGGCCGGCACCTGTGGGCGATGGTCTACCTGCTGCACGCGTACTTCGGCCGCGAAGGCCGTGACGAGGCGGAAGGCCTGCTGCTGCGCAACTCCGGCAGCCCCGACGCGCCGCGCATCCTGGGCGCGTTCAACGAGGAAACGGCCGACTGGCTGGCCTTCTTCATGTTCACCTACTTCACCGACCGCGACGGGAAGTACCAGCTCGGGACGTTGAAGGAGTCTTCCTTCGACCCGCTCTCGCGCACGTGCGAGTTCATGCTGAAGGAAGAGGCGCACCACATGTTCGTCGGCACCACGGGTGTCGACCGCGTGGTGCAGCGGTCCGCGGATCTCATCCGCGAGCACGACACGCTCGACATCGCCTCGCACGGTGGTATCCCGCTCGACATCATCCAGCGGTACCTGAACTTCCACTACACGGTGTCGCTCGACCTGTTCGGCAGCGAGACCTCCACGAACGCCGCGAACTACTACACCGCGGGTCTCAAGGGCCGCTGGCAGGAGACTCGCCGCAAGGACGACCACAAGCTCACCGAGGACAGCCGCGACCTCGACCGCCCCAACGGCGACGGCACGTGGACCTCCGACGAGCTGCAGGCCATCCTGCTGCTGAACCTCGACCTGCGCGGCGAGTACACGGCCGACTGCCAGACCGGCGTGAACCGCTGGAACAAGATCCTCGCGGACGCGGACCTCGACTTCCGCTTCAAGCTGCCGCACCCTGGTTTCAACCGCGACGTCGGCATAAACTCCGGCCACCACATCACTCCCGACGGCAACATCGTCGACGAGGCCACGTGGGAGGCCAGCCGGAGCCGGTGGCTGCCGACGACCGAGGATCTGACGTTCGTCCGCTCGCTCATGCACCCGGTGTACGAGCGCGGGAAGATCGCCAGCTGGGTCGCGCCGCCGAGGCAGGGCATCAACGGCAAACCGTTCGACTACGAGTACGTGCACCTCACCTAGAGGGGGCCCCATGAGCAGCGGGTTCAACGCCGCCGAGTACCTGCTGGCCCAGGGGCGTCCCGACGCACCCGCCGTCGTCTCCGCGCGGCGGACCCTGAGCTACGCCGAGCTGACCGACGAGGCCTACCGGGTCGCGTCGGGCCTGCGTTCCCTGGGAGTGCGCCCGGAAGAGCGCGTGATGTTCTGCATGGTCGACGACGTCGAGCTGCTCACGGGCATCCTCGGCACGATGCTGGCCGGCGCCGTCGCGGTGCCGGTGTCCACGATGGTCACGGGCCTCGAGCTGGGCAAGGTCCTGGCCGACTCGCGGGCGCGCGTGCTGTGTGTGTCCGGGGAGTTCGCTGCGCAGGCCGTCGGTGCGCTGGCGGCTGCGCCGGAGGTCACCGACGTGGTGCTGGACCGCGCGGAGGCGGCGGCGTTCCCCTCGGGTGTGGCCACGCACGCGTGGGCCGAATTGACCACTGTGGACGATGTGGACCGGGAACTCGCTCGCACGTGGGAGGATTCGCCCGCGCTGTGGCTGTACACGTCGGGCACGACGGGCCAGCCGAAGGGCGCGATGCACCGGCACGCGAGCATCCGCGCGGTGTGTGAGACGTACGCGCACTCCGTCCTGGCGACGACTTCGAGTGACCGGTTCCTGTCCGTGCCGAAGCTGTTTTTCGCCTACGGCTTGGGGAACTCCGCGTTCTTCCCGCTCGCCGCCGGCGGCACGACCTTGCTGGAACCGGCGCGGCCGACGCCGGCCTTGTTCGCCGCCCGCGCTCGCGCCGACAAGCCGACGTTGTTCTTCGGCGTGCCGACGTTCTTCGCCGGCGTGCTGGCCAGCGACGTGCCGGACGACTCGTTCGCCTCGGTGCGGTACGCGGTGTCGGCCGGGGAACCGTTGCCCGCCACCATTTTCACGCGCTTCCGCGACCGCTTCGGTGTCGAGATCCTCGACGGGATCGGCTCCACGGAAGCGTTGCACATCTTCCTGTCCAACCGCCCGGGTTCGATCCGGCCGGGCAGCACCGGCACCGCCGTGCCGGGCTACGCCGTGGAGATCCGCGACGAGAACGGCGCGCTCATCGAGGGCCCCGGGCAGCCGGGCGAGCTGTTCGTTTCGGGCCCGTCGACGGCGATGGGCTACTGGGCGCGGTACGAGACCACCAAGCGCGTGTTCCAGGGCGAATGGCTGCGCACGGGTGACAGCTACGTTCGCAACGAGGACGGCACCCTGACTTGCCTCGGCCGCTTCGGCGACATGCTGAAGGCGGGCGGGATCTGGGTGTCACCGTCCGAAGTGGAGGAACGGTTGCTGCAGCACCCGTCCGTCGCCGAGGCGGCGGTGGTGGCCGCGCCGGACGCGGACGGCCTCGACAAGCCGGTGGCGTGCGTCGTCGCGGCGCCCGGCTTCGCGGTGGACTCGGACGTGCTGATCGAGTTCTGCCGCGCGGGTCTGGCGGCGTTCAAGCGTCCGCGAGGTGTCGTGGAGCTGCCGGAGCTGCCGAAGACGGCGACGGGCAAGATCCGGCGCAATGTGATCCGCGACCAGGTGCGCGAGTCGCTGCTCGTGGTTCCCGCGAAACCGTGATCGACTGGCCGGCATGATCGACGGTCGCTTCGTGGTCGACGCCCACGTCCACACCCCCCGGCTGCCCACGCTCAAACCGGCCTGGATGGACTGGGCCCGCGACTTCGCCGGCACGTACCCGTGGCGCACGGTCTACGACGACGCGGGTTCGGTGATCCCCGCCGCGATGGACGAGCTGATGGACTCCGAGGGCGTCGACCGCGTGCTGCTGTTCTGCGAGTACAGCCCGCGCGCCACCGGCATCCAGCCGATCGAGGACAACCTGCCGCTGGTCGCGTACAACCCTGAGCGGTTTCGGTTGGTGGCCAACGTGAACCCGCACCTGCACCACCCGTTGCGCGACGAGGTGGCCCGCCAGCTGGACCTGGGCGCGGTCGCGCTGAAGCTCCACCCCGTCCACGGCGGCTTTTCGCCCGCGGACAAGGAGCTGTACCCCGTCTACGAGCTGTGCGCATCCGTCGGCGTGCCCGTCGTTCTGCACTCGGGCCTCTCGGTGTTCCCGGGCGCTCGCGCGAGCTTCGGCGACCCCGCCCTGCTGTCCGACGTGGTCGAAGACTTCCCGGCCGTGAACTTCGTCTTCGCCCACGGCGGCCGCGGCTGGTGGTACGACACCGCGGCCTTCATGGCCCAGTCGCGCCCCAACGTCTGGCTCGACCTCGCCGGCCTGCCGCCCAAGAAACTCCCGGACTACTACGCCCGCTTCGACCTCCTGCGGCTGGCCCGCAAGTGGATCTTCGGCACGGACTGGCCGGGCGTGCCGGGAACCGCCGTGAACGTCCGGTCGATCGCCGGGCTGGGCCTGCCGGAGGAAACGCTGGGGGACGTGCTGGCGGGTAATGCGCTGAAGCTGATGCCGGGGTTGAAGTAGCGCCACGTGCACCGGGGTGACCTGCGGATACGCGCAGTCGCCCGATTCGGCGGTCGTTCCGGTGATCGGGAGCCGGCAGGGGTGGTCAGTTCGTCTGCGTTTGCGGACGAAAGGACGTGGGCATGGCCGAGGACGGGGAGTTGCGCCGGATTTCGGAGCTTGTCGTACGCGTGGTGGCCGCCGACCCGGGGCTGCGCGGCGACGCGGAGGACGCGTGCCAGACGGCGTGGGCCGAGTTCCTCGGGCGGCAGGACGCCGTGCACGACCGCGCACGCCTCGGCGCCTGGCTGACCACAGTCGCCCGGCGCCACGCCATCCGCGCTGTCGGCCGGCGGGCGCGGTCGGCGGAGGTCGAGGCCGCGGTCGCTCCGGCAGGCGCCGAGTCTTCGGAAGTGGCCGCGCTGGACAACGACGTGGCCACCGCCCTGTGGCGCACGGTCGACAGCCTGCCGGATCGCCACCGACGGCTGGTCTGGCTGCTGGCGCATCGGCCGGAGTTGTCGGTGCGTGAGGTGGCGGCTGAGCTGGGGATTTCGCCGAACAGCCTGGGCAAGGTGCGGAGCCGGTGTCTTGCCGTGTTGAGGTATCGGCTCACTGCGCAGGGGTACACCTACCCGTGAGGGAGCCCGCCCGCCTGCGCAAAACCCCAGCTCAACAGCCCAAAATCAATCCAACATCTCATGCAGACACAAAACGTTCCCCTCCGAATCCGAGAACCACGCCGCCCTCTCGTGCCCCACCTGCGCCACGTGGTCGACAGTCTTCAGCCCCTCCACGTCGACATCCTGGAACCGCACCCCCTTCCGCTCCAGCACCGTCATCTCCGCCGGCAGGTCGACGACCTCGAAGCTCAACGCGGTGTTGGGGCTCTGCACCCCCTCGGGCATCAGCCGAAGGCCGATCGTCCCGGCCCCCGCGGCGAAGTACTGAGTCCCGTCCTCGCCGGTGGTCACCGGGGCGAGGCCGAGGGAGTCGGTGTAGAAGTGGGCGGCGCGCGTGGCGTCGGACACCGGGAGCATGGTGGTGATGGTCGAGTCGGTAAGCATGTCAGCAGCATGCGCCGACCAGGCAAAACGTCGGTAGGGCGCGTTTTTCAGCCGTTGGCCGAGCGCAGGGTGCGCATGGCGGCGGCGAGAGCCGCCGCGTCGTCGCCCAGGGGGGTCAGGACGATGTGGCGCAGGATTTCCGCGCAGGCCGAGCGGGCCTTCAGAGCCACGTCGAGGCCGTGCTCGGTAAGGGAGGCGAACGTGACGCGGCGGTCGTCCGGGCTGGGGATGCGGCAGATGAGGTCCGCGGCGACCAGGCGGTCGGCGACCTTGGTGAAGCCGCCGCTCGACAGCGCGGCCTCGGTGGCCAGACGGGTCATCGGCATGCGGTGGTCGGGCGAACGCACGAGCCTGATCAGGATGTCGAACGACGCGGGCGCGAGGCCGAAGCGATCGGCGATCTCGCCCATCAGCTTGTCCTGTGTCGCCAGGTAGCCCTCTATCACGAGGCCCCACCAGGTCACGATCTCGTCGTCGTCCGTGCGCGGATCAGGTGTCACGGCGCACACGCTACCGCACAGTCTCACCGGAATATATCTTGCGCGCGAGAGGTTTTGCGGGTTAGCGTTGAGCAACAGCACCCGAGGAGACCTGATGTCCATCAAAACGAGCGGGTTGCACCACGTCACCGCCATCGGCGGCAACCCGCAGCGCAACGTCGACTTCTACCTCCGGACCCTGGGGTTGCGGCTGGTGAAGACCACCGTCAACTTCGACGATCCGGGCACCTACCACCTCTACTACGGCGACCAGTCCGGCAAGCCGGGCTCGCTGATCACCTTCTTCCCGTGGTCCGACGCGCCCGCCGGCCGCCTGGGCACCGGCCAGGCGACGACCACGGCGTTCTCCGTGCCGGAGACCTCGCTCGGCTGGTGGCAGCAGCACCTGAAGACGCAGGGCGTGGAGACGAGCCAGATCCGCAACGCCGACAACGAGGAAACCCTGACCTTCCGCGACCCCGACGGTCTGCAGATCGCCCTCGTCGCGCACCCGCAGGGCGACCCGCGCGACCCGTGGGACACGAAGCTCGTCCCGGCGGAGAACGCCATCCGCGGCCTGCACTCCGTCACGCTTTCGGTGTCCAAAGAGGACGCCACGGCCGGCATGTTCACGGACGGCCTCGGTCTTTCTTTCCACAGCCAGGACGGCAACCGCTTCCGTTTCGAGGCGGGTGAAGGTGGCCCGGGCGCGCTCGTCGACGTGCTCGTGACACCGGAGACTCCGCGCGGCCTCGTCGCCACCGGCACCGTGCACCACGTGGCCTGGCGCGCGCCCGACGAGCCGACGCAGGCGGCCTGGCGCGAGGAGCTCGTGGACAAGGGCGTCAACGTCACGTCCATTTTGGACCGCCAGTACTTCCGCTCCATCTACTTCCGCGAGCCCGGCGGCACGCTGCTCGAAGTGGCCACGGACGCGCCCGGCTTCGCCATCGACGAGCCGCTGCTCGAACTCGGCCGCGCGCTGAAGCTCCCGCCGTGGCTGGAACCGCGCCGCGACGAGATCGAGCACATGCTGCCCAAGCTGAACCTCCCGAGCGAAAACAACCCGGAGCAGAAGTGAGCACCTTCGAGCACAAGTACGCGGAAGGCGAGCAGGACTTGCCCGTGCTGCTCCTGCTCCACGGCACCGGTGGCGGCCCCGACGACCTGCTCGGCCTCGCCCGCGAGCTGAGCCCCGGCTCGGCCACGCTCGCCCCGGTGGGCCCGGTGTCGGAGTTCGGTGCCGCACGGTGGTTCCGCCGGCTCGCCGAGGGCGTCTTCGACTACGAGGACGTCGTCAAGCGCGCCAACGACCTCGCCGATTTCGTCGAGGCGGCCAAGAGTGAGTACGACCTGAAAAACCGCCGCCTCGTCGCCGTCGGCTTCTCCAACGGCGCCAACATCGCCGCCGCGGTCACGCTCCTGCGTCCCGAAGTCCTCACGGAAGCCGCGCTGTTCTCCGGAATGTCCCCGGTCCCGCAACCGCCCGGCCACGACCTTTCGGGCACCCGCGTGTTCCTCTCCAACGGAGAGCAGGACCCGATGGCCCCCTTGGCTTCCACCGAGGAGTACATCCGCTTGCTCAAGGAGCGGGGCGCCGAAGTGACCACGCACCGCCAGCCCGGCGGGCACCAGATCACGCTCGACGGCGTCCGCGCGGCCCGGGAGTGGCTCGCTCGCTAGGGTCGAGCCCATGACTCCTGGGGCACTCGAACGTGCGACGAACCTGCTGAGCACCACGATCCTGTCCGACGGTCACAACGACCTGCCGTGGGAGCTGCGGCTGCAGGGTGGACCCGACCCCGCAGCCGCGGCCGCGGCGCTCGACCTGACCGTGCGCCAGCCGTCGCTGCACACCGATTTCCCCAAGCTGGCCGACGGAAAGCTCAGCATGCAGTTCTGGTCGGTCTACGTGCCGTGCCAGCTCGCGGGCGACAGCGCCGTGACCGCCGTGCTGGAGCAGATCGAGCTCGTGCACCAGCTCGCGCAGCGCTATCCCGACCGGCTGGAGCTCGTCACCACGGCCGACGAGGCCGAAGCCGCGTTCGCCGCCGGCAAGATCGCGTCACTGCTCGGCGCCGAAGGCGGCCACAGCATCAACGAATCCCTGGGCGTGCTGCGGATCCTGCGCCGCCTCGGCGTGCGGTACATGACGCTCACGCACAACTTCAACACCCCGTGGGCCGATTCCGGCACGGATGAACCGGCGCACGACGGCCTCACCGACTTCGGCCGCGAGGTCGTGCGGACGATGAACGAGATCGGCATGCTGGTCGACCTTTCGCACGTCGCGCCGAGCACCATGCGCGCCGCACTGGAGGTCAGCACCGCGCCGGTGATCTTCAGCCACTCGTCGTGCATCGCCGTGAACGACCACCCGCGCAACATCCCCGACGACGTCCTCGCGCAGCTGCCCGGCAACGGCGGCGTCGCCATGATCACCTTCGTGCCCGCCTTCATCTCCCCGGCCGTCTCCGGGTGGGACGAGCAGCTCAAGGCCGCGATGGCCGCCGCCGGCCAGGAGTTCCGCGACCTCGGGCAGCGCGGGCGCTTCGCCGAGGTGTGGGACGGGCCGCCCAAGCCGAAGGCGACCGTCGCCGACGTCGTCGCGCACGTCGAGCACGCACGCGAGGTCGCCGGCATCGACCACATCGGCCTCGGCGGCGACTACGACGGCGTCGGCACGCTCCCGGAAGGGATGGAAGACGTCTCGAAGTACCCGGTGCTGTTCGCCGCACTGATGGAACGCGGCTGGAGCGACGAGGACTGCGCGAAGCTCGCCGGCCGCAACTCGCTGCGGGTGCTGCGCGAGGTCGACCGCAAGCACTGAAACACCGGTACTCACCCGTTAGGGTTTCAGAACCGGCGATCGGCTGACCGCGGGCGGACAATCAGGGCATGTCCCACGCGCGAAGTGACCACACAACCGGGGGCGTGAACCCCGGGACCCCCGAGGTGCCGGCTGTCGAAGTGCCCGGGACCGATCCGATTCCGACCGATCCGACCACGACTTCCCCACCGACCAAGCCCGGCAAGCGCCCCACGCGGGTCAGCGGGGCCTGGATCGCGGCGGTCGTGGCCATCGTGCTGCTGGCGTTCCTGCTGGTGTTCATCCTGCAGAACCTCGACAGCGTCACGGTGCACTTCCTCGGCATGTCGGGCAGCCTGCCCATCGGCATCGCGATGCTGCTGGCGGCGCTCGGCGGCATGGTCGTGATCGCCCTGGTCGCCGGTGCTCGGATCATGCAGCTGAAGAAGGCGGGCCGGCGCGCCCGGAAGTGACCGGGCGTCGCCCGTCGTGAATGCCGCGGGCCGGCTGTGAAAGCCGGCGTCGTGACATCCCGCTCAGTGGCCTGTGCCCAAACCCTGACCGCAAACGCTTGCGGCCCCGCTTCACGCGATGACCGAGACCATCTCGAGCACCGTTGCGCAAACGCCTTCGTCCCCCTTCACCGCCACGCGGTCCTCGACGTCGGCGGGTTTCACCGTGCGCGTGCAGAGCCGCCAGAACGTGTCCGCATCCGTGGCCACCGAAGCCAGCGGGCTGCGTGAGGTCGGTGCGCCGCGGTCCAGAGTCCAGCCCTTCGCCGACGCGCGAGCGGTCCACTGGCCACCGCTCGAGCCCGTCACGGTGTAGCCGACCTGACGGCCGCTGCGGGCTTCGACGTCGCGCAGCGTGTGCGGCAAGGCGCGCATGAACGTGTCCACCACCGGCGCCCGGAACTCGGGATCGTCGAGCAGCGGCGCACCCACGGCTTCGCGGATCTGCTGCTGGTGGACCCACAGCTCGGTGTACTCACGCGCCACGTCGAGCCACCGCGGCGCCGGCTCCGGGCCCGCCCACGTGACGGGCCCGCCCAGTTCGTCGAGGTCGTGGCGCTTCCACATGTCGGTGAGCTGCGCCGTGCTGTCCACGAGCAGCGCGAACAGCACCTCGGGCGAGAGCCGGCGGCACGCGCGCACCCACTCGTCGTTGATCCGGTGCAGAAACGACGGGAACGGCTCGCCCTCGCGGGGCTCTTCGACGTGGTGGCCGTCGCGGTCCCGGGAAAGCCGCCCGAGCTTGTCGCCCAGGATGTGGGCGGCCACGTCGTGCACGGTCCAGCTGGGGCACGCCGTCGGCGCCGCCCACTGGCCGGCGTCGAGGTCCGTGAGCACGCTGACCAGGGCTTGTTCCTCGCGGGCGAACAGCGGGAGGACGTCGATCGGCGGTCCCCAGTGCGTCGCGGTCATGCGCGCCATCCAACACCACGCCAGATTGGCTACCCGCAGGTAGCATCAGCGCGGAACACGAGGGGAGCACGCCTGTGGACAGTCAGCGACCGAACGGCCGGGGCTCGGCTGAGGACGTGGCCAACCTCGCGCGCCGCGCCGGGCAGCTGGCCGGCTGGGCCGCGCGCGCCGGGTTCGGGCTCACGCGCAAGCTGCCCGGGCTCGACCAGGCCGAGCGCGGAATCCGGCAGGTGGAGCGCAGCCTGCTCAGCGAGCTTCGCCGTCGCCTCGACGAGGTCGACGACCCGTACCACGCGGCGCTCACCGCGGCGTCGGCCATGAACCGCGGTGACGGAGGCGGCCGCCTGGTCGAGTCCACCGTGACGCTCGTGCCCGCCCGCGAGCACGAAGAGCCGCTGCGCGCGGCGATGGCCGAGCTGCTCAACCACTCCATCGGCTTCGGCCGCGAGCGCGCCCGCGAGTACTTCTACGCGATCATCCTGCGCCAGCTCACGCCCGACGAGGCGCGCATCCTCGCCGCGCTGTCCGACGGTTCGCCGTTCCCCGCCATCGACGTCGCCGAGCGCACGAACCTCGGAGGCGCGGGCCGGATCATGCTGCGCAACGCCTCGACCGTCGGCAAGGCGGCCGGGGTGTCGCTGCCCGACCAGGTGCCCGGTTACCTCACGCGGCTGATCGGGCTGGGCCTCGTCGATCTCGACGAAGAGGTGCCGGCGCTGGAGACGCAGTACGAGATCCTCCTGACCGACGAGACCGTGCGTGAGGTGGAGAAGCAGGTGAAGCGGGTGAAGGTGATCCGCCGGACCGTGCACATCTCCCGGCTCGGGGCTCAGTTCTGGCAGGCCTGCGACCCGAGCTTCGGCTAGCGTGGGCGCGTTCCTTTCGGGCCTGCTCGACGACTTCGCCCGCCACTGGCCGCTCTACGTTTCGATCCCCGTCGTCGCCGCCCTCATCGGGTACGGCACGAAGCTCGTGGCGATCCGCATGATGTTCCAGCCCGTCGAGTTCCTCGGGATCAAGCCGTTCCTCGGCTGGCAGGGCATCGTGCCGAAACGCGCGGCGCGCATGGCGAGCATCGCGTGCGACACGATGACCGAGCAGCTGATCAAGCCGGCCGAGATCGTCGCGCGGCTCGACGCCGAGCGGATCGCGCGGGAGATCGAGAAACCGTTGCAGGCGGCGGTCGAGGACATCGTGCGCGAGGTCGCGGGCCACTACCAGCCGGGGCTGTGGGAATCGCTGCCGGTGGGCGTGCAGCGGCTGGTGATCCAGCGCGTGCAGACCGAGTCGCCGCACATGGTCAAGGCCGTGCTGGAGCTCATCAAGTCCGATGTGGACAGTGTGTTCGACCTCAAGGGCATGGTCGTCACCAGCCTGGTGAAGGACAAGCGCCTGCTCAACCGGATCTTCCAGGAGGCGGGCGAGCAGGAGTTCAAGTTCATCGCGCGCTCGGGCCTGGTGTTCGGCGGGCTGATCGGCGTGATCCAGATGGTGGCGTGGGTGCTGTTCAAGTTCCCGCTGATCATGCCGTTGTTCGGGCTCTTCACGGGCTGGTTCACCGACTGGCTCGCGCTGCGCATGATCTTCTACCCACTCGAGCCGAAGCGGTACTTCGGCGTGCCGTGGCAGGGCCTGTTCCTCAAGCGGCGCGCCGAGGTGGCCGAGGCGTACGGCGCGCTGATCGCCAAGGAGATCATCACGCCGCACAACGTGATCGAGGCGATCCTGCAGGGCCCGCTGTCCGACCGGGTGCTGGCGTTGATCCAGCGCCAGCTCGACGCCGAGATCGGCCGCGCGGCTAACGTCGCGAAGCCGCTGCTGGTGTTCGCCATCGGCAGCCGCCGCTACCAGGACGTGAAGTTCGCGATCTCCGAGCAGATCATGGCGCGCCTGCCCGACACGATGCGCTACATCGAGGACTACGCCACCGACGCGATGGACATTCGCAACGTGCTGGTCACCAAGATGAAGGAGCTCTCGCCCGAGGAGTTCGAGCAGCTGCTGCGCCCGGCGTTCCAGCAGGACGAGTGGATCCTCATCGCGACGGGCGCTGTACTCGGCTTTTGTGTAGGAGAGGGCCAAGTTCTGCTGCTGGAACACCTCGCCTCCTGAGTGCGCCGCTAGGGTGCTGCCGTCGGGACGGGACGTCGAGGGGTGCGGCATGGGCGAGGGAGCGGCTCCGTGGCCGCAGGAGATCCGGCTCGCGATGACCATGGTCGGGGGCGCGAGCCTGGCCGTGTGGATGAGCGGGGTGGCCGCCGAGACGTCGGCGCTGTTGCAGGCGTCGCGCTCTTCCGAGCCGAGTGGTGGGTACCGGAAGCTGCTCGACCTGCTGCGCGCGAAGGTCCGCCTCGACGTGCTCACCGGCACGAGCGCCGGCGGCGTCGGCGCGGCGGGGCTCGGGCTGGCAGAGGCGTTCCGGTCTTCGCCGGCGCCGTTGCGCGACGCGCTGGTGGCCGACGCCTCGCTGGCGAACTTGATCCGCGACCCGAAGGAGGCGCAACCGCGTTCGCTGCTCGACGGCGACCAGTTCCTGGGTTGCCTCGACGGCGCGTTCCGCGCGATCGTCTCCGGTGGCACGACGCCGGCCGAGGCGCCGGACGTGACGCTGCTGCTGCCCGGCACGATGATCGACGGTGAGACCGTGCGCTACGACGACGCGCTCGGCAACCTCGTGCGCGACACCGAGCACCGCATGCTGTTCCGCTTCGTCGGTCCACTGTGGAACAACCAGGTCACGGCGCCGCTCGCGCTCGCGGCGCGCTCGACCGCGTCGTTCCCCGGCGCGTTCGAGCTGGCGCGGCTGCCGGTCGGCCCCCGGGTCGCGGACCGGCAGCACCCGGACATGACGGACTACACCGAGCTCACGCGCTCGCACTGGCTCACCGACGGCGGCGTGCTCGTGAACAAGCCGCTGCGCCCGGCGTTGCGGGAGATCTTCGAGCTGCCGTCTTCGTCGGACGTGCGGCGGCTGCTGCTCTACGTGGTGCCCACCGTCGAGGCCGAGGCGGCCGCGGTGCCGGTGGATCCGGCGAACCCGCCGCTGCTGGGCGCGGCGCTGGCGAAGGTCGTCTCGACGGTGATCAACCAGACGATCAGCTCCGATCTGGAGGAGCTCACCGAGCACAACGACGCGGTGGTCGCCACCCGCGACACCCGCGTTTCCCTTGCCGCGCTGGGACTTCGCGGCGGCGAGCTGGTGGACCACCGCGTGATGGCGGCCTACCTCGACCGGCGCGTCGCAGAGGACGCGGCCGAGCTGGTGCGCACGGCCACGCGGTACTACGCGCTGTCCACTGTGGACAGCAAGGATCCGGGCTGGGCCAAGGGGATTTCGACGGAACTGCGCTCGGTGGCCGCCGACGGTCTCCGGCACGGCATGCCGGCGAAGGCGCCGGGAGCCGGGTGCCAGGTCGAGGACCTCGCCGCCTTCCGCACCACGGCGCTCGACGATTCGGTTGCCACGGGCCTGCAGCTGGTCAACGCCGCGTTCCACCTGTGCCCGGACGGACAGCAGGCCGCGACGCTCAACGACGTCCGCGCACGCCTGCACGCGGCGCGCAGCAAGGCCGCGCGGGGCATCCGCATCTCGCCGTGGGTGGCGAAACACGAACCGCCGACCGCGGGCACCTCGGCGGCCGACTGGATCGCGCAGCTGGCGCGGGAATGGGCTCAGCTGGGCAAGTCGGACGCGCTGCGCGAAGCGTGGCCCCTGGTCACGGGCGCGCTCCGCGACGCGGCGCCGGTGCTGCGGGAGCTGGCGAGCGACCCGCTGGCGACGGCGGCGGTGCTGAAGATGAACGGGCAGGCGCCGCCGCCGCAGACCGACGGGGCCAAGCTGGAGGCCGAGGTCGCCGGCGTGGTGGCCGACGCCGTCGACACCGTCACGACGCTGGTCGGCTGGTTCGGCCTGGCCGAGGACCCGGCTCAGGATCCGGCGCAGCCGGACGACCCGGCGCGCCAGGGCGACGCATCCCAGCGCGAGGTCACAGCGCAGCCGGAGGACGCAGCGCAGCCCACGGACCCAGCGCAGCTCGCGATCGCAGCGCACACCGAGGGCTTGGCGCTGCTCGCGATGGCGCCGCAGCACGCGGTCGCAGCGCGGCAGAAGGGTGCAGCCCAGCCCACGGTCGCAGCGCAGCCCGAGGACCCGGCGCGCCAGGGCGCCGCCGCCCATCTCGCCGTCGCGGCGCAACCCAAGGCCTCGGCGCAGCCGGTGGTCGCAGCGCAGCCGGCAGTCGCAGCAATGGCGGCGGACTCGGCCCAGCCCGAGGACCCAGCGCAACCCGAGGTTGCAGTGCAGCCCAAGAACCCGGCCCAGTCCCCCGCCCCGGCCCAGTCCGCCAACGACCACACCCTGATGTCGCGCCTGATCCTCCTGCACGTCGCCACCCGCGGCCTGCTCGCGCAACCGCCGTCGGTCGACCAGCGCGTGGACCTGGTGCAGGTCAGCGCCGATTCCCGCACGCTGCTCGACCTCGGTCGCCAGCGCGGCTGGGACAAGCTCACCGGCCTGCAGGCCGACTACTTCGGCGCGTTCTACAAGTCCTCGTGGCGCGCGAACGACTGGATGTGGGGCCGCGTCGACGCCGTCGGCTGGCTCGTGCAGTGCCTGCTCGACCCGCACCGGCTGCGGGTGCTGCGCAACGTCGTCGGCCCGGAGGCGTTCCGCGCCGAGGTGCGCGGAGCGTTCACCGCGGTCGGCTGGCAGCTGCCGAGCGTGGCCGACAACGTGCCGGCCGCCGACGTGCAGTCGCTCGTCGCGCAGCTCGGTGAGGAGCTCGCCTTCCTGGGTCTCGACGCGCAGCTGGCGGACGCGACGTTCAGCGACGACCTGCCGACCAGCCTGCCGGTGACGTCGATGGTGCTCGCGCGCGGTCGCCAGCTGGAGATCGCGCGCGAGGAGCTGCCGGTCGTCGCCAAGCAGGCGGCCGACGACGCGGCCGAGGGCAACGGCAAGCCGTCCGCGGTCTTCCGTACGGTCATGGCCACGCCGCCCGCGGACGACGCCGCGACGCAACGCGCGTTCCAGGCCTGCCAGGTCTCAGCCGAACGCTTCGAAGGCGAACGCGGCACGATGCTGCTCACCAAAACGCTCGTGAAGGCCGGCGCGACGGGCGTCAACGCCGCCGCGGGCGCCACCCGCGTGCCGACGTCGCTGCAGCCCGCCGCGAAGGTGGCCCAGGCGACCGGACGCAGCGCGTGGTGGGTCACGCAAGGCGCGTCGAAGCTCGGGCGCCCGTGGAACCTCATCGCGGCCGCCGTGACGGCCGTGGCGGGCCTCGTGCTCGGCGGCAACGGCGGCCAGGTGCTGCAGTGGGTCGGCCCGCCCGTGGCCGCGGGCGCGGTCGTGTTCCTCGTGGTGAGCCTGCTGACGCTGAAACGCACGTGGCGCATGGTGCTCACGCTGCTGTGTGTGCTGGTGGTGGCGGCGTTGCTGTTCGCGGCGTTCCTGCCACCGCTGGCGCAGCCGTTGTTCGGCTGGCTCGGCACGGTGGTCGCGGGCTGGCGCCGCAGCGAGGCGCCCGTGTGGTGGCTGCTCGTGGTGCTGCTGCTCGTGCTGCCCGCCGTGTGGACGCCGATCGCCGCACTGCGCCGCCGCACGCGCACCCGGAGTACTCGGCGCCAGGTCAAGGGCACCGGGATCACCCGCCGCACCTGAGTGGTCACGGCCGAGACGCGCCGTCTGGTCAGGGGCGGCGTTCATCCGTCTTGCGCCGAACCGCGTGACGCGTCATGGTCGGGGGAGTACAGGCCGCTCGCCACGGCGAGCGGCCCAAGCCCACGTCATGCCCCGAGACGCTGTCGATCAAACGTGTTTGTGGGGCTCCTCACCGGACATTTCACGTCCCCGCAGGTGAGCAGGGTGGGCGTGGCGCGCGTCGCTGGCGGCGTGAAAATTCTCTGTTACGTTTCCTGAGTATGTCCGGAAAGCACTTGATCGAACCCCCGACCAAGGCCGATGGCGCCGCCCTCTGGCGAATCGCGCGCGATTCGCAGAAGCTTGATCTCAACTCTCCGTATGCATACCTGCTGTGGTGCCGCGATTTCGCGGAGAGTTCGGTGGTCGCCCGTGTCGACGGCAAGGCGGTGGGTTTTGTCATCGCCTACCGGAGGCCGTCCGAGCCCGACGTCGCGCTCGTGTGGCAGGTCGCGGTCGACTCTTCGCAGCGCGGGAAAGGCCTGGCCGGGCAGCTGCTCGACGCCTTGTACGCCCGCCTGGTCGACGGCGGGGTGCGTTTCCTCGAAACCACGATCACCCCTGACAACGAGGCTTCGATCCGTCTCTTCGCGTCGTTCGCGAAGCGGTGGCACGCCACGCTGAAGAGCAGCAGGCTGTTCGAAGCAGGAGATTTCCCGGAAGATGGCGAAGGTGGGCACGAGCCTGAAAACCTTTACCGCATCGGGCCGTTGATCCGTCAATAAGCCGTCAATTTCGGGTCGAGTAGGAGCAAAGAAACGCCATGAGCATCTTCGAAGAGCTCGAATCGGAAGTTCGCAGTTACAGCAGAGGGTGGCCGGTCGTCTTCGACCGCGCGCAGGGCAGCTGGCTGTACGACGAGGATGGCAAGGCCTACCTCGATTTCTTCGCGGGTGCCGGCGCGCTGAACTACGGCCACAACAACCCGAAGCTCAAGGCCGCGCTGATCGACTACATCCAGCGTGACGGCGTGACGCACGCGCTCGACATGTACACCGTGGCCAAGCGCGATTTCCTGGAGGCGTTCCAGCAGAAGATCCTCGCGCCGCGCGAGCTGGACTACAAGATCGTCTTCCCCGGTCCGGGTGGCGCCAACGCGGTGGAAGCCGCGCTGAAGCTCGCGCGCAAGGTGACCGGCAAGGAGTCGGTCATCAACTTCACCAACGCGTTCCACGGCATGACGCTCGGTGCGCTGTCGGTCACGGGCAACTCGATGAAGCGCGGCGGCGCCGGCGTCCCGCTCGTGCACGCCACCCCGATGCCGTACGACCGCTACTTCGACGGCACGATCCCCGACTTCCTCTACTTCGAGAAGCTGATCGAAGACTCCGGCAGCGGCCTGAACGAGCCCGCCGCCGTGATCGTGGAGGGCGTGCAGGGCGAGGGCGGCATCAACGCCGCGCGCCTCGCCTGGCTCAAGGGCCTCTCGGACCTGTGCGAGAGCCACGACATCCTGCTGATCCTCGACGACGTGCAGATGGGCTGCGGCCGCACGGGCCCGTTCTTCAGCTTCGAGGACGCGGGCATCAAGCCCGACATCGTCTGCCTGTCGAAGTCCATCGGCGGCTACGGCCTCCCGATGGCGCTCACGCTCATCAAGCCGGAGCTCGACGTCTGGGAGCCGGGTGAGCACAACGGCACGTTCCGCGGCGTCAGCCCCGCGTTCGTGACCGCCACCGAGGCGATCAACCTCTACTGGAGCGACGACGAGCTCGAGAAGTCCACGAAGGCCAAGGGCGAGCGCATCGCCGCCGCCTTCAAGGACATCGTGGAGGCCTACCCGGACGCCAACCTGCTGGCGAAGGGCCGCGGCCTCGCGCGCGGCATCGAGTTCGCGAACGGCGACCTGGCCGGCGCGGTGTGCAAGGAAGCGTTCGAGCGCGGCCTGCTGATGGAGACGTCCGGGCCTAACGGCGAGGTCATGAAGCTGCTGCCGCCGCTGACACTGACCGACGACGAGCTCACGCAGGGCCTGTCGATCATCAACGACTCCATCGCCGCCGTCCTCAAGTAATCCCGAACAACAGGTAAGGAGCGACCTTTGCTGGTCCGCACGCTCAACGAAGTCACCGACACCGACGCCGACATCAAGACGCCCAACTGGCGCAGCAAGCGCATCATCCTCGCCAAGGAGGGTCTGGGCTTCTCGGTGCACGAGACCACGCTGTACGCGGGCACGGTGAACGACTTCTGGTACGCCAACCACATCGAGGCCGTGTTCATCACCTCCGGCGAGGGCGAGGTGGAGAACAAGGCGACCGGCGAGGTCTTCCCGCTGGCGCCCGGCACGATCTACGTGCTCAACGACCAGGACAAGCACCAGGTCCGGCCCAAGACCGAGATCAAGTGCGTGTGCGTGTTCAACCCGCCGGTCACCGGCCGCGAGGTGCACGACGAGAACGGCGTGTACCCGCTCATCGTCGAAGAAACCGCCTGAGCCTTCCCGGCTGCTGCCGCGACCACCACGCCGAACGAATGCGAGAACCAGGAGGAGAGCAGCTGTGACGCTGACGGACACCCGGGTCGAAGACGGGTACCCGACCCGGATCGCCGGTACGCCGGAGCAACTTCCGCGCGTGCACCCCACGGTGTGGGGTACCGAGGCAGACGGTCCCATCGACGCCGCGACCCTGGCCAACCACGAGGCCAAGGGCTACACCGTCGACGAAGGCCTGCTCTCGCCCGGTGAGGTCCAGACGTACTGGCAGGAGCTCGTGCGGCTGTCCTCCGACCAGGAGCTGCGGGCCGACGAGCGGGTGATCACCGAGTCGAGGACCGGCGAGGTCCGGTCCATCTTCGACGTCCACGTGATCTCGGACCTGATCGCGGAGCTCGTGCGCGACCCGCGGGTCCTCGACCGGGCCCGGCAGATGCTGGGCTCGGACGTCTACATCCACCAGAGCCGCGTGAACTACATGCCGGGCTTCAAGGGCACGGGGTTCTACTGGCACTCGGACTTCGAGACGTGGCACGCCGAGGACGGCATGCCGACGCCGCGGGCCGTCAGCTGCTCGATCGCGCTCACGGACAACTACCCGTACAACGGCGGGCTCATGGTCATGCCGGGCTCGCAGCGCACATTCGTGCAGTGCGCGGGCGAGACGCCGGACGACAACTACAAGAGCTCGCTCAAGGACCAGCGCGTCGGTGTGCCGGCCGAGGACGACATCACGAAGATGGCGGCCGAGTGCGGCATCGACCAGTTCACCGGCACGGCGGGCACGGCGCTGTGGTTCGACTCCAACGTGATGCACGGGTCGTCGAACAACATCACGCCGTACCCGCGCTCGAACATCTTCCTGGTGTTCAACAGCGTCGAGAACGCGCTGCAGGAACCCTTTGCGGCAGCCGGCCCGAGGCCGTCGTTCATCGCCGGCCGCGACGCCACCCCGGTGCGCCGGTGACGAGGGTTACCTCCGCGCGGCGGCGGGTCGCCCGTAGCCGTGAATGTGCACCCTGTTACTTTGTCGCCACTCCGCACGGGCCTCGTGGGTCCGCTGCGGAGGAGCTGTCCGTGGCAGTCCGGGTTCCTAGCTCGGGGTGAGCCCACCCGTCCCGCCCGGGCAGCATTGAGGTCGGGTGGACCGCGCCCCCTGGCGGCCCAGCCGATGTCACCGAGTCCGGCCCCGCACCATCAGATCGGGACTGATGGTGCGGGGCCGGATTCGTTTTGTCCGGGGCTATGTCCGTTACGACATTCGGGCGACGGCCGCTGCTCGGGCGGGAAAACCGTGCGCACAGCCGAGGAAACAGCGGCTGACACGTGGATGTCCCGCGTGTGGAGTTCACGAAAGAGTTGTGTCTGTCAGCTCAACACCACGGTAGGTTGTGCCTCCTGGCGGGGGAGACGCCGGAAACAACCGGGGAGGTGCGCGCGAGCATGGCCGAAAACGCGGGCGCGCACGTGCAGCTGCTCGGCCCCGTCACGCTTCTCGACGGTGCACGTGCGGTTTCCATCGGCGGTCCCGGTGTGAAAGGCCTGCTCGCGCTGCTGGCGTTGAAGGTCGGCAAGATCGTGCCGCTCGAGGAGATCATCGACGCGCTGTGGGGCCACGACCCGCCCGCCACCGCGCGGACGATCGTGCACGGCAACGTCTCGCACCTGCGCCGCGTGCTGCGCGACCTGGGCGGTGACTCCGTCGCGGAAATCCTCACGAGCCCGCCCGGCTACCAGCTCGCGGTGGCTCCGGCGCGCATCGACGTGCACCACGCCCGGGCCCTGCTGGACCGCGCCGCGCTGGAGCCGCCGGAGCAGGCGTCGACGCTGCTGGGCTCGGCTTTGGCTCTGTGGCGGGGACCCACGCTGTCCGGAGTGCCCGATTCGGTGCGGGCGCCAGAACTGGAGGACCTGCGCCTCGCGATCCACGGCGCGCGCGTGGACGCGGACCTGGAGCTGGGCCGCCACAACGAGCTGATCGTGGAGCTCAGCCCGCTCGTGCGCACCGACCCGCTGGCTGAGCGCACAGCCGGGCAGCTCATGCGCGCGCTCTACTACGCCGGCCGCCGCGGCGACGCGCTGGAGCTCTACCGCACGGTCTCGCGCGCCACGCTGCGCACCCTCGGCGTCGAACCGGGTGGCGACCTGCGGTGGCTGCACGAGCGCGTGCTCAACGACAACCTGAACGTCGCCGTCCCCGAAGCCTCCGCGCTCGTGAAAGCGCCTTCACAACTGCCGGCCGCGGTGCCTTCGCTCGCCGGCCGCGACGCCGAGCTGGCGTGGCTGGACGGCCTCGCGGAGACCGGCGAGAGCACCGTCGCGGTGGTGTCCGGGACGGCCGGCGTCGGCAAGAGCGCGCTGGTGGTGTGGTGGGCCCACCGCGCGGCCGCGCGCTTTCCGGACGGCGTGTTGTTCGCTTCCCTGCACGGTTTCGACCCGCGGCACGCGCCACTGGAGCCCGCGGAGCTGCTCACGCAGTTCCTGCTCGGCCTGGGCGTCGCGACGGGTGACGTGCCGGAGCAGCTGCACGAACGCGTCGCGCTGTACCGGTCGCTCATCGCGGGCCGCCGCATGCTGGTGCTGCTGGATGACGCGCGGTCCGCCGAACAGGTGCGGCCGTTGCTGCCGCCGGGTTCGCGGTCGATGACCGTGGTGACGAGCCGGTCGAAGCTCGAAGGCCTGGCCGTGTCGAACGCGGCGCGGCTGCGTGTTCTGGGCACTTTGGCGCCCGACGACGCGGTGCGCCTGATCGAAGAGCTGGCCGGGCCCGCGGACTTCGACCTGAACCACGCACTGGCGCGCTTGTGCGGCTACCTGCCGCTGGCCCTGCGCATCGCCGGCGCGCGGCTGTCCTCGAGTCCACAGTGGACCGTCCAGGACCTCGTCGACGAGCTGGGCAACGAACGCACCCGCCTCGCCGCTCTGGAGGTCGACGGCGCCGACGACGGCGTGCGTGCCGCGTTCGACGTCTCCTTCCGCGGCCTCCCTTCGGACCTGGCGCGCCTCCTGCTGCAGCTCGGTGTCCTGCCGGTCCGCCGCGTCGGCCCTCACCTGGCGGCCGCGGTGGCGGTGATGCCCGTCGACCGCGCGCGCCGCGCCCTGCGCACCCTGGCGGCCCACAGCCTGCTGACCGAGACGGCCCGCGATGTCTTCGCACCCCACGATTTGGTGCGGCTCTACCTGAGGGAACTCGCGGAGTCCGAACTCGACAGTGGTTCGACAGAAGCGGTCCTGGCCCGCGCCGTGCACTTCTACCAGGCCGCCTCCGACACGGCCCGCCGCCGCATGCTGCGCATCGTCGACCCGCTCGACCTGACGAACCTCCTGCCTGCCGACGCCCTCCCGGCGCTGCACACGTTCGACGAGGCCCAGGACTGGTTCGAGGCCGAGTGGTCCAACCTCCTGGTGGTGCTGGACGCCGCGTATTCCGCCGCGTTGTACGGCGACGTCTGGCGCCTCGCCCGGGTTTCGCACACCTACCGAGTGGTCTGGCCCCTTTTGGACGAGTGGACCCGCCTCGTCGACCTGGGCCTGGCCGCCGCCGAGGCTTCCGGCGAGACCCTCGGCCAGTGCTGGATGCTCATCTCGCGCTGCGCCATCGCCCTGACGTTCGAGCTGCCCCAGGCCGGCCCCGCCGACGCCGAACGCGCCCTGGACCTCGCCGTGCGGCTCGGTGACAAACGCTCCGTCACGGTCGCCAACATCCACCTCGGCAGCATGCTGTCCCTGCTGTCCCGCCACGACGAAGGCATCTCCCGCCTGCTGGAGGCCGTCGCCGAAACCGAACGCACCGGCGACCTCGAGCTGCGCGGACAGGCGCTGAACAACTGCGCCGAGACGGAGAAGCGCGCCGGCCGCTTCGAGGACGCGGTGGCGCATGAGCTGGCTTCGCTGGCGATCGACCGGGAGCTGGGGAACGACAGCTTCGCGGTGGTTTCGCTGAACAACCTGGCCGACCTGTCGCAGCGCTTGGGGGACTCGGCTACGGCGTCGCGTTATGCGTGGGAGGGGATCGATCTCGCGCAGGCCCGCGGGTTCGATCTTCACGAGGCGATCCTTCGGGTGACTCTGGCACGGATCTTGCGCGCTTCGCCGGCGCCGGCTGGGTCGGCTCGAGAGCAGTACGCCCTGGCGGCGGTGCTGTATGGGCGGGTGAATCCGGCTCAGGTGCCGGAAGTGCAGGCGGAGGCTGCTGAGCTGGAGTGAGCGGTTTGACTGGTTCGACCAGTTCGCTGGGCGCTGCTTCCTTCGTCATGCTGCGCGCAGAATTATCCACAGCTTGGCCGACTTGTGGATAACTCTGTCCTGATCGCCGCTTTCCGCCAGATTCGTCGCTGGTCACCGAGAAGAGGACCCCTTGAGAGGCTGGGTGCTTTGTCCAGGTTCGGCGGTGTTGAAGATCGGCCCACGAGGCGTGCGCAAGAGGTTTCTTGCACAGCGTTCACCCGCGTTTGCGCAGGTCGGAGATACCCTGGCTGGGCATACTTAGTGGTTTCTTAGCGTCCGGGGGTGTGGGCCGCGTAGGGTCGGAGGCGGTGTCGGCGGAGCCCTAGGGGAGGGGCAGGCTGTGAAGCCGGCGCCGCGGATCCGCAGTCGCGTGCGGCGGGTCCGGAAGAGCCGCCAGGAGCGGCTCGGTGGCGGTTGGCCGGCCGACTTGGGGGTAGGCCGGCCGGCCGCCAGGCCCCGAGGGAGCGCCTGAGGGCGTTATTCGAGCAGTGCGGGGCCGAGCGATCGAACCGGACGTCCCCGGCGAAGCCCAAGCCCGCCCCGATCTCACCCCACGTTCGCCGTGCACAGCGCGATGGTCGAACCACTGCTGTCGGCCACCGTCTTGCCGTCCACCAGGATCGTGCAGGAGATCTGGTTCACGACGCTGGCGTTGGCGGTGTCGGCGGTCAGGCTGAGGATCGGGGTGCCGCCGCTGAAGGAGCCGTGGCCGTGCCACTGGTCGGTGCTGGCGGGGGCCGACTCGGTGCGCTGGTCGTTGAGCGTGCCGTAGCGGACGGTGGCGCCGCCGGCTGACGTGACGACGAAGTCGACGTTGTGTTCGTCGCCCGGGGTCGGCGGGATGTGGAGGTCGCCGGCGCTGCTGGTGCCGAAGACCGACGGGAACAGCACCATCGTGGCCGACAGCAGGGCCGCGATCACCGCGACGATCACCGCCGTCACCGCGATGCCCCGGCCGCCCGCTTTGCCGCGCGTGGACTGGACCGTGCCGACGATCCCCAGCACCAGCCCGACGCCCGCGAGCGGCCACGCGACGAAGCCGTAGTCCGGCACGAATGCCGCCGCGATCGCGGCCAGGCCGAGAACCAGGCCGACGATGCCGAGCACGTTCGGCTTCGGCTTGGGTGGTGTGCGGTTCGGCGGCGTGGGCAGGACACCACCGGGTGCGGCCGCGAGCCGGGGATCGGGTGGGATCACCCGCCAGGAACCGGAGTCGGAGGAGCCGCCGCGGTGGGCGGAGGCGGCGGGTTCGGCTCGCCACGCACCGGAATCCGAAGGTCCACGACGGCGGGCACCATCGCCGGAAGATCCGGATCCGCCACCGTGTGAAGCGGCAGTGCGGGAATCCGCAGATCCCCTGTCCCGCCGTGAAGAATCCGCAGAATCATGACCCTCGGAGGCGCCACGCGAACCGTCCCGGGCCCGGTCTTCGGAACCGGTGCCAGGCGGCGCGGAAGCACGTCCGGAAGAGCGGCCGTGGCGCGCAGGGGCGGGCGGGTGCCGCGGGTCGGGGGAGGTCATGCGTGGGGGCCTTCCGGGTCGAAGTGCGACGACGTTAACCCACGCCGACCAGTGGAAGGCGAAATCGTTACGTAGCAGAAAACGTCATCTATTCACCTCGTCGTACGCGCACCGGTCATTTACTATCCTGCGCCCCAGCAAGTGACCTGGTTGGTCGAGGGAACCCACAATTGAGCATGCGCCGCGTATACCGATTATCGGCATGATTGATGAACAAACCGCGCGAAATCAGTGGTCGAACAAGCTCACTTCGGGCGTGATCTCGAGCAGTTCGTGCACCGGGCGGCCGCGGCGGCCGTCGATGGTCGTCGTCCGGACCACGCGCAGGCGGGCGGTCACCGGGCGGTCGAGGTTCTCCTTGATCTGGTCGAGCAGGTCCTCGGCGACGGCGCCCTGGATCGTGCCGCCGGACTCGCGCTCCAGATAAAAGATCCGCCGCCGCGTGCGGACGCCGTCGAGGCGGCCGGAGACGGTCTCGTAGCCCACGGCCTCGCGCGACTCGCGCAGGCTGTCGCGCAGGATCCGCGCCTGCTCGGTCGTCACGCTGCGCGTCACGTGCTCGCCCGCGGTGGGCGTGAGCGCCATGCCGATGCCGGCGTGCTTGCTCACCGCGTTGACGATGTCGCTCACCGCGTTGCGCACGGTGTCGCGCTGCAGCAGCACCGCGTCGAGCGCGCCGTCGTCGGAACCGTTGGCGGGCAGGAAATCGCAGAGTTCCTTGACCGCGCGCTCGGAAAGCGTCTCGATGCCGTCGTGGATCAGCGCGTCGTCGAGCGCCGGCTCCGGGAAGCCGAAGAAGATCGCGTTGCCCGCCTGACCCTTCTGGATCAGCGGCGCCTTGTCGCGGTCGGCCTGCTGGACGAAGGTGACCTCGTTGGACGGGTTGCGGATGATGTGCCCGATCTTCGCCGTCGCGTCCTGCAGTGCGCGGCTGATGTCGGAGAACGTGTACGCGTCGATGTGCGTCTCGCCGATCACCGACACGTGCAGCAGCGGCGAGCGCGACGTGCGCTCGAACTTCGCGTTGGCCGCCATCGCCGACGCGCGCGCGAGGTCGTCGAGCCAGGTGCCGCCGGGGATCTCGTCGGCGATGCGCCGGAACTCGTTCCTCACCAGACCATCTCCGGGAACCCCTTGCCGCCTTCGGCCCACACGGTCTCCCACACGTCCTCGTCGCCGGGACGGCACAGGAACCCGTCGAGCATCCCGCCCACCGGCTGCACCTGCTCGAGGTACATCGCGGGCTGCCCGACGATGACTCCGCGCAGCGTGAGCAGGCCGTACAGCGCCGTTCGTCCCTCGTCGTCGAGCCGCTTGAGCGCGCCCCACTCGTCGGGCAGCAGCACCACGTCGAGGCCGCGCGGCGGGTGGCCCGTGCGCGTCACGAACGCGCCGCCGATCCACGCGCGGCCCGAAGAGATCACTTGACGGGCGACGCCGAGGTAGGCGTTGAGCGCGCTGAACAGGATCTCGCGATCGTTCTGGTGCGGGGCGTCGAACACGAGCCGCTCGTAGATGTCGGCGAGATCGGCCTGGTGACGGCCCGGCGGCAGCAGGTTCTGCGGCGTCCAGTGCGGGAGCGCCATCGGACCTCCTGACCTCGCGAACCTCGACGAGAGGCTCACGGCTCCCGCTCGCACCATTGCTCACAGTGCGTAGCCGAACTTACCAGGTGGGTGTCAGCCACCTCGCCCAGGTCGGCGCGGCGCGGGCTCGCGGGGCTGGTCGTTGTGCGGCCACTCGTCCGCGGGCTCCTCGGCGGCCGGCCAGTTCAGGTCACCTGAGAGATGCGGTTCAGGGTCCGGCAGTCGCCCGATGCGGTGACCGGAGGGCTCGTCCGGGGCGTACGGCTCGTCCGGGTCCACCGCGGGGTAGTCGTTGTAGACGCGTTCGGGTTGCTCGTCGTAGTCGTAGGTCGGCACCGGGATGTACTGGGTCCGCTCGGCGTCGCTCGGCTCCGGGACGGCAGGCAACGAACCCGACGTCGAGTCCGCGCCCGCAGCCGAAGCGGCAGGCTCACGAGAACGCTTCGGCCGTCCCGCCCGCATGATCAGCCACATCACCAGCGCCCCCAGCAGGAACGCGATGAGCAGCCACAGCCAAATCTGCCCGAAGAGCCAGAGCATCCCCATCACCTCTCTTCGACTGTGATCTCGACGCGCCGGTCCCCACCTTCGCCCGGCGCGGCCGTGCCACTTCCCCGTACGAGCAGCCGGTTCGCCGGCACTCCGCCGGCCGTCAGCAGCCGCATCACCGCTCGCGCCCGGGTCTGCGAAAGCCGGACCGCCGCCGCGCGCCCGCCCGGACCCGCGGCGACGTGCCCGGTGATGCGGTAGCGCAGGTCGTCGGGCGCGCCCTTCAGCAGCTTCGCGACGGCGCGCGCCGCCTGCGTCCCCGCCGGCGTGAGCTGCGCGGTGTTCGGCTTGAACTCGATCGGCGTGTCCGCCAGCTGCGCGTCCAGTTCCTTCTGCACCCCGGCGCGATCGGTCGGCGGCGCAGACGAAGTCGTGGTCGGCGGCGCGCTGCTGCTACTGCGCGGCGGGCTCGTCGTCGAAGGCGGTGTGGGTGTCACGGACGGCGGCTTCGGGGCCGCCCCACCGGAAACCTCCGCGGACTCGACCCCTTCGACGCCCTGCACGATCCCCAGCGCACGCCCGGCCTGGTCCGCCGGGAAACCCGACAACGTCGCCTGCCGGCCCGAGAACGACACGTCGCCGCCCCGGATCCCGGCCGCGGCGAGCGCGGAGCGTGATCGTCCGGCGAGGTCGCCTTCGATCCCGTCAGCCCGCACCCACGTGACCACCCCGGCGAGCACAGCCGTGACCAGCAGCGCGACGGGGATCAGGCGGAGCCAACCGCGAGCACCGGACATAAAGGGACCATAGGCCGGTCACGGCCCGTTGGCGACCTGGTCGGGCGCGCCATTCGGGTGGCGCTCGCCCGAACTGTGCCGGTGGTCAGGACGCGGTGGCGTTGCCCTGGAAGTCGCGCACGTCGAGCTCCAGCGCGGCGGCCTCGGCCTGCACCAGCGGCGAGAGCTGCGGCCGCTTCGGTGACAGCCCGTCACCCATCGACTCGCCCTTGAGCTGGCGGCGGATCCACGGCAGCAGGTGCGCCTTGGTCCAGTTGAGGTCCGAGCGCCGCGAGGTGATCCACGTGGTCGGCTCCGCAGTCGGCGGGTACGGCTCGCGCCAGTCCTCGATCACGGGCAGGCCGAGCACCTCGGCGGTCAGCAGCGCGATGCGGCGGTGCGCGTCGGGCGTGAAGTGCAGGCGGTCGTCGCTCCAGGCGCGGCGGTCGTGCAGCGGCCCCATGGTCCAGAGGTCGACCATCTTCGCGCCGTGGCGGGCCGCGATCGCCCACAGGTACGTGTTGTAGATGCCGATCTTGCCGCGCAGCACGCTCATCACGGAGAGCGCCTTGGTGTCGGGACCGTTGAAGATCACGACGGGGATGCCGGCCTCGCGCAGCTTCACCACGCCGGCCTCGAAGCGGGCCGCGATGGCGTCGACGTCCGCGCCCGGCACGATCACGTCGTTGCCGCCCGCGCACAGCGTCACCAGGTCGGGCTTGATCTCGAGCGCGATCGGCAGCTGCTCGTCCATGATCTCGTCGAGCATTTTGCCGCGCAGCGACAAGTTGGCGTACTGGAAGTCCGGCCGCCCCCCGGCGAGCATCTCGGCAAGCCGATCGGCCCAGCCCCGGAACGAGCCGTCGGGCAGCTCGTCGTTGAGGCCTTCGGTGAAGCTGTCACCGATAGCCACGTAGCTGTCGATTCCGTACACGCTGGGATCCCCTTCCCCGGACTGACCGCGCCTACCCCGCGTTAAGTTGTACACCACAACTAACAATCGGACGTCCCCGTACCTTCCCGGCTGCCACCCCTGATTCAGCCGGAAGACACAGTCTCTTATCTTGTCGTCTCCTCGCGCGCCCGTATTACGCGAATTTCACCTCGATCCGGGGTGATGAACCGCTCAGTCGAGCACTGAACGGACACGCTGTGTGGCGAAGGTCTCCCGCTTCGGGCCTGCTGCCCCGGTATCCGGCAGGCTGGGGATGTGACGGACGAGACGACGCCTGCGCGCGAGTCGCTCGCGCAGATCCTCGGTGGCCGCCGTGGGGCGATCGACGCCAGCATCCCGCCGGTGGCCTTCGTGGTCGGCTGGCTGGCCACCGGGCAGTCGATCTCGTGGGGTGCGATCGTCGCCATCGGGGTCGCGGTGGCGCTCGGCGCCTACCGGCTGATCCGCGGCGACAAGGCGCGCGCCGTCGTCGTGAGCCTCGCGGCTGTGGTGATCGCCGCGCTCATCGCGTTGCACACCGGTCGCGCGGAGGACTTCTTCCTGCTGCAGCTGCTCTCCAACGCCGCGAGCGCCCTGCTCTTCGCCGCCAGCATCGTGGTGCGGTGGCCGCTGCTGGGCGTGATCGTGGGGCTCCTGATCGGACAGAAGACGCGTTGGCGCCGTGACCCCGCACTCCTGCGCGCGTACTCGTGGGCGAGCTGGGTGTGGGTGCTGCAGTACTTGATCCGTGTGGTGGTCTACGGCCTGCTGTGGTGGGCCGGGGAGGTGGTGGCTCTCGGCATCGCGCGCACCGCGCTCTCGTGGCCACTGGTCGCGGCGACCGTGGCGGTGAGTGGCTGGGTGCTGTACAAGGCGTTGCCGGCCGGGCACCCGGGCCTGCGGCTCACGCCGGAACCGGGTTCGGAAGACGGACCCAGGACATAAGGCGGCCCCCGGCGAGGGGGGAGGGTCCGGGGGCCGATGCCTACGGTACCCGGACCGGAGGGGTTGAGTCGACGGTTTGAACACTTCGAACCAGGTTTTGGTCGTATTCACCTTGCCGAAGGCCGCACCGCTGTCTCTCCCCAGGCGTCGACGGCGGCCAGCCACGCGGCGCCGAGCACTCCGTCGGAGCTGGTCAGCACTTCGAGCCCGGCCAGGCCGGCCGTCACGAGCGGTCCCACCGGACCCGTTCCCGTGAGGACGCTGCCCACGAGCACCACGGGAGTTTTCTCGCCCGGGTCGCGCGTGGCGAGGGCCGTGGCGACCAGAAGATCGGCTGCCCTGGCCACGATTTCCGTTGCGGAGGCTTCTCCGGCGGCCGCCGCGGCGCTCACGAGGGGCGCGAACCGGGCGAGCCGGACGGGCGCTTCGGCGTTGACCTTCGTGATGAGCGCACGCGCCGTGGCCAACCGATTCGCTTCCGTGACAAGCGAATTAGGAAAATCGGGATTGTCTGAAGTGGCCACGTCGTCCCGGGAGTCCACAGCAGACGGTCCGAACGCCTCGGCGAGCACGGCGCCCGGCAGCCCGGTGAGCTCCGCCCCGCGGCCGAGCGCCTCCAAAGTGGATCGCACCGCCTCGCGCCCGAGCCAGAACGCCGAGCCCTCGTCGCCGAGCAGCCAGCCGTAGCCGCCCGCGGTGGCGGTCATCCGCCGTTCGCGGATGCGGCCGGCGATCGAGCCGGTGCCCGCCACGAGCACGGTGCCGTCGGGGGCCGCCGTCGCCGACGCGTACGCGACTTCGGCGTCGGCCACCGTCCGAACCGCACCGTCCAAACCGATCTGTGCCCACGCCCGGGCGAACACCGCCGCGACGGCGGGGTCGGACAGCTTGCTCACCCCGGCCAGCCCGACCACGGCGGCGCGCACGTCCGTGCGCCCGCCCAGCGCCCGCTCGATCGCCGAGGCGATGCGCGCGGCCGCCTCTGCCGGCGGGTGCGAGTTGGGGTTGGCGCCGCCGGCCGTCGCCGAGCCGAGCACGGCGCCGGTGGCGTCGACCGCGATCGCTCGCGTCGACGTGCCACCGGCGTCCACGCCCACAACGAGACTCACCGGGTCTTGGTCACCTTCAGCAGCCCGCGCGGGCTGTCCGGGTCACCGCCGCGCGCGAGCGAAAGCCCGAGCGCGATCCGCTGGATCGGCAGGATCTCCAGGATCGGCGCGAGCTCCTCGGCCGTCTCCGCCACGGGGATCCGCAGCGCGGCCGGCACGTCGGCCGACGCGGATCCGACCGCGAGCACGTCGGCGCCGCGCTTGCCGACGGCCTCGAGCACCTCGCCCATCGCCTCGCCGCCGTGGCCCGCGCTCGTCACCGCGAGCACGGCGGTCTCGCCGTCGACAGCCGCGACCGGGCCGTGGAGCAGGTCCGCGCCGCTGTACGCGCGGGCGGCGAGGTAGCTCGTTTCCGCCAGTTTCAGCGAACCCTCGAGCGCGGTCGCGTACGAGTAACCGCGGCCGGTGGTGAGCACGCGGTCGACGAAGCGGTAGCGGTCCACTGCGCGCTGCACGCCTTCGGCTGCGCCGTCGAGCGTCTGCTGGGCGAGGTCGCCGAGCTTCTGCGCGTCGGCCGCCTTGCCGCCGCGCACGGCGTCGATGAACAGGTACAGCGCGAGCAGCGTCGCGGAGTACGTCTTGGTCGCGGCGACCGCCTTCTCCAGACCGGCGCCGATGTCCACGCCCAGCTCGGCCGCCGCGCGCAGCGGCGAGTCCGGCGTGTTCGTGACCGACACCGTTAGCGCGCCCTGGCGACGGGCGGCTTCGGTGACCTCGATGAGGTCGGGCGAGCCGCCGCTCTGGCTCACGGTGACGAAGAGCACGTCCTTCAGATCTGGCCGTGCGCCGTACAGCGTCGCGGTGGACGGTGACACGAGACCCGCGGGAAGACCCAGGAGTACCTCGATCAGGTACTTGGCGTACAAAGCAGCGTGGTCACTCGAACCCCGCGCGGCGAGCAAGGCGAAACGGGGCGGCTTTTGTGAAATCTTTTCAGCTACTTCGGCTATTTCCCCCTGCCGCTCGACGAGCCCGGCCAGTACGGCAGGCTGCTCCGAGATTTCCGCGGCCATGTGCTCGCCGGGATGTTGTTGGGTCATCACTTTCCTCTCCGCCGGGACCGGAGCCCCGGGTGTGCTGAGCGGCGTGCGGTCAGGTCTAGACCAATGCTAGCCGGGCGGAGCGTTTGTGGTGAAGGGTACGTTTCTTGACGGGGAAGTGGCGCGATAGTGAGGGAAAGCTGAGGGAGCCGGTCATGTTGGAGACATCCCCCGCGAGTGAGGCGGGGACGGCGGGTGTGCGCGGTCAGCGCGAACCCAAGTACTGGGCGCTGAAACAGCACCTGCTGGATCTGCTCGACGCCATGCCACCGGGTTCGCCGATCCCGACGGAACGGGCGCTGGCGGGCGAGTTCACCGTGTCGCGCACCACCGTGCGGCAGGCGCTGGCGGACCTGACGGCCGAGGGCCGCTTGCACCGCGTTCAAGGCAAGGGCACGTTCGCTGCCGAGCCGAAGCTCGCGCAGCGGCTGCAGCTGTCCTCGTACACGGAGGACATGCGCAAGCAAGGCCTGAAGCCGTCGTCGAAACTGCTCGAACTCGAGGAATTGCCCGTGGAGGGCGAACTCGCGAAACTGCTCGCGATCCGTCAGGGTGCGAAAATTCTTCGCCTTCGTCGTCTGCGGCTGGCCGATTCCCAGCCCATGGCGCTGGAGACGACGCACCTGCCGCTCGGGCGCTTCCGCGGGCTGCGCAAGCACATCTCGGCCGGAGGGTCGCTCTACGCAGTGCTTCGTGAGCACTACGGCGTCGAGCTCGAGCGCGCCGAGGAGACGATCGAGACGTCGCTCGCCGGCCCGCAGGAAGCCGAGATGCTCGGCGCGGACGTCGGCATGCCCGTGATGATGCTGACGCGGCACTCGTTCGCCACCGACGGCAAGCCGGTGGAGTTCGCGCGCTCGGTGTATCGCGGCGACCGCTACAAGTTCGTCACGACGCTGCTGCCGTGAGGCGGGCCGGCGGGCCCGCGAGCCGTCGCCGGGCCGGGCGTGGGTGGTTGCGTCCGGACCGGCGTCGCGACACCGTGTGCGCATGACTTTCGAGCGTGCGTGGTGATCGCGCTGTGACGACGACGGACAGCGGGATCCGCTGGGGCACCCCGCTGGCGCGCGGGGTGCTGTGGACGACGATCCTCGGCTCGAGCATGGCCATGCTCGACGGGACGATCGTCAATGTCGCGCTGCCCCGAATCGGCGAAGAGCTCGGCGCCACGGTTGCCGGGCTGCAGTGGATCCTCGACGGCTACATGCTGGCGCTCGCCGCGCTGATCCTCGTGGCCGGCTCGCTCGGCGACCGCTACGGCCGGCGCCGCATGTACCTGATCGGCGTGGTCTGGTTCGGCGTCGCCTCGGGGCTGTGCTCGATCGCCACCTCGACCACGGAGCTGGTGGTCTTCCGGATCATCCAGGGCATCGGCGGCGCGCTGCTGACGCCGGGCTCGCTGGCGATCCTGCAGTCGTCGTTCGCGCACAACGACCGGGCGCGCGCGATCGGCGCGTGGTCTGGGCTGGGTGGTCTGGCCGCCGCGATCGGACCACTGCTCGGCGGCGTGCTGGTGCAGGTCTGGTCCTGGCGACTGGCGTTCCTGATCAACCTGCCGCTGGCCATCGTCGTGGTGCTGATGGCGCTCAAGTTCGTGCCCGAGTCGCGCGACGAGACGGCCACCGGCCACCCGGACTTCACGGCCGCCGCGACAGGCGCGATCGGGCTCGCGGGGATAACCGGGGCGCTGGTCGAAGCGCCCGGCCGCGGCATCGGTGACCCGATCGTGCTGATCGCGCTGGTCGCCGGCATCGCCGGGCTGGGCGTGTTCCTCTGGCTGCAGCACCACTCCCGAGAACCGCTCGTGCCGCCCAGCCTCTTCCGCGACCGGACGTTCACGCTGTCCAACGCACTCACTTTCGTGGTCTACGCCGCCCTCGGCGCCGTGATGATGCTGCTGGTCCTGCAGCTGCAGGTCTCCCTGAACTACCCGCCGACCCTCGCGGGCCTTGCCGGGCTGCCGATCACGATCATCATGCTGCTGCTCTCGGGCCGCTCGGGCGCGCTGGCCCAGCGCATCGGCCCGCGCCTGCAGCTGGTGGTCGGACCCATCGTGATCGGCGTCGGCATGCTGCTGCTGATCCGCGTCGGACCGGGGTCCTCGTACCTCGGTTCGGTGTTCCCCGCGGTGGTCGTCTTCGGCCTCGGATTGGCCTGCACAGTGGCGCCGGTGACCGCGACGGTGCTCGCCGCGGCCCCCGACCGCTTCGCCGGTGTCGCGTCCGGAGTGAACAATGCGATCGCCCGAACGGGTGGTCTTCTTGCGGTCGCGGTGCTCCCCGCGGCGGCCGGACTCACCGGTTCGGCCTACCGCGACCCCGTCGCGCTGACGTCCGGCTGGCGCATGGCACTGCTCATCTGCGCCGTCCTTTCGATCGCCGGGGGCCTCATCGCGTTGGGGATTCACAACGGAGTGCTCGGTTCGCCGGACGATTCCGGAGACGCCTCCGGTGGCGCGGCCGGGCCCGAGGCCAAGCGGACCGTGGACGACGAGTCGCCTCACCTCGGCGAGTGCTTCTCGTGCGGGGTGGACGGACCGCCGACCCACGTCCGCCCGGGCCCGGCGCGCGACTGACCCCCTTCCCCGACCACCCCGGCCCCGACCACCCCAATGTGGCGTTGGTTGCGTTGAGCGCACCCAATGTGGCGTTCGGTGCGTTGAGCGCACCGAACGCCACATTGGGGTGGCTTCGCGCCAGGGTGACGTGAGGTTGATCTTGGCTCAGCGGTACTGCTGCGCCCCGAAGCCGTCGGCCACCGTCGCCGCCAGCTCCAGCAGCGCCAGGCGCGTGTCGCCGCCCAGGCGTTCCAGCTCGACCTCCGCGCCCTCCTCGAGGTGCGCGTCGAACGGGATGCGGCACACAGCGCGGACCTTCGCGCCGAAGTGGGCCGAGAGCTTGTCGAGGTCGACCGAACTGCCCTTCGGGCGCACGGAGTTGATGACCACGACCGAGCGCTTCACCAGGTCGCCGTAGCCGTGGGCCTCGAGCCAGTCGAGCGTGGCCGAGGCGCTGCGCGCGCCGTCGACCGAGCCCGACGAGACGACCACGAGCGAGTCGGCGACGTCGAGCACGCCCTTCATCGCCGAGTGCATCAAGCCGGTGCCGCAGTCGGTGAGCACGATGTTGTAGAAGTGCTCCAGCAGGTTGACCGTGCGCCGGTAGTCGGTCTCGGAGAAGGCCTCCGACACGGCCGGGTCCTGCTCGCTGGCGAGGATCTCCAGCCGGCTCGAACCCTGTGAGGTGTATGAGCGGACGTCGCTGTAGCGGGTGATCTTCTCGGCGTCGCGCAGCAGGTGCCGCACGGTCGCCGTGGTCTCGATGGCGATCTTCTGCGACAGCGTGCCGCGGTCCGGGTTCGCGTCCACGGCCACCACGCGGTCGCCGCGCAGCGACGCGAAGGTCGAGCCCAGTGTGGTCGTGGTGGTGGTCTTGCCGACGCCGCCCTTGAGCGACAGCATCGCGATCTTGTAGCACCCGCGCAGCGGCTGGTTCACGCGCGCGATCAGCTCGCGCCGGCGCGTGTCGGCCGGGCTTTCGCCGGGGTTGAGCAGCTTGCCGGTGCCCACGAACAGCGCCTTGCGCCAGCCGGACTGCGGCGTGCGCTTCGCCTGCTTCACCAGGTGCGCGGTGGTCAGGTCGTCGGGCACGGCCGAGTGCCGGCCGCCCGGCTGCGGCAGGACCGAAGGCTGCTGCTGCGGTTGCTGCTGCTGCGGGTAACCCGCGGGCGGGTACTGCTGCTGCGGCTGCAACGGCGGAAGGTTCTGGTCGTACTGCTGCTGCGCGTACCCGGGCGGAACCTGGCCGGGCTGCGCCGGCTGGGCCACCTGCGCGACGGGCTGACCCGGCACGGCGTGCGGACCCGAGTTCGGGTTGGGCGAGGCCACGACCTGAGTCGGCTGGGCCTCGTACGCGTCCGCTGACGGGTGCGGCGTCGAGTCCGTGCGTTCGTCGGAGAACAGTTCGGCCGCCGGTTCCGGTGTGGGTTCGGGCTGTGCCTGAGCCTGCTCGGGCTGCCCTGGAACACCGCCGGACTCCGCCCGGGTGGCCGCCTCTTCGCTGGGTCCGGTCACCGCTGCCAACCTCCCGATCGCACCGCCTGCTGGATCCTCAGGTATCGACGGTAGTCGGGTGGAGTGTTACGAACCGCGTGGACCCCCGGTCAGTTCACCCCTGCGTAGGAGTGCAGTCCGGCAGTCACCAGGTTGATGAAGAACAGGTTGAAGATCGTCACCGCGAAACCGACGATGTTGATCACTGCCGCCCGCGTGCCGCGCCAGCCCGCGGTGGCGCGGGAGTGCAGGTAGGCGGCGTAAACGACCCACGCGATGAAGGCGACGGTCTCCTTCGGGTCCCAGCCCCAGAACCGGCCCCACGCAGCCTCGGCCCACACCGCGCCGCACAGCACGCCGAAGGTGAAGATGGGGAACGCCACGATCGTGGCGCGGTAGGCGATGCGGTCGAGCACGTCGGCGGCCGGGAGCTTCGGGCCGAAGCCGGGGAACTTGGCCGGGTTGCGGTCATACGCGGTGCGGAAGAGGTAGAGCACGCTCGCCACGCCGGGCACCAGGAACACGCCGGAGCCGATGATCGCGGCCGACACGTGGATGTAGAGCCAGTACGACTGCAGCGCGGGCACGACCGGCGCGGCCACCGTGTAGAGCAGCGTGCCGTTGATGAACATCAGGATCACGACGGGCAGCAGCAGGAAGCCCGTGAGGTGGCGCACCGGGAACTTCCGGATCACGATCAGCCACGCGACCACCGTGATGAAGGTGACCGCCATGCCGTACTCGTACATGTTGCCCCACGGCGCGCGGTGCACGGCGAGGCCGCGCAGCACGATCGCGGTGAGCTGCAGCAGCGCGCCCAGCACCAGCAGCGACGCACCCATGCGGCCGATGCGCTCGGCGCGGCCGACCTCGCGCGGGGCCTCGGGCTCGGCCGGGTTGTCGGCGTCCTCGATCACCGGCCCGCCGGCGCCGACCAGCGACTTCTGCGCGCTGCGCGCGTGGGCCTGGCGGCCCTTCGCGCCGAAGGCCTGCTCGAACAGCGAGAGCAGGAGCGCGAGGACGTAGATCGCCACCGTGGTGGTGTAGAACCAGTCGCTGTACTGCGACAACGTCTCGTTGATCTGCATGCCTCAGCTGCCCTTCCGGCCCGTGACCAGCCGTTCGCTGATCCGCTGGAACTCTTCGCCGTACCCTGCCTGATCGGTGCGCGCCAGCCCGGCGACCTCGATCACGGTACCCGCGTGTCCGTCGTCACCCGGGCGCACCCGCACCCACACCCGCCGCCGCTTGACCAGCAACGATCCGCCCAGGCCCACGAACATCACGATCGCGAAGCCGAGCACGAACACCTGCGTGGGGTCGTGGGAGATCTGGAGGTTCACCCACTTGTTCACGCCGTCGAAGCGGACCTTGGTGCCGTCGTCGAGCGTCACCGACTGGCCGATGGCCAGGTTCTGCCGCGCGACGCGCTTGAGGCGCCCGTCGGCCACGCGGCCCTGGTCGACCTCGAACACCGACTGCCCGCGGCCCGCGTCGAGGCCGAGGTCGCCGCGCAGCACGTCGACGGCGACCATCGGGTTGTTCAGCTCGGGCGCGGTGGAGGTGAGGATCCCGCCGTGGACGAACGACGTCGGCGCGAGCACTCCGGTGATCGCGAGCTGCTTGGTGCGCCGCTGGATCTCGTCGGTGATGCCGGGCTGGTCGAACTTCGTGGCGCCCTGCGAGAGCATCGTGGTCGTGTCGGTGGGCCGCCACTGCGTGTTCTGCGTGCGCTGCTCGCCGTTCGGGAACGTCACGGTGAACTGGGGCGAGTAGCCGTTGCCCAGCAGGTAGACGCGGTCGCCCGCGGTGCGCAGCGGGTCGTTGACCTGGAGGTTGTAGGGCTGCCAGGTGTTGGTCTTGAGGTCGTCGCCCGACTGGAACTGGATGTTCGAGTGGTAGTAGTCGGCCTCGCCGCTGGGCGTGTAGCGCGCGGTGAAGTCGTTGATCTTCACGCAGAACGCGTCGAGGTCGGTGCCGTCGATGCGCAGTCCGGCTTCGAACGAGTCGTAGTTGTAGATGCCGGAGTTGCAGAACTGGCTGCCGTCAGCCTGCACGATGACCTGGCCCTCGTAGCTGTAGAGCTTGCCGAGGGCGAAGAAGATGATCAGGCCGAGCATGCCGAAGTGGAAGAGCAGGTTGCCGGTCTCGCGCAGGTAGCCGCGTTCGGCGGAGATGCTGTAGCCGCCGCCGTCGGCGCCGTCTTCATCCCGCTCGATCTTGCGCCAGCCGGACAGCTGCTTGCGCACGTCTTCGCGGATCGACTCGGGCGTGCGCGAGGTGCGGACGATGCGGTGGTGCGGCATGCGCGCCAGGTTGCGCGGCGTCAGCACGGGCTTCGCGCGCATCTGCTTGACGTAGTCCCAGCTGCGCGGCGTGAGGCAGCCGATGAGCGAGATCATCAGCAGCAGGTAGATCGCCGAGAACCAGACGCTGGAGTAGACGTCGTAGAACTCCAGCTTGTCGAGCAGGGTGCCCCACCAGCCGTGGCTGGTGATGTACTCGTCGACCTTGGCCGCGTTGAGCCGGTTCTGCGGCAGCAGGGCGCCGGGCAGCGCGGCGAGCGCCAGCAGGAACAGCAGCACGAGGGCGGTGCGCATCGACGTGAGGCCGCGCCAGGTGTTGCGCAGGAAGGCGAGCAGCTGCTTGCCGGCCGAGGGCCGGTAGGGGTGCTGCGGGCTGGCCGGGGGCGCTTCAGTGGTGGTCACAGTGGCAACACCAGGTTCGAGGCGACGGAGTTGCGGAGCCAGCCCATGACGTCTCCCCAGAGTCCGGTGACGAGCAGGATGCCGACGACCATCAGCAGCCCGCCGCCGATGAGCTGCACTCGGCGGCCGTTGCGGCGCAGCCAGTCGGTGGCGCGCACGGCCCAGCGGGCGCCGAGCGCGATCAGCAGGAACGGCAGGCCGAGGCCCAGGCAGTAGACGAGCACCAGCAGGTACCCGCGCGCGGCCGCGCCGCCCGTGGCGCTCGCGAGGCTCGTGACGGCCGAGAGCGTCGGGCCGATGCACGGCGTCCAGCCGAGGCCGAACACGGCACCCAGCAGCGGCGCGCCCCAAATCCCGCCGCCCGGCACGCGGTGCGAGCGGACCTCTCGCTGCAGGCCCGGGATCCAGCCGAGGAACACCAGTGCCATCGCGATCGTGAGCACGCCGCCGATGCGCTGCAGCAGGTCCTGGTTGATCAGCAACGTGTCCGCGAGCCAGACGAGCGTGCCGAGCGTCGCGACGAACACGACGGTGAACCCGAGCACGAACAGACCCGCGGCGCCGAGCACGGCGTAGCGGCCCTTCTTGCGTTCCTCGTCGGCACTCACCGCCGGCGCGTCGGCTCCCACCAGCGCCGCCAGGTACGCCAGGTACCCGGGCACGAGCGGCACCACGCAGGGCGACGCGAACGAGATCGCGCCTGCCAGCAACGCCACGCCCGCGGCGAGCAGCAGCGGTCCGGAGATCGCCAGCTCGGACACGGAGTTCACGCACTTGAGAGTAGGCAGTGAGCTTCGCGTAAGACGGGCGGGGGCAGCTCACAGGACGTACGCCACAGCCCGAAGGGGACCAAGGTCCCACTCGTGACCGGCGTTGCCGGACGGATCCGGCCGCGCCGGTCACCGAAGTGAGCGAGCGGGCAGGCGGGCTACTTCTCGGCCAGCAGACCCTTCACCGTCGGCATCAGATCCGACGCCAGGACGTCCCGCAGGAAGATCGCGGCGACGCGGTGCTGCTTGTCGAGGACGATGGTCGAGGGGATGAGGTTGCGGGGGTAGCCCTCGAGGCTCAGCAGCACGCGGCCCGAAGCGTCCCAGATGGACGGGTACGTGATGTCGCGGTCGCGCACGAAGTCCTGGGCGACCGAGCGGGCCGGGTCGCGGACGTCGAGGCCGATGAGCTTGGCGCCGAGCGGGGCCATCTCCTTGCTGGCGGTCTCCAGCTCCGGGGCCTCCGCGCGGCACGGACCGCACCACTGGCCCCACAGGTTGATCACCAGCACCTGGCCGGGGAAGTCGGCGATGGAGAGCTGCTTGCCTTCGTTCATGAGGTCGTCGCCGGCCAGCGTGGGCGCGGTCTGGCGCTGCGCGACCGGGTACTTGATGTCGACCTGGCCGCCAGGCGACACGAAGCTGAAGGTGCCGCCGGAGACGACGGCATCCTTGCCCGTGGAGCAGCCGGCCACCAGCAGGACCGCGGCCATCAGCACACCGAGCGCCCGCTTCATGCGCCCGTCACCTTCGGGTCCGTGGTGCCCGCGGGTTCGCTGTAGACGATGTCCACGAGGGCCTCGCCGTCGAAGACCAGCGACGTCAGCGAAGCCAGCGAGCACTGGCGGTTGCGCGGGTCGTGCCACAGGCGCTTGGCCTCGAGGAACCGGCGCAGCGTCCAGATCGGCAGCTGGTGCGACACGCACAGCGCCTCGCGCCCCTCGGCCTGCTCGCGGGCGCGGTACACCGCGCCGAGCATCCGGTGCGCGATCTCGACGTACGGCTCGCCCCACGATGGGCGGAACGGGTTGACCAGGTGCGGCCACGCCTTGGGCTGGCGCAGCGCACCGTCGCCGACGGCCACGCGCTGGCCCTCGAAGACGTTGCCCGCTTCGATCAGGCCCTCGTCGGTCGCGATGTCGAGGCGGTGGGCGGCCGCGATCGGCGCCGCCGTCTCCTGGGCTCGCTGCAGCGGCGACGCGACGACGTGCGCGAGGTCGTGGCCGGCCACGGCTTCCGCGACGGTGAGCGCCTGGCGCTGCCCGCGGTCGGACAGCCGGAAGTTCGGCAGCCGGCCGTAGAGGATCTTGTCGGGGTTGTGGACTTCGCCGTGGCGCAGGAGGTGGACGACAGTGGTCACGGCTTGACCGCCTCGGCCGCGGCGCGCGCAGCGGCCGGGAGGGCCGCCTCGATCACGCCGAACGCTTCGTCGTCCATCGCGGCGTTCACGAACCACGCCTCGTACGCGCTCGGTGGCGCGTACACGCCGGAGTCGAGCAAAGCGTGGAAGAAGGCCGGGAATCGCCAGGTCTCGGCGGCCTGCGCGCCCGCGTAGTCGCGGACCGCGCCGTCGGCGAAGAAGACGCTCACGAGGTTGCCGGCGTACTGCACGTTGTGCGCGACGCCCGCTTCGGTCAGCGCTGCGTCGAAGAGCCCGCCGAGCCGCTTCGCGTTGGCGTCGAGCGCCGCATACACGGCGTCGTCGGCCGCGCGCAGCGTCGCGAGGCCCGCAGCGACGGCGACGGGATTCCCCGACAGCGTGCCCGCCTGGTAGACGGGACCGCCCGGCGCGAGCTTGGCCATCACGTCGGCGCGACCGCCGAACGCGGCGGCCGGCAGCCCGCCCGACATGACCTTGCCGAAGGTGTAGAGGTCACCGGCCACGCCTTCGAGGCCGAACCAGCCGGCGCGCGAGACGCGGAAGCCCGTCATGACCTCGTCCATGATCAGCAGCGCGCCGTGCTCGTGGGCGATCTCCGCGAGGCCCGCGTTGAACCCGGCATCCGGGGCGATCGCACCCATGTTGCCCGCGGCCGCCTCCGTGATCACCGCCGCGATCTCGCCCTCGTTCTCCACAAAGGACTTCCGCACCGCGTCGAGGTCGTTGTAGGGCAGCACGATCGTGTCGGCGGCCTGCGCACCCGTGACGCCGGGCGAGGTCGGCAGCCCGAGCGTCGCGACGCCGGAGCCGGCCTGGGCCAGCAGCGCGTCGACGTGACCGTGGTAACACCCGGCGAACTTCACGATCTTCGCGCGGCCGGTGAACCCGCGGGCGAGGCGGATCGCGCTCATCGTCGCCTCGGTGCCGGAGTTGACCAGGCGCACCTGCTCGACGGGCTCGACGCGGCCGATGATCTCCTCGGCCAATTCGACCTCGCCGATCGTCGGCGTGCCGAACGACAGCCCGCTCGTGGCGGCCGCGCGCGCGGCCTCGACCACCTGCGGGTGGGCGTGCCCGAGGATCATCGGGCCCCAGGACGAGACGAGATCGACGTAGCGGTTGCCGTCGGCGTCCCACAGGTGGGGGCCCTCGCCGCGGACCATGAAACGCGGGGTGCCGCCGACCGAGTTGAACGCCCGCACCGGCGAGTTCACCCCGCCCGGGACGGCCGCCTTCGCGCGTTCGAACCAAACCTTGGACTGCTCGGTGCCAGTGCTCACCCGTCCAGTCTCGCAAATCCCCGAGCCGACATCGCGCGCGCGGGCGGCGGTGCTCCTAATATGGCCGATCACGGGCGGTTCGCCAGGTACCGCCGAGCCGGCGTGACGGGGAGGGAACGTGACCACGCCCACCCACCGACGCAACCCCTGGGTCGTGCTCGTGGTGTTCTTCGTGCTGGTCGCCGTGGTCGCCATCGTGGGCTCGCTCGCGGCCACGTCGGCGCCCGAGACGTACGCGAGGCTCGTGCTGCCTGATTGGGCACCGCCGGCGAAGCTGTTCGGTCCCGTGTGGACACTCCTGTACGTGCTGCTCGCGTTCGCCGGCTGGGTCTACTGGCGCACGGACGGCGAGACGCAGGGCTTCGCCATGTACGGCGTCAGCCTGCTGTTCAACCTGCTGTGGGCACCACTGTTCTTCGCGGGCGGCTCCACGCGGCTGGCCTGCGTGGACATCATCCTGCTCGGCTTCACCACGCTGATGACGATCGGCCTGTTCTACCGCCGCTCGCACCTGGCCGCGGTGCTGCTGCTGCCGTACTTCTTCTGGATCGTCTACGCGACGGCGCTGAACGTGGCGATCATCGCGCTGAACGAGAACCTCAACTAGCTGCTCGCGCCCGTGTAGCGACGCAGGCCGGTGCGCCACACGAGGATCGCGACGAGCACTGCGGCGGCCGTGGTGACCAGCGCGCCGAGTACGAGCAGCGCGTCGGCCGGGCGGGCGAGGACGCGGGCGGGCGCCGAGGCGACCACCGCGAGCGGCAGCACGTAGGTGAACACACGCCGCAGTGGCCGGGCGTAGATGTCGGCGGGATAGCGGGCGAGCTGCCAGACGTTGCCGAAGAGGCTGTACAGGTCGATCTTCGGCGCCCAGAACGCGAGGCCCGCGAAGATCATCCCGACCGCCCAGGTCGTCACCGTCGCGGCGGCCACGAGCACGGCCCACACCGAGAACGCACCGGCACCGGGAACTGCGGCAGCTCGGCCGCGCCGGCGAAGACCACGCCGAGCCCCAGCAGGATCTGCACGCCGGCGAGCGGCGCGGCCGTGGCGAAGCTGACGAGGAACAGGCTGGGCGCCGGCTGCAGCCGGTGGTGGTCGAGGCGGCCCTCGCCCGTGCGGCGCAGGAGGGAGTTGTGGCCCTCCACGCGGTCGTCGGCGAGGCTGGCGCTGTCGGTGATCACGAGGAAGGTGACCTCGCCGGGTTCGCTCGCCAGCGCCTGGTGGCGGTAGTCCACACCGCGAGCCGCGTAGTCCGTGGCAGCCGCGAACTTCCGGTGCACGTAGCGGTTTGCCTCGAACGCCACCACCGTGCACTCCGGCACGGCCGCGGCGACCTTCAGCGACGTCTCGGCCTCGTACGCGCCGGCTTCGACGAAATTCGGGGCCGCAGCAGGGAAATCAGGTCGAGGAACACTGCGTCGAGTTCCGCGACCGTGCTGCGTGTCCGAATTTTTCTTTCCTGGAACCGGAAATTCACTGGAACGCTCCCGTCGTGCGACACCGGCCTCTCTCCAGTGATCCACGCGCGACACGCCGCGAGCAAGGAAGACCAAGGGACTTACCACCGTCAGGGGTCCGATGGGTGCACGATCGGACACGGAACCGGGTACCGCCGGTTAAGGCGGCACCCGGCCGGGTAATTAGGGCTGGATGCGGTAACGCTCGGCGACGGCGTGGAAAGCCGCCTTGGGCTCCCAGGGCAGGCCCGGGTACGTTGTGCCGCCGCGGCCTTCCAGCACCTTGACGATGCCGCCGCCGGCGAGGTCGAGGTCGTCGCGCGGGTCGCCGTCGGGGCGGTGCGGGTGCGTGCGCAGGGCGAAGAGGTAGACGAACGCGCCGTCCACGCCTTCTTCTTCGAAGATCTCCAGGAGCTCGGTCAGGTACCGGGCTTGGCCGGGCTCGTCGCGTTCGTAGACGTCATTCAGCCGGATCGGCCGGCCGTGCTCGTCGTTCTCGACGATCTCCATGCTGCGCGGCGCGACGTCACCGGCGCCGCGCCAGGTGGCCGTGCCGAACCCCGTGATGACCACGGGTTTGCCCTGTTGTGTCAACATCCGCACGCCTTCGCGGAACACGTCGGCGACGGCGGCCGAGCGGATCAGCTCCAGCGTCGTGAAGTCGAACAGGTCCCAGTCGACGCGTTCGAACTGGATGGCCGCGTAGGTGACCTTGCCGCCGAAGGTCTTGCGGATCGCCGGCACGGCTTCGCGGAAGAAGTCGTCGAGGCGTTCGCTCACCGTTGCCAATCGAGCGGGCCGGTCGGCGGGGTCGCCGAGCAGCCAATCGAGGCGCTGCTCCAGCGTGGCGCCGTCGGCGAAGCCCTGGACCATCACCGACAGCTCGGCCCCGGCGACGAACACGACCTCCGCCCCAGTGCGCCTGATCCGTTCGGCGCGTTCGGCGCAGTCTGCGAACAGTTCGTGCAGCTCGTCGACGGTCAGGTCCAGCGGGTACGGCGAGAACCACACCTCCAGGCCCAGTTCGGCGGCGAGGCGCCCGGCTGTCTCCAGCCGCTCGGGGACGCCGCCGACGAGCTGGACGGCGGTGCAGTGCAGGTCGTCGCGGATGATCGTGAGCTCGCGCCGGACGACGTCCGCGTCGAAGTCGTCCCAGGAAGTGGCCCCGTTCTTGAGGAATCCGGTGTCGTAGGCAATGCCGTTGGCTCTCATGGCGGCGAGGCTAGCTCGCGAAGTTGCGTGCGCGCAAGATTGCGGATCCGCAGTTTTTCGGCTTTACTGGGCCGGTGACCGGTCTGCGTGAACGCAAGAAGCAAGCCACCCGCACGGCGTTGAGCGAGGCGGCGTTGCGACTGGCGCGGGAGCGTGGGCCGGAGAACGTGCGGGTCGACGACATCGCCGAAGCCGCCGGGGTTTCGCCGCGGACGTACAACAACTACTTCGCCAGCCGGGAGGACGCGATCGTCTTCGCGGTGACCAGCGATCGTGAATCGCGGGTTGCGGCCGCCGTCCGTGCTTCTTCGGGCAGCTTGGCCGACGCGGTGGTGGAGGCCGTGGTCACGCAGTACACCGAGCCCGACGAGGACGCCCGCGAAGCGCTGCTGCTCATCACGACGAGCCCCGCGTTGCGCACCGCGTACGCGCGCTCGGCGGGGGCCCTGGAACCGCCGTTGACCTCCGTGCTGGCGGAGCGCGTGCCGGACGGGCCCACTGCCCGCGTGCTGGCGGCCGCCGTCGCCGCCGCCGTGCGGATCGCGCTCGAACAGTGGGCCCAGCCGGTGACCTCGGGTTTTGTCGTGGTGTCGGGTTCACTGCCGAACCTGCTGCGATCGGCGCTCGCCCCGTTGGTGCCGGCGTTGACCGCCGCTCAGGCCAGGCCGGAGGCGGACAGCGGGTCGTAGCCGGGCGTCCGGATCAGCTCCTGCAGCTGCCTGCGGCGGACGCCGACGTTGCTGCCTTCGAGGACCGGGTACGACAGCGGTCCATGAGGTGACGGACCGCGGACGATACCCAGTTACCGACCAAACGGTAAGTAATCGAGTTTCACGGGGTCAGCGGGCAGGCTGCTGCACGATCGCCTGCGCCGCGACAGTGCCGTCGGAGCCGGGGCGGCCCTGGACCGTGACGGTGGCGCCGGGTTTGAGGTCGGAGAGCTTGCCGGGCTGGGTGAGGCCGACGGTGGTGGAGTCCGAAGTGGACACGGTGACATCGGCGCCCTGCGCGGTTTTCAGGGTGACGGTGGTGCCGTCGACCTTTTCGACCGTGCCGACGGTGCCGCGGCCGGCGCCGCCGCGCGCGCCGGTGAAGCCGCCGGCGCCCTGGCCCGCGCCCTGTTGGCCGGCGCCTTCCTGGCCGGTGCCGGTGCCGGTGCCTTGACCGGTGCCGCGGCCGCCGAAGGCGCCGCGGGCGCCACCCTGCTGGCCGCCCGTGCGGGCAGCGGCGGCACCGCCGCCGCCGGAGCCGGAGCCGAGTGCCGAGTGCGTCCAGGCGCCACCGGCGAAGGACAGGGCGATGACCAGCAGGCCGGCCAGCACGAACGTCGGTTTGCCGAACGGCTTGGCAACCCGCTTCATCTCCTGGTTGAGGTCACCCTCGACGGCCGGGGAAGCCACGATTTCCTCAGGCGACGGAGAAGAAGAAAGCGAAGCAGCCAACGGCGCCGTCACCGGCAGAAACTCGGTCGTCGGCTCGTCGGGGACGGGGTTTCCCAACCCGGGCGACTGGGTGGACGAAGACATGTGCGAAGGCTCCTACTCGTGCCGGAGGGCGTCGATCGGGCGCAGGCGCGAGGCCCGGTTCGCCGGGAAACTGCCGAAGAAGAGACCGATCAGTGCCGATACCGCGAAGGCCAGCACGATCGACGACGGCACCACCACCGGGGTGATGCCCGCGAAGCTGAACTGGCTGCCGACCACGCCGATCACCACGCCGAGGAACCCGCCGAAGAGGCTCAGCATCGTGGCCTCGGCGAGGAACTGGCCGAGGATCGCCGCCCGCGGCGCGCCGATCGCCTTGCGGATGCCGATCTCGCGGATCCGCTCGGTCACGGTCACCAGCATGATGTTCGTGACGCCGATTCCGCCCACCAGCAGGGAAATCGCCGCGACGGCACCCAGCAGCACTGTGAACGTCTGCGTGGCCGACGTCCGCGTCGCCAGCAGCTGTTCGGAGTTCTGGATCTGGTAGTCGGGTGTGCCGCCGAGGCGGATGCCGTGTCGGGCGTTGAGGATCGCGGTGATCTCGGCCTGCGCGAGCGACACCGAGTCGGCCGACGTGGCCTGCACGGCGATCTGGCTGAGGTTGCCGTAGCCGGCGAGCGAGTTCTGCACCGCGCTGATCGGGGCGATCGCGACGTCGTCGGCGTTCTGCAACCCAGTGCTGCCCTTGGCCTGCAGCACGCCGACCACGGTGAACTGGATGCTGTTGAGCAGCACGTTCTTGCCCACCGGCTCGGCGCCGCCGAAGATCGACTGCGCAGTGGTCGGCCCGAGCACCACGACCTTGCGCGCCTGCTTCACGTCCTCGGAGGTGAACAGCGCCCCGTCGGCGATCTGACGGTTGGTGGTGGCGAAGTAGGCCGGTTCGGTGCCCGTGACGGACGAGATGTCGTACGACGTCTGCCCGTAGGTGGCCGTCGCGTTGGTGTTGACCACCGGCGAAGCGGCCTTCACGTCGGGTGCGCCGACCGGATCCACGAGCGCGTGGGCGTCCTGCACGGTCAGCGGACGGGCCTCGCTGCCCTGCCCGCCGCCCCGCGACGGCGACACGTTCACCACGTCCGTGCCCAGACCCTGGATGCTGGCGGCGATCGCGGCGGAAGCGCCGTTGCCCACCGCCACCAGCAGGATCACCGAAGCGACGCCGATCGTGATGCCGAGCGTGGTGAGCGTGGAGCGCAGCTTGTTGGCGGTGAGGCCGCGCACCGCGAAGCGCAGCACCTCGAACACGTTCACGCGACCACTCCGACGCTGCGGTTGCGCTCGTCGGCCACGATCCGCCCGTCGCTGACCCGCACCACGCGGTGCGCGTGCTCGGCGACCTCGTCCTCGTGCGTGATCACCACGATGGTGCGGCCCAGGGCGTTGAGCCGGTCGAACACGCCCAGCACGTCTTCGGTGCTGGCGCGGTCGAGGTTGCCGGTGGGCTCGTCGGCGAGCAGCAGCGCCGGCCCGGTCACCAACGCTCGCGCCACGGCGACACGTTGTTGCTGCCCACCGGAAAGCTCACTCGGCAGGTGCTTGGCGCGCTCGGTGAGCCCCACCATTTCCAGCGCGGCCAACGCCCTTGTCCGGCGCGCAGCCCGGCGTAGTCCACTGTAGACGAGTGGAAGCTCCACATTGGACAACGCACTCGTTCGCGGCACGAGGTTGAACGACTGGAAGATGAAGCCGATCTTGCGGTTGCGCAGCAGGGCGAGCTGGCGTTCGTTGAGGTCCGCGACGCTGAAGCCGTCGAGCAGGTACTTGCCCGAGGTCGGCACATCGAGGCAGCCCAGCATGTTCAGCAGCGTCGACTTGCCGGAGCCGGACGCGCCCATGATGGCCACGTACTCCCCCGGCCGCACGACCAGTTCGACCCCGCGCAGCGCGTGGACGGCCGTCTCGCCGGCGCCGTAGGTCTTGCGCAGCGCGGAGACCGCGATCACGGGTTTCATCCGCGTCCCCCGCCACCGAAGCCGCCGGTCTGGCCACCGCGGAAGCCGCCGCCGGCGCCACCGGTGCCACCCGTTCCACCGAAGCCACCGATTCCGCCGCCGCGCTGTCCGGCGCCGCCCGTGGTCGTGGTCGGCGACGCGGCCGTGAGCACCACGCTGTCACCCTCGTTGAGGCCCGACTTGATCTCCACAGTGGACTCACCGCGCACACCGATCTGCACCTGCTCCGGCACATCGCGGCCGTTCTGCTGCACCGTGACGATGTTCGTGGTGCCCGTGGTGGTGACCGCAGCGGCCGGCACGCTCAGCACGTTGTCGGCCTCCGCGACGGTGATCACGACGCTCGCCGACTGCCCGGGCCGCAGCCCCGACGGCGGGTTGGTGAGCGTGAGCTGCGCGCCGTAGGACACGACGCTGCCGCTGGTCGTGGGCGTGAGGTCGATTTTCGACACCGACGCCTGGATCGGCTGGTCGGGCGAGGCGTTGAGCGTGACGGTGGCCTTCTGGCCCGCCTTGACCTTGCTCACGTCGATCTCGGCCACGGAGGTGTCCACGAGCAAGTTGGTCATGTCTGTGATCTGGACGAAGCCGGTGGACGACGAGCTGCTCGAGGAGCTGCTCGACGCACTCTGGCCGTTGCCACCGTTGCCACCGCTGCCGCCCGAGGAGCCCGTGCCGCCGGAGCTTCCGGACCCGCCGCTGCCGGCCTGCTGGCCGACAGTGCCGTTGACCGCGGTCACGGTGCCGGCGCCCGGCGCGGTGAGCACCGTCGCGTCGACGGCCGCCTGGGCCGTGTCGACGTCGAGCTGTGCCTGGTCCACTTTGGCCTGCAGCGAGGTGGTGGACTCCTGGGGCGACTGGGACTGCTGGCCCTGGCCTTGTCCTTGGCCGGAACCGGAGCTCGTGTCCGAGGTAGCGGCGTCCTCGCCGTCGGCGAGGTTGTCCTCGGCCACGTCGAGGTTGGCCTTGGCCACCTGCAGCTGTTTCTCGGCCTGCGTGGAGTCGATCGTGGCGAGCTTCTGTCCCGCGCTCACCACGTCACCGACCTTCACGTCGATGCTCGTGACCTTGCCGGAGGTGGTGAAGTTGGCGGCGCCGGTGTAGCCGCTCGAGAGGGTGCCCGCGGCGGAGACCGTTTCGGTCACGTCGCCGCGGCGCACCGGTGTGGTGCGGGTCTGTGCCTGGGCGGTGTTGCTCGCCGGCGTGAATGCTTGGTAGATCCCGAAAGCCGCACCGCCGAGCAGTACGACCAGCACCCCGTTGATGACCCATGTCCGGGTACGCAGCCGCGTCATGGGCGCAACACTGGTGGCGCTGCTTAGCAGTCAGCTGTTGGTTCCCTGTGGGCCAGCTGTGGATGTGGCGCCTCGAGTTGCGGACTCAGTGCTTGTTGCGACGGTGCCGCGCACTCACCGCGAGCAACAGCTGACGAACCGCGTCCACCACGAGCACGGCGCACAGCGCGCCGAGCGCGAGTGCCCCCGCGATGTGGCCGCCGAAGTACCGCTGCGAAGCCAGCTGGGCGCCGTCGCCGGCGGTGGTGACGACCGTGACGACGCCCGCGTGCCACAGCAGGAACGCCAGCCACAGCGCGACCGCGGCCACAACCAGCTCGCCGAGCGCCACGAACGCGCGCCACGGCTGGTTGAGCCGCGCCGCTTTGGCCGAATCGCCGGGCCACAGGTCGGCGCCGGTCGGCTGGGGAAGGTCGATCACGGGATCAAGCCTCTCAGGTTTCGGGCCCTGCGTCATTTCGCCTCGTTCGCCTCGACGAGCCGGGTGAGCGCCGCCTTCAGCGCCTCGACGTCACGGGCCCACGCGAGCACGACCGTGCCGTCGTCGAGCTTCACGGGCAGCTCGTCGTACTTGTTCGGCACGCTCCAGCCACCGCCGAGCACTCGCGCGCCGACGGGGGTGCCCACGTCGGTGACGTCCGCGATCCGCTTGGCCTCGACGCTTTCGCGGCCCTGCCGCAACGCCTGGGTGGTCACTTCCAGTGAGAGGAACCGCCGACGCGCGTAGACCCACGGAATCGTGAGCCCGCAGAGCGCGACCGCGACAAGCAGCCACGGGATCCAGTGCACCGGGCCGCCGGTCGCCAGCTCCGCCACCGCGCCCAGCACCGCGAACAGCGGCCCCCAGGCCAGCGAGCGCCAGCCGACGCCGGGTTCGGAGTAGAGCGTGCGGTCCATTACAGCTTCTTGCCGACCTTGGGGAAGAAGTCCCTGGTGCTCGGCAGGTACAGCAGCACCACCAGGATCACCAGCAGCAGCGACGACACCACCGAGAACACGCTGCGCACGAGCCCGAGCTGGAACACCAGCCCCAGCAGCGCCAGCATTGTGACCACGGAGCGGGCCGAGCGCGTGCCCTCGCGGGCCTTGTAGGCGAACAGCACCATGATGACGCTGTAGCAGAGCGCGCCGACGAACAGCGCCCACACGAGCGTGGTGGCGTTGGACTCGAGCTGCGCCATGTCGAGCTTGCGGCCCGGCGCCGTCGCCTTCACGGCCTGGTCGACGAGCTGCTGCTTGAAGAAGATCGTGACGACCTGGCCGATCAGCAGCACCACGGACGCGACGATCGTGAGGATGAACGCGGCCTGCACCGGTCCGGGAGCCTTCGCCTTCGCAGGCTCCTCGGCGTTCTGCATGTACCCCGGGTACGACGCGACGGGCGGCGCCGGCGGGAAGCCGGTCGGGAGCTCTTTCGCCTGCTCTTCGACCTTTTCGGCCTGCTCGGCTTCGTTCGGCGCAGGCTCCGGCTTCGCGAGGTTGTCGCTGGTCAGCCCCGCGGGTTCGGCGGTGTTGTCGTCCTTCTCGGCCACTCGTGGACTCTAGCCCAGTGCGGGCTCAGTCGAGCCAGGCGGCGGCTTCGGCGGCCCAGTACGTGAGGATCAGGTCGGCGCCCGCGCGCCGGATCGACGTGAGCACCTCCAGGATCGTGCGCTCGCGCTCGAGCCAGCCGTTGGCCGCGGCGGCCTCGACCATCGCGTACTCGCCGGAGATGTTGTACGCCGCCACCGGAACCGGCGAGATGTCAGCCGCCGCCTTGATGACGTCCAAATAGGACAGTGCCGGCTTGACCATGATCATGTCGGCGCCCTCGGCGAGGTCCAGCTCGATCTCGCGCAACGCTTCACGGGCGTTGCCCAGGTCCTGCTGGTAGGTCTTGCGGTCGCCCTTGAGCTGCGAGTCGACGGCCTCTCGGAACGGGCCGTAGAACGCGCTGGCGTACTTGGCCGAGTAGGCGAGGATCGCCTTGTCGCTGTGGCCCACCTCGTCGAGCGCGCGGCGGATCACGCCGACCTGGCCGTCCATCATGCCGCTGGGCCCGAGCACATGCGCGCCCGCTTCCGCCTGCGCCACGGCCATTTCCGCGTACACGCGCAGGGTCGCGTCGTTGTCCACGGCGCCGTCCGCGTCGAGCACGCCGCAGTGGCCGTGGTCGGTGAACTCGTCGAGGCACGTGTCGGCCATCAGGACGGTCGCGTCCCCGAGCTCGTGGCGCAGGTCCCGCAGCGCGACGTTGAGGATGCCGTTCTCGTCGACCGCGCCGGACCCTTCGGCGTCCCTCTTGGCCGGCACACCGAACAGCATCAGCCCACCCACGCCGGCGTTCACCGCCTCCACCGCGGCCTTCCGCAGCGTGTCCCGGGTGTGCTGCACAACCCCCGGCATACTCGAAATCGGCCGCGGCGCGCCGATACCCTCGGCCACGAACATGGGCAGAATCAGCTGACGCGGGCGAAGCGTCGTTTCACCGACCAGCCTGCGCATGGCCGGCGTGGTACGGAGCCTGCGGGGTCGATGCTCAGGGAACACGTCGTTCACGGTACTCCGGCACGAAGGCGATCAGTTCGGCTGCCCTCGGGAAAAACCACGTTCTGACAAGGTGTCCGGAAACCTCGGGACACGAGAAAGGGCCCCTCTCCGAATACCGGAGAAGGGCCCTTCCCGAACCACGAACCGTCAGCTACGACGCGCCCGCTTCGCCTTCCGAGGCGGCGGCAAGGCCCCCTCCGCGCGAAGCCGGGCGGCGTGCTCCGCCAGGGCGTCCACCAGGTGCGGCACGTCGGCCTTCTCCGGCTGGACGTCGACGCGCAGGCCGAACTCCACGGCGGTTTCCGCGGTCTTCGGGCCGATGCACGCGACCAGGGTGCGTGTGTGCGGCTTGCCGGCGATGCCGACCAGGTTGCGCACCGTCGAGGACGAGGTGAAGCAGACCGCGTCGAAGCCGCCGGTCTTGATCATCTCGCGGGTCTCGGCGGGCGGCGGGGCGGCGCGGACCGTGCGGTAGGCCGTGACGTCGTCGATTTCCCAGCCGCGGTCGCGCAGGCCGGCGGACAACGTTTCGGTGGCGATGTCGGCGCGCGGCAACAGCACCCGGTCCACCGGGTCGAGCACGTCGTCGTACGGCGGGAACTCGGCCAAGAGCCCTTCGGACGACTGCTCGCCCGACGGGATCAGCTCGGGGATGATGCCGAACGAGCGGACCTTGGCGGCCGTCGAGGCGCCGACGCAGGCGATCTTCACGCCGGAGAACGCGCGGGCGTCGAGGCCGAACTCCTCGAACTTCTCCCACACCGCGCGCACCGCGTTGGTGGAGGTGAAGACGATCCACTGGTAGCGGCCGTCGACGAGGCCCTTCACCGAGCGCTCCATCTGCGCCGGGCTGCGGGGCGGCTCGACGGAGATCGTGGGCACCTCGTGCGAGGTCGCGCCGTGGCTGCGCAGCCGGTCGGCCATCTCGCCGGCCTGCTCCTTGGTGCGCGGCACCAGGACCTTCCAGCCGTAGAGCGCGCGCGACTCCCACCACGACAGCTTCGAGCGATGCCCGGCGGCCTGGCCGATGGTCACGATCAGCGGGCCGACGAGCTCACCCGCGTCGTTGCCGAGCGTGCTGAGCGTGGAGTCGAGGGTGCGCTGGGTGTTGATGGTGCCGTTGGCCGTCACCGCGACGGGCGTGGACGGCGGCATGCCCTTCTCCGTGAGCCGGCTCGCGGCCTCGGCGAGGTGCGCCGAGGTGGCGTGCAGCACGAGCGGGCCGGGCTGCGCGGCAAGCGCCGCCCAGTCGACCTCGCCGCGGACGTCGACCTCGGTGTGGGTGCCGCCCAGTGCGACACCGGCGTAGGCCGGCACCGCGGCGCCGGGGGAAACGCCCGGGATCACCTCGAACACGGCGGACGTGCGGGCCACGGCCTGCACCTCGTTCACCACGGCGGGGGTGGTCAGCGGGTCGCCGGCGACCAGGCGCAGCACGAGCCGCCCGGCCTTGGCCTCGTTGGTCAGGTCCTTCGACACGTCGGCGGGCTCACCGACGGCGGGCCGGACCTCGGCGCCGGGGGCGGCGAAGGCGAGCACGGCGGCAGGCACGTCGGGATCGGTCACCACGACCTCGGCCTTGGCGAGCAGCTCCTGGGCGCGGACTGTGAGCAGCCCGGCGTCACCGGGGCCCGAGCCCACGAAGGCGACGCGCCCAGCGGTCTTGCGAGCGGGGGTCATCTCTGGCGTTTCTCCTGTCAGGCGACCGGGTACGTCATCGGCCGCAGGTGTGTGGTGCTGGTCGGACGGGTGCTGGTCGTTCGGGTGCTCTGCGGGTTGCGTCACTGGGCGGGGCCGGACAGCAGTGCGCCGGCACCCAGGTCGAGGAGCTCGGCGGCCAACGTCCGGCCGAGCTGCTCAGCCTCAGTGAAGTCGCCGAGTGCGGAAGCCCGCAGCATGTCGACCGCACCGTTCTCGCCCTCGACGGCCGCGGTGCCGCGCAACGAGATCCGTTCCACCACCGCGCCCTCGGAGTCGAGGTCCTCGACGATCTCGGCGAGCGCACCCACGGGTGCGCTGCACCCCGCCTCGAGCGCGGCCAGCAGGGAACGCTCGGCCGTCACCGCGGCCCGCGTGCCCTCGTCGTCCAAACTGGACGCGAGCAGGTGCTCCACGTCCACGTCTTCGGCCCGGCACTCCACCGCCAGCGCCCCCTGCGCGGGAGCGGGCAGCATCTGGATCGGGTCGAGGGTCTCGGTGATCGCCCCCACCAGACCGATCCGCGCCAGTCCGGCACGCGCGAGCACCACGGCATCGAGCTCGCCGTCGGTCACCTTGCGCATGCGGGTATCGATATTGCCCCGAATCGGCACGATTTCCAAACCGAGGCCCAGCGCGAGCAGCTGCGAGGTGCGCCGCGGCGCCCCCGTGCCCACGGTCGAACCGGGCGGGAGCTCACCGAGCGTGAGGCCATCGCGGGCGATCAGCGCGTCGCGCGGGTCCTCGCGCGGCGGCACGGCGGCGAGCACGATGCCGGCGGCCGGCGCCGTGGGCAGGTCCTTGTACGAGTGGACGATGACGTCGATTTCCTTGCGCAGCAAGGCTTCCCGCAGCGCCGAAGTGAAGACGCCGACGCCGATCTGCGGGATCGGCTTGCTGGAGACGTCGCCGGGGGTGGTCACCGTGACGATCTCGACCTCGGCGCCGGTGGCGCGGATCTTGTCGGCCACGGTCTCGGTCTGCGCGACGGCGAGCTTGCTGCCCCGCGTCCCGATGCGAATCACTCTGTCCACTGCTTACTTCTTCTCGATGTCTGGCGGCACGGCGGTGGGGCTCGCCACAGCCGCGGGGGCCTGCGGGTCGAGGCAGAACAGCTCGCGCAACGCGTTGGCGTAGTCGGTGTCGGCCGTCTCGGCGGCCAGCTGCTTCACCCGCACGGTGGGCGCGTGCAGCAGTTTGTCGACGACACGGCGGACCGTGCGGCCGACTTCTTCGCGGACCTGCGTGTCGAGGTCCGGGAGGCGGTTGTCCAGACGAAGCAGCTCCGCGTCGACCACGTCGGCCGCGCGGCGGCGCAGCGCGGTGACGGTGGGCGTGACCTCGGCGCTGCGCTGGCCGGCGAGGTAGTCGCGCACCTCGTCGAGCACGATGCCGTTGGCCTTGATCGTCTGGCGTTCGGTGGTCGGGGCGCCGGCGTCGCGCATGCGGCGCTGGATCGTCTCGAGGTCGACAACGGTCACGTCGGCCAGGTCGGCCACGCCCGCGTCGACGTCCTTCGGCAGGCCGAGGTCGCACACCACGAGCGGGCGGCCCGCGCGGGCGGGCACGTGCTCGGGCAGGAACACGGCATCCTGCGCACCGGTGCACGACACGACGATGTCGGCTTTCGCCACGGCGTCGGCCAGCCCGGACAGCGGCACGGGGCGCGCGGGCACGCCCTCGATCGCGGTCTTCTCGGCGAGCCGCGCGGCCTTGGCCTCGGTGCGGTTGGCCACGGTGATCTCGCCGATGCCGGCCTTGCGCAGGTGCGACGCGGTCAGCGCGCCCATCGAGCCGGCGCCGACGATCAGGGCGTGCTTGCCCACGAGGTCACCCGCGGCGGCCAGCGCCTCGGACACCACGGACGCACCCAGCTGGTCGAGACCCGTCTCGGAGTGCACGCGCTTGCCGACGCGCAGCGTCGTCTGGATCAGCTCGTGCAGCGTGCGCCCGACGGTGCCGGCCTCACGCGCGGTGGCGTAGGCCGAGCGGACCTGGCCGAGGATCTGCGTCTCGCCGACGACCATCGAGTCGAGACCCGACGTCACCGAGAACAGGTGCTCGACGGCCGCCCCGGCGTAGTGCACGTAGAGGTTGTCGTAGAGATCCGCCGGCTCCATGCCGGCCTGGCGGGCGAGCACGTCGGAGACGTCGTTGACGCCGCCGTGGAACGTCTCGACCACCGCGTAGACCTCGATGCGGTTGCACGTGGAGACCAGCATGGCCTCGCTCACGCTCTCGGCCTGCTGCAGCTCGTGCAGGACCTTCGTGACCTCTTCGGCGGGCACGGCGGCCCGTTCGAGCGTGGTCAGCTCCGCACTTCGGTGGGAGAGCCCGACCGCCAACACGCTCATCCGCGCACCACCATTCCAAGACCGCCGTCTGCCTGTCCGTTGCCGCTGCTGCCATTGTCGATCGGCAGGCCGGCGTCCGGTAACCCGGTATTCCCCTGAATTGCCAGGGCGTCATCGGCACGGCGAGCCACGTGGAACGAGAGGATCTGAAGTTCGACCGCCAGGTCGACCTTGCGGACCTCGATGTGCGCCGGCACCTGGAGCACCACCGGCGCGAAGTTCAGTATGCACTGGACGCCGCCCGCCACCAGCCTGTCGCACACGGACTGCGCAGCGGTAGGAGGTGTGGCGATGATCCCGATGGAAATCTGCCGTTCGGAGCAAACTCGCGGGATTTCGTCCAGGTGCGAGACGGGCAGACCCCCTACGGGAACCCCGACGAGGTCGGGGTCGAGGTCGAACAGCGCCTCGACGGGGAAACCGCGGCCGGGGAACCCGCCGTAGTTGGCCAGCGCGTGACCGAGGTTACCGATCCCGACCACGGCGACGCGGTGCTGGCGGGTGAGGCCGAGGATGCGTTCGATCTGGCTGACCAGCACCTGCACCTCGTAGCCGACGCCACGCGTGCCGTACGAGCCGAGGTAGGAGAGGTCCTTGCGCAGCTTGGCGGAGTTCACACCCGCGGACGCGGAGAGCTCTTCGCTGGAGACGGTGGTCGCGCCCTGCTCCGCCATTCCGGACAGGACCCGGAGGTAGACGGCGAGGCGCGCGACGGCCGCTTCGGGGATCTGCTTGGCGCGGACGGCGGTCTCGACCGCGCTGTCGACCGCGGGCATCTCCGCCGTGGGCGCGTTGTCGGCATCGGGCGCTGCCCGCCGGGCGCGGCCGTTGCCCTTCGCGGCCCGGCGGGGTGGTTCAGCGGGCGGTTCGGCACCGCTGCGCCTCCCCCGCTGTGTCACCACGCCGGCCACTCCTCAAGATTGGGTCGCATCTCTTGACCCCGCGACTGGAGTCCGGTTCAATGCCGGGCTTTTGCGGGACGACTCCCTACGGTAGTCCACTTGTGAACGCGCGCACAAAGTCACTGGTCATCGACATGACGCGGCGCACACCGGCGCCCGATCAGGTGACTGCGGGGCGAGTGGCACCGGGCACCGGGGCCGGCCGGGCAAGATCATCCGCGCCCTGCCCGCGTTTCGGAGGTTGTTCAGGCTGATGGCCACCCACTGGATCTGGTACGTGATCTCACCGATCGTCGTCATCGGCGGCGCCTACCTGTACTACCGGCGCTACCAACGCCACCGTGCCGCCATCCAGTCCTTCGCCGCCGACCGCGGCTGGTCCTACACCGAACGCGAGCCCGACCTCGTCGGCCGCTGCTACGGCCGCCCGTTCGAGGGCTACGGCCGGCGCCGCCGCACCTGGCACGCCGTCGCGGGACGCTGGCGTGAGCTGGAGGTGCTCTCCTTCGAGTACAGCGAGGTCGTCGGCCACCAGAACCGCGCCCGCCGCCGCTGGACGCAGCTCACGGGCGTGCGCCTGCCCTTCCCCGCGCCCGAGGTCTACGCCGCCCCGCGCGACACCCTGGGCCGGCTCGCCCGCGACCTCGGCTTCAACCGCGCCGGCACCGGCGACGAGCCGTTCGACCAGGACTGGGTCACCTACGGCCCGGTGACACCTGCCATGCAGGAGTGGCTACGCCGGCACGGCCGCCCGTTCCGCGTGGTCGCAGGAATGGCCGAAACCTGGGACGGTGGCCGGTTCAACACCCAGCGGGTGGAGCCGGCGGTGGCGGACCTGGCTGAGCTGGTGCCGTTGCTGAGCGGGGTCCACGGCCGGTGAGGATGCTCGCCGAGGGCGACCCGGACCGGCGTTTCCCGATAGCTGCCGAGCTGACGGGCCGAGAACGCGTCAGGCGTTGACCATCACCGAGTGCCAGCCCGAGGCGCCGTCCGGCACAGGCTCGGCGGCCTGCTCCGTCTGGGTGTAGCCCGACTGGTCGGTGGCCCGCACCGTCACGCTGTGGCTGCCGGACGGCACGGCCAGGTCGGTCCACCACATGCGCCACGTGTCCTTGTTGACCTCGGTCGACAGGGTGGTCGGCTGCCACGGGCCCTGGTCCACCCGCACCTCGACCTTGGCGATGCCGATGTGCTGGGCCCACGCCGTGCCGGCGACGCGGAGCTTGCCGGAGGTCACCTTGGCGGTGTCGATGCGCGATTCGGTCTTGATGGGTGCCTGTTCGGCCCAGCCGCGCTGCAGCCAGTAGGACTGGCGGTCGTCCCACTTGGCGAACTCGAGGTCGGTGACCCACTTCGTCGCGGAGACGTAGCCGTACAGGCCGGGGATGACGATGCGCGCGGGGAAACCGTGTTCGACGGGCAGGGGTTCGCCGTTCATGCCGATGGCGAGCATGGCGCCGCGCGTCGGGTCGAGGGCGATCTTGGCGGGGGTGCTGCAGGTGAAGCCGTCGATGCTCGTCGCGTACATCTGTTCCGCGCCCGGTTGTACGCCGGCCGCGTTGAGCAGGTCGACGAGGTCCACGCCGATGAACTTGGCCGTGGAGATCAGATCCCCGCCGACCTCGTTGGAGACGCAGGTCATCGTGATCTCGCGCTCGACCAGCGGGCGCGAGCGGATGTCGTTGTAGGAAAACGAAACCTCGCGGTTGACGAGGCCGTGGATCTTCAGGTTCCACTCCTCGGTGCGCACCTGCGGCACCACGAACGCCGTGTCGATGCGGTAGAAGTCCGAGTTCGGCGTGATGAACGGCGGCGAGCCCAGCTTCTGGAAATCGGCGTCCGGCGGCAGCGGCGGGGCTTTGCGCGCGGCGACGAGCGGTCCCACCGCGGCCCGCGACTGGTCCGCGTTGCCCGTGGTGGCCGAGATCGCCTGCCCGGCGACGGCCGCGACCCCCGCGCCCGCCGCGACGCCGATCCCGCGCGACAGGACCTGCCGCCGCGTCGGCCCCTTCGGCGGACGGCTGTCGTCGAACGCCGTCGGCAGCGCGTAGTGGTGCAACCAGGTGAACACGAACGCCGAAGCCGCCAGCGACACGACGGGCGCCAGCAGCGCGAGCTGCCCGACGTCGGTGCGCTCGTACACCGCCGCGACACCGGCGATGCCGAGCAGCACCACCACGATCTGGCCACCCCGTGGCGTCCGGCGGGAAACCTGCCCGGCCAGCACCGCGAACAGCACCAGCACCACGGCGAGGCCGACCTTCAGCACCGTCTTGTCCGCCGTGCCGAGCGTCTGCTCCGCCCACACCACCACGGCGTGCGGGCTGTGCGCGATCACGAAGTCGGCGACGGCCACGAACGGCGACGCGTTGTAACCGACGAAGCCGGCGATGAGATGCCCCACGCCCAATGCGGTGACCAAGGCCGCCAGCCCGATCAACGACGCGATCGGCAACGACAGCCGCCGCGGCTCAGGGGGCTTGACTACCTGCGGGGCTTCCTTCAACGCGCTCACCCCACCATCTTCGGCGGGCTCAGGCCCCGATATCGCCCGGAACCCTTACGACTTGATTACCGCATCGGACTATCCGGCGGAACTATCCGATCAGGGCCCGGCGGAACCGCTCTTCCTCAACGCGCCAGTACCCGTGTTCCGCACCGTCGATGAGGATCACCGGAACCTGGTCGCCGTACTCGGCTCGCCACTCGGCGTCACTGTCGACGTCCGCGAGCTCCCACGGCACGTCGAGCTCGCCGCAGATCCGCGCGACCTCGGCCTCGGCCACCTCGCAGAGGTGGCAGCCGGCGCGCGTCATCACCGTCACCTGATGCACCACCGCAGTCTAGAACCCGGCCGGACGCACTCAGCGCAGCTTGAGCCGCCGCAGCTTCCCGGTGGCCGAATGCGGCAGGTTCTCCGCGAACTCCACGAGGTGCGGCACCTTGTACCCGGCCAGGTTCGCCGCGCACTGGTCGCTCACCTGCTGCTCCGACAGCGCCGCGCCGTCGGCCGGCACCACCACGGCCTTCACGGCCTCGCCGCTGCGCTCGTCGACGACCCCGACCACGGCGACTTCCGCCACGCCCGGCAGCCGCGAGATCACGTCCTCGACCTCGTGGGGGTAGACGTTGAAGCCGTTGACGATGATCAAGTCGTTGGCGCGGTCGACCAGGTGCAGGTCTCCGTCGAGGTCGAGGTAGCCGACGTCGCCGGTGCGGAACCAGCCCTCGGCGTCGGGGCCGTGCGCGCCGTCGGGCCAGTAGCCGGAGAACAGGTTCGCGCCGCGGATCGACACCAGGCCGGTGTCGCCGCCGGACTCGAAGACGTCGGCGACGTCGTCCGGGTCGAGCGGCACGCCCTCCTCGGTGCCGTCGCTGTCGACGAGCCGCAGCTCGATGCCGGGCAGCGGCCGCCCGACCGAGCCGGGCTTCGGGTAGCCCGTGACCAGCGTCGACGTGACCACGGGCGCGCATTCGGTGAGGCCGTAGCCCTCGTAGACATCGTGGCCGGTGGCCTCGCGGATCGCCGTCAGCACGCGCGGGTGCAGCGGCGCGGCGCCCGAGGTCAGCATCCGCACGGTCGCGAGCCCGCGCGCCAGCTCCTCGGCGCCGAGGTCGGCGAACTCCATGTACATGGTCGGCACGCCGGCGATCGACGTGACGCGGTATTCGGCGCAGTCGTCCAGCGTCTTCGCCGGCTCGAAGCGCTCCGAGAGCACGAGCGTCGCGCCCACGGAAGTCGCCTGCAGCAGGCCGGGCCCGAGGCCGTAGACGTGGAACAGCGGAATGGTCACGAGCATGCGGTCCTCGTGCACCAGCACGCCGTCGACCCGGCTGAGCTGCTCGAGGTTCGCCAGCAGCGCGCGGTGCGAGAGCAGCACGCCGCGCGGCGGGCCGGTCGTGCCGGAGGTGTAGGAGATCACCGCGATGTCCTCGCCGCCGCGGCCGAGGTCCACGGGGTCTCCCCCGAGCTCGCCGCGTGGTGACAACGCCGTGAGGCCGTCAGGTAACTCGGAGTCATCCCGCTGGATCACGAACCGGGGGTCGCAGTGCGCCAGCAGCCGCTCCAGCTCCGGCGCAGGCGCCTGCGGAGACAGCGGCACGGCGATCGCGCCGGCGCGCAGCACGCCGTACAGGGCGACGGCGAAATCCGCCGACGTCGGCAGCCGCAGCACGACCCGGTCGCCCGGCTCCACGCCGGCTTCGACGAGCCGCCGCGCCTGCGCGTGGGCCGCCTCGTCGAGCTCCCGCCAGGTGAGCGCGGCCCCCGTGCCGGTCTCGGTGACGGCCGTTTCGTCCGCCCATCTGGCCGCCGCCTTGGTGAGCAGCTGCGCGACACCCTCCACCGGGCCCCCTTCCTGCTGTAGCCCTTTTGTCATCTTGTCACCCGTAACGGGGACGCCGCGCGATCGTCGCACCTCCGGTACCGCGGGACCTCTACCTACTTCGCGGTAACTACACGTATGCTGCACTGCGTCGCCGGGTGGCGTTGATCACTGCCGGGTGACGCGAGAAAGGGAGTCACCGTGACGAACTTGCTGGTCTGCGCCGTTTACGCGGTCGTGGAACACGCAACGCGGCCCCTCCCTGCTCGTGTGGGGGACAAGGGCGCTGCCCATTGCGAAGGCCGCCCGCGCGGCCTTCGGACCGCAGGAGGTGCCGCCCTGTGACCCTGCCGACCACCGCGAACCGCGGCCCCGTCGTGATGTTCGCCGAACGTGCGTTCGGGCGCCCCGCCGCCGTCCCGCTGACCCGCGCCACCGAGGCCGCGCCGGCCCCGGACCCCGCCGAAGCCGCCAAGATCGAGGCGTGGGACCTCGTCCGCGAAGCGCAGGAGGGCGACTCCTCGGCTTTCGGGAAGCTCTACGACCGGTACGTGGACGTCGTCTACCGCTACGCGCTGTTCCGCCTCGGCGACCGCGAGCTCGCCGAGGACGTCACGAGCGAGACGTTCCTGCGCGCACTGCGCCGGATCACGTCGGTCAGCTACCAGGGCCGCGACGTCGGCGCCTGGTTCGTCACGATCGCCCGGAACCTGATCCTCGACCACGTGAAGTCGAGCCGCTTCCGCCTCGAGGTCGTGACCGACGAGGTGAGCGAGCCGCGCACGGCGCCGGTTTCGGCCGTCGGGCCGGCCGCGCAGGCCGGGCCGGAGCAGCAGGCCATCGCGGGCGCGACCCGCGCGGAGCTGCTGCGCTGCGTCGCCGAACTGGGCGAGGACCAGCGTGAGTGCATCGTGCTGCGGTTCCTGCAGGGGCTGTCGGTCGCGGAGACGGCCCAGGTGATGCGTCGCAACGAGGGCGCGATCAAGGCGTTGCAGCACCGCGCTGTCCGCCGTCTGGCCCAATTGCTGCCCACCGGGCTGCGCTGACTTTTTTCACGTCCCGGCGCAACCGTAACTTCTTCGTCTTCTTAATCGTTTCTCCACGCAGACCGGCTGTCAGGGCCGGGGCTTGTAGAGCTTTGTGAAGCTTTGTGGAGACGGAGCAGCACCGTGGGCGTGCCCGGGTGGTTTTCGCGGGATCGAGCCGAGAACGAGCGGTTCGATCGCGCCCTGGACCCGTCGCCCGTGGAGCGCGACGGCGAGTTCGCCGACGAGCTGGCCGTGGTCGCCGCCCTGCGCTCGCTGGGCGAGGCGGGCGCGCCCGACGTCGAGACGCGCGAGCGCATCCGGGCGGAGATCGAGGGCCGGCTCGGCGAGCCAGTCGTGCGCCGACGGCGGAAACCGCGGATGGCCGATCTCGTGGCGGCCGGCATCGCGCTCGTGCTGGGGCTGGCGGGGCTGACGCTGCTGCTGTCGCGCAACGCCATGCCGGGCGACGCGCTGTACACCGTGAAGCGCGCCGGAGAGGAGACGTCGCTGGGGCTGACGTTCGGCGACGAGGCCAAGGCGCGCAAGCACCTGGACTTCGCGGCCAACCGCGTGAGCGAGCTGGGGCTGATGACGGACGCGTCGCCTTCGGCGTACCGGACGGCTCTCGGTGATTTCAGCAGCGACGTCCGCGCGGGCGTCACGGCGCTGACGGCTCTGGCGACGGGTGGCAGCGGGCGCACGCAGCTGTCGGACCTCGAGACGTGGACTAAGGAGCAGGCGCGGCTGCTGGCGGCCGAGCAGCCGCGGATCCCGACGTCCGCGCGGGCGGACCTGAGTGGTGCGCGCGGGCTGCTGACCCGCGTGCAGCAGCGGACGTCGGCGCTGGTGTCGCGGCTGAACTGCTACGAGATCACCACGGGCAGCTCCGACGAGCTGGGCCTGCTTCCGGCGCGGGGCGCGTGTACGCAGCAGCCCGCGCGTCCTGCCGGCTCCGCACCGACTTCGCCTTCGTCCCCCGGCTCCACCCCTACGCCCACCGAAAGCGGGGTGCCGCCGGCGACCGGGACGTCGTCCTCGCCGGACCTGGCCGTTTCCGGCACGCCGACGCCGACGTCCGGCGGCAGCACTACGACTCCGCCGCCGGTGTTCGCGCCGCCGATCACCGCGCCGACGACGCCGAGGCTGCCGACGACCAGCCCGCCGCCGCCGTTGATCTCGATCCCGCCACTGCTGCCGGGCCTTCCGCCCATCGTCATCGGGTGATCACGCGGCGCGTCGGCAACCCCTGATCGAGGCCCTCACCACACCTGGAACGGGTGAGTCGCATGGTCGCTACGCTGTGCGTCAGGACCCGGCCGTTCCCGGCCGCCGGGACGTGCCCGAACGTGGAGGCGGTGTGCGTGTCAGCTTGGCGTGGCAAGGATAAGAGTCAGGAGCTCGAACGGCTCGCCACGCTCGCGGGCGAGGCGTCGGCCGAGGCCGCCCAGATCACGGCGAACGCCGAGCCCGCCGTGCCCCCGGCGCCGCCGGACCTGACCGCGGCCGCGTTCTTCGACGTGGACAACACGATGATGATGGGCGCGTCGATCTTCTACTTCGCGCGCGGCCTCGCGGCGCGCAAATTCTTCACGTCCTCCGACCTCGCCGGTTTCGTGTGGCAGCAGGTGAAGTTCCGCCTGGGCGGGCGCGAGAACAAGGAGGACATCAAGTCCCACCGCGAGCGCGCACTGTCCTTTGTGGCCGGTCGTACCGTCGAAGAGCTCACCAGCATCAGCGAAGAGATCTACGACGAGCTCATGGCCGACAAGATCTGGTCCGGCACCCGCGCGCTCGCCCAGATGCACCTCGACGCGGGCCAGCGCGTGTGGCTCGTGACGGCCACGCCCATCGAGCTCGCCGCGATCATCTCCCGGCGCCTAGGCCTGACCGGCGCCCTGGGCACCGTCGCGGAAACCAAGGACGGCGTTTACACGGGCCGACTGGTGGGCGACCTGCTCCACGGCCGCGCGAAGGCCCACGCCGTCCGCGCGCTCGCCTCGCGCGAGGGTCTGAACCTCAAGCGCTGCACGGCGTACTCCGATTCGCAGAACGACGTGCCCATGCTGTCCGCCGTCGGCACCGCCGTGGCCATCAACCCGGACTCCGGCCTGCGCGACGTGGCCCGCGCCCGCGGCTGGGAAATCCGCGACTTCCGCACGGGCCGCAAGGCGGCGAAGATCGGCGTCCCGTCGGTCCTGGGCGCGGGCGCCCTCGCGGGCGCCGTGGCGGCGGGAATGGCTTACCGCCGACGCTGACGTCGACGCCGGCGGGCTGAGCCCGCCTCAGCCGCGGAAGATGTTCTTGCGCTGAGCGAGGCGGCGGTACAGGGTCTGCTGGATGGATTCCCGCACCTGATCCGTCAGGGTGAACACCAGCATCGGGTCGTCGACGGCGTCCGGGGTGTAGTCGTCCGTGCGGATGGGCTCGCCGAACTCGATGGTCCACTTGGTGGGCAGGGGGACGGCGCCGAGCGCGCCCAGAAGCGGGAAGAACGGCGTGACCGGGAAGTACGGCAAGCCGAGCAGCCGCGCGAGCAGGCGGATGTCGCCGAGTTTCGGGTACGTCTCCTCCGCGCCGACGACGGACACGGGGATGATCGGCACGCCCGCGCGCATCGCAGCGGAGACGAAGCCGCCGCGGCCGAAGCGTTGCAGCTTGTAGCGCGCGGAGAACGGCTTGCCGATGCCCTTGAAGCCCTCCGGCCACACGCCGACGAGCTCGCCGGCGCTCAGCAGACGTTCGGCGTCGGCGTTGCAGGCCAGCGTCTGGCCCGACTTGCGTGCGAACGAGCCCACCAGCGGCATCTTGAACACCAGGTCGGCGCCGAGGCCGCGCAGGTGGCGCCCGCCCGTCTCGTCGTGGACGGCGACGGCGGTCATCAACGCGTCGAGCGGCACGGTGCCCGAGTGGTTCGACACGAGCAGCGCGCCGCCGGCCGTCGGAAGGTTCTCGACGCCGAAGGTGTCGACGCGGAACCACTTCTCGTACAGCGCGCGCAGCGGCGGCAGCACGAGGGTCTCGGTGAGTTCGGCGTCGAAGCCGAACTCGTCAACGGTGTAGTCGCCCGTCAGCCGGTTTCGCAGGAAGGCCAGCGCCGACCGCACGGACTCCGGCAAGGGTTCCGGCTCGGCGGGCGACGGCGGAGCGGCCGGGAAGGCCACCACCGGCGCGTCCGAAGACGGCTCCGATGAGGACGACGACGGCGCGGCCGGCTGCGTAACCCGCCCCGGGCCGTGCAGCGGGATCACCTGAGCCTCGGCTCCGTTCACGGTGTGCGCCTCACTTCCGGTCACGGGGCTCATCGGCCGGCCTGCCCGGTCGCGGCGGCCACGAGGACCTTGCCGGCCAGCGAGGCCAGCCGGGCCCCGTCGAACACCGGGCGCAGGCCGCGGCCCGTGGTGTAGTCGTCGAACGCCTCGCGCGTGGTGAAGCGAGGCTGGTAGCCGAACTCCTTCTTGAGCTTCGTGATGTCCACGACCCGCCCGAAGTTCAGCAGGCGGACCTGGTCGGCCGAGAAGTCGACCACGCGCGCGCCCCGCAGGACCTTGCCCACGGACGGCACCACGGCGCTCGGCATCGGCAGCCCCACCCGGCCCGCCCGGCGGATCGCCTGGGACAACCCGAGTACCCCTTCCGACGCGACGTTGAACACGCCCGGCTTGTCCTGCAGCACGGCCTGCTCCAGCACGCCCAGCGCGTCGGACGCGTGCAGCAGCTGCAAGCGCGCGTCGTAGCCGAAGACGGTGGGCACGACCGGCAGCGCGAAGTAGCGCGAGAGCACCGTGTCGACCTCGGGCCCGATGACGTTGGCGAAGCGCGCGAGCGTGACCGTGATGTCGGGCCGGCGGCGGGCGAGGCCGCGCACGTAGCCCTCCACCTCAACGGCGTCCTTCGCGTAGCCGGTGGACGACGTCGGGATCAGCTCCGAGTCCTCCGTGAACACGGCCTGCGAACGTGCCCCCGCCCCGTAGACGGCGGCAGTGGACTTGACCACGAGCTTGCGCACCTTCGGTGAGCTCTGGCAGGCCGCCAGCAGCCGCATGGTGCCGATCACGTTCAGTTCCTTGACGGCGGAGCGGCGGCTCGGCCCGGCCGGGTGGGTCAGGCACGCCGTGTGCACCACCGTGTCGACGCCGGCGCTGCTGATGACCTTGGCGATCAGCGGGTTGCGGATGTCGGCGCGCACGAACTCGGCGCGGCCCATCCGCTGCAGGACGTCTTTCGCGGGCGGCGCGGTGTCGACGCCGATCACGCGCTCGAAGGCGGAGTTGGTGCCGAGGCGGGCGAGCAGCTTCCCGCCCAGGTCTCCCGCGACCCCGGTGACGAGCACGATGTTCGACGGCATGGGACTCCCTGTGCGGCTGGGCTGTTTCGGCTGGGCGTAAGGGGGTGGATGATCACCCGAAGTGCACGAGCCTGCACTCATTGGAAGCATCGCGCGGACGCCCCACCGATGTTACCGGCGCCAGGGGATGCCCTGACCAGGTCTTACTTCGTATTTACAACTCCACCAGAGAATTGCGACTCACGCCTCACTCAATCGGGGGAGAAGGCCCACCAAATGGACGTGGCCCGTCCAGAGACTGGACGGGCCACGGCGCATCAGCTGTGGGGCTGGCTCACTTGCCGGCCTTCCGACGCTGCACTCGCGTACGGCGAAGCAACTTGCGGTGCTTCTTCTTGGACATGCGCTTGCGGCGCTTCTTGATCACGGAACCCATGGGCGCTCCTCAGTTGTCGTCGGTCACGCTGCCCGGCGCAGCGTCCAACGGGTGGAGCGCACAGGCACGAGCGATTTACCAGGTTACCCGCGTGCCGACGCGGGCCGGTCGGCGGGCATGGGTGAGCACATGCCCGGCGACCGTCCAGCCCATGTCGAACCGCCGCCCTCAACGGAGCGGCGCGCCGCACGGAACTGCTATCCGACGTCGAAGTAGGCACCCTGCAGGTACTCGTGCACGGCCTTTTCGGGAACTCGGAACGACTTCCCCACTCTCACAGCGGGGAGCTCGCCCGAGTGCACCAGCCGGTACACGGTCATCTTCGAGACCCGCATCAGCGTGGCCACCTCGGCGACCGTCAAAAACTGGACCTGCCCGACCGAGGGCAAATCCTCCTTCTTGTTCGGCGACATGATTACCGCGTCCTTCGACACGTGTCGCGCCACGAGGCTTCCCCACCTGTGGTATCGACACGCACGTGCTCTTCCAGAGGGTAGCGGGACACGTGGGACTAGTGCGACGGCTGTCACCGGGATGGGCCCCTACCTGCGGGTTTTCGCCGCACGGATTACCCACTCGGGTCTTATTTGCCGGTTTTGTCAGTCCTCGTGGGCGCGGCCGAGCTCTTCAGAACGGTCGCGCGCGGCCTCGATCGCGTCCAGCAGAGCCGCCCGGACGCCGTGCTTTTCGAGCTCGCGGATCGCGTTGATGGTGGTGCCGGCGGGCGACGTGACGGCCTCGCGCAGCAGCACGGGGTGATCCGTGCCCTCGGCGAGCATCTTCGCGGCGCCCACGGCCGACTGGATGATCAGCTGCCCCGCGAGCGCGCGCGGCAGGCCGAGCAGGATGCCGGCGTCGATCATGGCCTCGACCAGGTAGAAGAAGTAGGCCGGTCCCGAGCCTGAGAGGGCCGTGACGGCGTCCTGCTGCGATTCCGGTACCTCGACGACCTGGCCGACGTGCGAGAGCAGCTCGTGGACCGTGGCGAGGTGTTCGGCGGTGGCGTAGCGGCCGGGCGACATCGCGCTCATGGCCTCGCCGACCAGCATCGGCGTGTTCGGCATCACGCGGACCACGGGCACACCGTCAGCCAGGCGCCGCTCGTACAGCGACGTCGGCAGCCCCGCGCAGAGCGAGACGACCAATGAGGACGCGCCGAGCAGCGGCGCCAGCTCCGCCAGCACCGGCTCGATGTCCTGCGGCTTCACGGCGACCACGAGCACGTCCGCGCGCTTGGCGGCGTCCTCCACGGTGGCCGCGCGCATGCCCGGGTAGCGCTCCTCGAGCTCGCGGACGCGGCCCTCGTAGCGCTCGGTGAAGAGCAGGTCGCCGGGCGCCTGGCCCCCGTGCAGCAGCCCCGACAGGAGGGCTTCGCCGATCTTTCCCGCGCCCAGCACCGCAATCACACTCATGCCACTGAGAGTGCCAAACGCGCGTCAGGCTCCGGGTGCCGGGGCGAGCGCGAGCTGGCGCGCCTGCGCGACGAGGCGGCCCTGGGAGTCGACCACCGTGGCGTCGGAGTCGAACCAGGCCTCGTGCACCGAACGCGATTCCACGAGGATGCGCAGCCAGCCGGGGGCCGGGCGGGTGCGCAGGAAGGCCGTGAGCTGCACCGTGGGCGCCCAGCCGACGCGGCCGAGGTTGGCCACCACCGGCGGGTTGAGATCGCCCGCGAGGAGTGCGAAGTAGACGTCGCCGATCCCGTCTCGCGGACGCGCCCACAACTTCAGCCGCGGCGGGTCGCCGGCGCGCCCGGCGAGGTACCCCGCCGTGGCCGGGTCCACGCGGATCTCGCAGCTGGAGGAGAGGTTGAACACGCCTTCGGAGGTTTCGGCGCCCAGCGGCACCGCGCCCGAAGGCGGTTCGGCCGGCAGCTGCGGCACGTCGCTCCAGTCCGGCCGGCGCATCGGCAGCCGCCCGGTCGTCACGCGCGCCTCCACGCAGCTGCGCCCGCGCTGCTCCAGCCGCACCCCGACCACCGACGCGCGGCGGCCGACCTTGCGGACGTCGGTGCGCAGCAGCACCGGACCCAGTGCCGGTGCGTGCAGGAACTCGGCGCTGACCACCAGTGGTTCCACCGTGGGTTCGCCGCGTTCGCCGAGCACGGCCGTGGCGGCCTTGGCGAGCAGGGCAAGGAGGAACCCGCCGTGGGGATGGTTCGCGATCGCCCATTCCGCTCTCAGCGTGGCCGTGAAGGTCCCGTCTCCGAGGGAGCGGACTGCGCTGGCCGCGTCGAACGCCGTCGCCGTCTGTTCGGCCCGGCTCACGAACGGCCGGCCACGGCGGCGCATGTGGCGGAGAAGTTCAACGATCGCAACGAGTTCACGGTCGGCACTTTACGTGTCGATGAGCCGGATGAGGGTGTCCCGGGGCCCGGGACCGCCCGGACAGCCGATCATGCTAACGGCCTGGTCACTGTCCGAGGTGCAACCGGGCGAACAGCAGCGCCTCCGCGAGGGCGCGGGCGCGCTCGGCGGTGGTCATGGCGTGGCGCGTGTTGACCTCGAGCACGACCTGACCGGTGAAGCCGTCGCTGACCAGCTTTTCAAGCAGCTCGGCGCACGGCTGGCCCCCGTGGCCCGGGATGAGGTGCTCGTCCTTGGGCACGCCGGTTCCGTCGGCGAGGTGGACGTGGCTCAGGCCCTCCCCCATCCGCTCGGCCAGCGCCAGCGCGTCCATCCGCGCGGCGGCGCTGTGGGAAAGATCAAGCGTGTAATGCCGGAACCCGACGTCCGTGGGATCGATCGACGGCCGGAACGCCGACACCCGCGCGTTCCGCGACCCACCCGGCGGACGCACCTTGAACATGTTCTCCACGGCGACCTCGATGCCGGATTTCTCTTCCAGCTCGTCCACGAGGTCCCCGAACGCGTCCCCGTAGCGCCGCTGCCATCGGAACGGCGGATGCACGACGACCGTCCGCGCCCCCAGTTGCTCCGCGGCCTCCACGGACTTCCGCAGCCGGATCTCGGGATCCGGCGACCAGACCCGCTGCGTGATCAACAGCGACGGCGAGTGGATCGAAAGGATCGGCACGTTCGTGCGCTTCGACCACCGGCGCACCGCCGCGACGTCCTGGCTGATGGGGTCCGCCCACACCATGACCTCGACCCCGTCGTACCCGAGCTCCGCCGCGAGCTCGAACGCCGCCCCCGCCCGCAGGGGCCACACCGACGCAGTGCTCAGGCCCACAGGTATCGGCTTCTCAGGCGCGTTCACGGGGACATCCTGCCTTGCCCCGGGTGGGCGTGTCGCAGGTGCTGTGGGGTGGGCGCGTGTTCGCGGATGGGGACAGCGCCTGGCTGGGGCGAGAGGTCGGGGGTGTCGTCAACCGCAAACACCAGGCGGCTCACGCGGTGGTCTTGACCACGGCGAGCGAAGCTCAAGCCGTCCCCCGCCGTAAACGCAAGAACTCCCGGCCCGCGACCAGCGAGACCGGGAGTTCCCGACAAACCCGAAACCGCCTAACGCCCCACCAGCAACAGGGCGGCAGGTGACACCGTCACCACCAAACCCACCAGGATCGCCAGCAGCGTGGTCTGCAGGTCTTCCGCGCGGCGGATCTTGCGGACGATCCACACCAGCGCCACGATCACCAGCAGGGCGCCCACGAGGGCGGCCGGCGCGAGGTTGACCCAGAGCCAGTTGAAGCCGAGCCACACACCGGCGCCGCCGACGACGCCGAGGGCCAGTTGGCCCGCGAGGGTGAGCCACTGTTTGCCAGGAGACCCTTCGAGGGCCGGCTCTGCGGCCACGGGAGCGGCGGCGGGCTCTTCGGGGGCGACGTCGTCGTAGTCGTCCTCGTAGTCGCCGTGCTGGTCGTAGCCGTAGTCGTCGCCGTCGAAGTCCTGGGAGCCCGGCTGGGCGAACTCGCGCTCGTACTCGGACAGGTCGTCGACGGGGCCGCCGCCCGGGGCGAACGGCATGGGCGCCGGGTAGCCCGCGGTGGGCGGGCCGGCGTCGAAGTCGGCGGGGGCGGCCATGGTGGGCGGGCCGCCGTCGTAGCCGCCCTCGGCGGCGTACGGCTCGTCGTAGTCGTCGGCCGCGTAGTCCTCGTCGGCGTAGGCGTCGGCGGACTCGCCCGGGACGACCGGCATCACGCCGATCTCGGTGTCCTCGAGTTGTTCCTGCTCACGACGTTTGCGCCAACCCGCCAAGCCCGGCGGCTGAGCGGGAGGACCACCGGGGCGAGGACCACCCGGCCCAGGACCACCCGGGCCAGGACCGGGAGCCACCTCAGGCGCCTCCGGCGCCACCCCGGCCACGGCGTCGAACTGCTCTGTGTGCGGGTCCTGCTGCGGCGCGGGACGGCGGGCCGGCGCCCGGCGCGGACGCTGCGGCGCACCCGTGGGGAACGCGCCACTGGCCATGGGCGGCTCGGGCACGTCGGCGTCGGGCGTTCCGTCAAGACCGTCGAGGCGCGACGTCAGCGTGCCGCCCGGCGCGGGCGGCGGGCCGGGACGACGGCGGACCGGCGGCACCTGGTTGCGGGTCTCTTCCGCACCCGGCGGCGGCACCGGCTGCTGGCGCGCCGGACGGCCGCGCGGCGGCACCGGCATCTGGCCGGACTCCTGCGGCGGCGCCGGCGGACGCACGAACTGGCTCGACTCGGCTGAAGGCGAAGGCGGAACCGGCAGCTGCGCCGACTCCTGCGGCCGCGCGAACTGGCCCGACTCCTGCGGCGGAGCCGGCGGGCGCGTGTAACCCGTCTCCTGCGGCCGCACGAACTGCCCGGACTCCTGCGGCGGAGCCGGCGGCCGGGCGAACTGCCCCGACTCGGGTGGAGGCTGACGAACGTACCCGGAATCCTGCTGCCCGTTCACCGGCCGGACCGACCGCGTCGGCGGGCCGGCAGGACCACCAGGGCCACCCGGACCCGCAGGACCCGGACCCGGACCAGGACCAGCCAACCCACCCGGTCCCTGAGGACCGGCGGGAGGAGCAGGCGGACGCTGCATCGGCCCCGACTCCTGCGGCACCGCCCGCGGCGCGGGGGCCGCGGGCCCGTCCGAACGACGACGGCCACCCGCCGAGCGCGAAGGCGGCGGCGGAGTGCCGCCGTCGCTGGTCACGCGGTCGATGATCGCCTGCGGGGCGGTGTCGCTCACACCCGCGGCGCGACGGCCGCTCTCCGGCGGCTGCTCGGGGGTTTCGTCGTCTTCGGCTGCGCGACGCCTGCGCCGCCGTGAGCCCTCGACCTGCTGCCCGTGCTGGGCGAGCAGTTCGGCCACGGTCTTCTGGGGCGGGGCGCCGTTCTCGTCGGTCATACCGTGCTGTCCAAAGCGCGCTCGGGGTTGGCCACGGCACGAGCCGGCGGCCGGACGCAGGCGGCGCCGCGCGCGCTGAACACCGTGCTGTGCATGTCCGTCACCTCTTCACCGTGCCTGTTTTCCGTCACCGAAGTCCAGTCCGCTGCTGTCACCGGTCCTCCCCGTTCGCCGAAACGCCGGTGAGGGCGGCCCCAGTTTCGTCCGCGCCGTTGGAATGGTCCAGCCGTCGCAGGATGACACCCTCTCGCAGTGCCCAGGGGCAGATCTCGAGTTCTTCGAGGGAGAGCGCCCGCATGGCGGCTTGCGCCACCAGAGCACCCGCCACGAGCTGGGCCGACCGGCTCGAGCTGACCCCCTCGAGTTGCGCGAGGTCCGCTGCGGGCATGCGCGAAATGAAGGCGATGAGCTGGCGCAACGCGGTGTCCGTGAGCGTACGGCGCACGCGCGGGCCCGCCGCCGAGGGGGCCGCGCCGGTGAGCCTGGCCAGGGAGCGGAACGTCTTCGACGTCGCCACCACCCGATCGGGTTCACCCCATCTCGCGACCTTCTTCGCGAGCCCGCCGAGCTCGCCCTCCAGCCACGCGGAAGTGGCCACGACCTCCGAACGCGTGGGCGGGTCGTGGCGGAAGCGCGTGCGCGTGGTGCGCCCGGCTCCCAGCGGCAGCGACTCCGCGAGCACGGGCTCCTCGTCGCGGCCCATCGCGACCTCCAGCGAGCCGCCGCCGATGTCGAGCACCAGCACCTGGCCGGCCGACCAGCCGAACCACCGCCGCACGGCCAGGAAAGTCAAGCGCGCCTCGTCGACGCCGGAGAGCACCTTCAGCTCGACGCCGGTCTCTTCCGCGACTCTGGCCAGCACCTTCGCCGAGTTCTTGGCTTCGCGCACCGCCGACGTCGCGAAGGCCATCACTTCTTCGCACCCGAGCCGGACGGCCGAAGCGCGCGCCGACTCCACGGCCCGAACCAGCTGGTCGGAGCCCGCGCGGCTGAGCTCGCCGGATCGCGTGATCTGCTCGGCCAGGCGCAACACGGCCTTCTCCGAGTGCATGGGCGTCGGGTGCGCACCACGATGGGCGTCGACCACCAGCAGGTGGACGGTGTTGGACCCGACGTCGAGTACCCCTAGGCGCACGAGGATCCAGCGTACCGGTCCCACAGCCAGGTCTCGAAACTGTAACCAACACCACTCGGTCCGGGCTCGACTCTGCGTGGCCGAACGCCCGCACAGGGTGAAAAATAAAGCGTTTTCCCAGGAGCCAAAACGGCCGGAGCGGCAAGAAAAAACCCCGCCACGCCGGCCGTGCTCCGGTGTTTTACCTACCGGCGGCTCACGTCTCGAACTTGTACCCGAGGCCGCGCACCGTCACGAGGTGGCGCGGGGAGCCCGGGTCGGGCTCGATCTTCGAGCGCAGGCGCTTCACGTGGACGTCGAGGGTCTTGGTGTCCCCGACGTAGTCGGCGCCCCACACGCGGTCGATGAGCTGGCCGCGCGTGAGCACGCGGCCCACGTTGCGCAGCAGGTACTCCAGCAGGTCGAACTCCTTGAGCGGCAGCGAAACCTCGGCGCCGTCCACGGTCACGACGTGCCGCTCGACGTCCATCCGCACGGGCCCGGCCGAGAGCACCAGCGGCGCCAGCTCGCCCTCCGCGCCCGGCTCGCCGCCGCGGCGCAGCACCGCGCGCACGCGCGCGATGAGTTCCCGGGCCGAGTAGGGCTTCGTCACGTAGTCGTCGGCGCCGAGCTCGAGGCCCACGACCTTGTCGATCTCGCTGTCGCGCGCCGTCACCATGATCACCGGCACGGCCGAACGCTGGCGCAACTGCTTGCACACGTCCGTGCCGCTCATACCCGGGAGCATGAGGTCGAGCAGCACGATGTCGGCACCATTGCGGTCGAACTCCTCGAGCGCCTGCTGTCCCGTCCCGGCCACCGCGGCCGTGAAACCTTCCTTGCGCAACAGGAAGGCGAGCGGGTCGGCGAAGGACTCTTCGTCCTCGACAATGAGAACCCTCGTCACAGGTTTCCTCCATGGTCTGGGCTGGAGAGCTCCTGCCCGGTTGCCACGAGCCGGGGTGTCCGCTCGGGGGTCTTGTCCTGCCGCACCACGGTGGCGGGCTGGGTCTGCTGTTTGCCACGCGCGCCGTCGCCGCCGGGCTCGGGGCTGACGTGCGCGGGGATCCGCAGCGTGAACGTGGACCCGGTGCCGGGTCTGCTCCACAGGCCCACCGAACCGCCGTGGTTGGCCGCGACGTGCTTCACGATCGCCAGGCCCAGCCCCGTGCCGCCGGTGGCGCGGGAGCGGGCCTTGTCCGCGCGGTAGAAGCGCTCGAACACGCGCTGCTGCTCGTCTTCGGCGATGCCGATGCCGCGGTCGGTCACGGCGATCTCGACCATGCCGTCGGCGAGCCGGCGCGAGATCGACACCGGGCTGCCCGGCGACGAGTACGCGACGGCGTTCTCCAGCAGGTTCGACAGCGCAGTGACCAGCAGCGTCCGGTCGCCCTCGATGAGCAGGCCGCTCGCCGTGTCGGTGGTGATGGTGATCTCCGCCGACTCCGCCGACAACGTTGTCCGGCCCAGCGCCTCCCGCACCACGGCGTCGACCTCGACGACGTTGAGGTCCGGCAGCCGTTCGGCGCCCTGCAGGCGCGAAAGCGCGATCAGCTCGGTCACGAGCGTGCCCAGCCGGGTGGACTCGCGCAGGATCTTGCTGCCGAAGCGGCGGACCTCGTCCACGTCGTCGACCGCGTCGAGCACAGCCTCGGTGAGCAGCGCGATCGCGCCCACCGGGGTCTTGAGCTCGTGGCTCACGTTGGCCACGAAGTCGCGCCGCACGGCTTCCAGGCGGATGGCCTCGGAGTGGTCCACGGCCTCGACCACGGTGAAGCCGTCGCCGAGCGGGCGGACCTCGCCGAGCACCGCCTCGGGCTGTCGCCTCCCGCGGTTCTCGAGCGGCGACAGGTCGATCTCCATCGGCTCGTCGGTCTCCACCACCTGCTCGGCGGCGGCGCGGGCCCGCGGGTCGGCCTGGTTCACGCGCACCAGGCCGAGCTCGTAGGCCCTCGGGTTGTGCAGCACGAGGTCCCCGAAGCGGTTGAGGACGATAACGCCGCTCCTGGACGACCGGATCAGCCGATCGAGTAGCTCCGCCACGGTCGGTCCCGCCGGCCGTGCCGTCTCCTTCCGGGCCCGGGCCCGGGCGATGAGGAACCCGACGACCGCGCCGACGACAAGAGCGCCGATGGCCGAGATCAGGGCAACAGGCGTGGTCACGAGGGAATCGTAAGCATCCCGGTAGCCTTTCGGACCAGTCCTGGAAGCCCGGTCGTGAGGCGCGTGACACCTACAGGGGACAAGTTCGCCCTGGTGTCAGGCCCCGTTCACCCTGCCGAGATCTTGCGGACAAATGTTCACGCTCCGTCGAGCTCGGCAAGATCGCCGGCCGTCAGGCGCAGCTGCGCGGCGGCGACGTTCTGTGCCAGATGGTCCGGGTTGCCCGTACCCGGGATCGCGAGCACGTGATCACCTTGCGCGAGTGTCCACGCGAGACGGACCTGGGCCGAGGTGGCGTCGTGGCGTTTCGCGACCGTCGCCACGCGCTCTTCGACGCCCGTTTCGTCGGTTTGTCCACTCGCGACGGCGAACCACGGCACGAACGCCACGCCGTGCTCACCGCACAGGCGCAGCAGCTCGTCGTCCTCGCGGACCGCGGTGAGGCCGTACTGGTTCTGCACGCAGACCACGGGCGCGATCGCCAGTGCCTCCGTGAGGTGCTCCGGGCCGACGTTGGAGATGCCCAGCTCGCGGATGAGGCCGGCCTCCCGCAGCTCGGCCAGCGCGCCGAAGTGCTCGGCGATGGAGCCCGTGCCGCGGCCGAGGCCCGTGCCGATGCGCAGGTTGACCACATCGATGTGGTCGCGCGCGAGCTGGCGCAGGTTCTCCTCGACCTGGCCGCGCAGCTGGTCGGGCCGCGCGAAGGGCAGGAACTCGCCGGACGGGTCGCGGCCGGGGCCGACCTTCGTGGTCAGGACCAGGTCGTCGGCGTACGGCGAAAGGGCCGCGTTGATCATCTCGTTGGAGGAGAACTCCGGCGTGAAGTAGAACGCCGCCGTGTCGATGTGGTTCACGCCGAGCTCGAGCGCGCGGCGCAGGACGGTGAGGGCGCGCTCGCGGTCGGCGCTGGTGCCGCCCGTGAACGGGACGAGCCGCATGGCGCCAAAGCCGAGGCGGTTGACGGTCAGGGAGCCGAGCTGCCACGTGCCGGCGGCCGCGGCGGGAAGTGCTGTCTGGGTCATGACTTCCAGCGTGACCCGGCGGCTTTCGCGTCGCCCGGATTGGCAGGAAGCTGCCACCCGGCAGTGGCCGCGGTCGCTCCACGAGGTGACACTGGAGTGCGTGACTCGAGTCGACGACGTCGTGACCGTGCGCGGCGAACGCGAGCTGTTCGACCGCACCGCCCACCTGTTCGGCAGCGCCACGGACATCGCGTGCGCCGCGAACACCCTCTTCACCTGGGCGGCTTCGCGCCCGGGCACCGGTGTGCCCCCGGTGCCCGACCTGCAGGGCCGGCGGGCACGCAAGATCTACGTGCCGAGCGTGCTGCTGGACGAGGCGAGCGTCGAGCACCTGCGCCTCCTGCGAAAGGTCGGCGCGCAGATCCGGATCACCGAGCGCGAGATCAACGAGACGATCATCCTCGACGGGCGCCTCGCGATCCTCGCCGCCGAGGTCACGCCGGACGGGCGCAGCTACACCGTCCTTTCGCGACCCGACCTCGTCAACGGGATCTCGTCGCTGTTCGAGGCCGCGTGGCGGTCGTCGACGGACCTCGCGGCGTTCGAAACGCGCTACGCCGAGCTGCGCCGCCACACGCCGCGGCTGCTCGACTTGCTGCTGTCGGGCTGCACCGACGAGACCGCGGCGCGCACGATGGGCGTCGGCCTGCGGACCTACCGGCGCTACGTCGCGGAGCTGATGGCAGCGTTGGGGGCGACGTCGCGGTTCCAGGCCGGGGCGCGCGCGAAGGAGGCCGGTCTGCTGTGAAGCGTGGTGTCGTGGTGTTGCTCGCCCTGTTCGCTGCCGGGTGCAGCTCGGCGGTGGGCGGGAAGGCCGCGGTTCCGCCGCAGCCCGCCAACCTGGCCTACGTGGACGCGAAGGCCACGAGCGACGCGTCCGCGGGGATCAAGAAGGCCATGGAGACCGTGTTCAGCTTCGACTCCACCGACACGGCCGCGGTCGCGAAGAACGAGCAGGAGTACTTCACCGGCAACGCCCGCACGCAGTTCGACCAGACCTTCGCACAGATCAAGACCACTCCGGTGAAGACGCAGACGCACGTGATCGATTCGGGCGTCGCCGCGCTGTCGCCGGGCGGGGCCACGGTGCTCGCCGCGATCAAGCAGCAGAGCCAGGCCCCCGACGGCAAGACCAACGCGGCGCTCGCGGTGGTCCTCGTGACCGCCGCACCGGCCGGCGACCACTGGCGCGTCAGCGACCTGAACCTCAACCCGCGCGGCACCCTCGGCCCGGCGGCCGACCCGGGCGCCCCGCGCCCTGCCGTCACCCGCGACTCCGCCCTCGCCGCCGCCCGGCACGCCGGCTCGGTGCTGCTGACCGTCGACGCCCAGAACGCCGACGCCGTGTACGACGGCTACGAGAGCGTCGCCGTCGACCCGCTCCTCACACAGTTCCGCGCGACCCGCCAGACCACCGTCGACAGCATGAAAAGCAGCGGCGCCAAGGCTTCCTTCAACCCCCAGTCCGCGGCCGCCGTGTCGTCGGCCTCCGCGGACGGCAAGACCGCCACGGTCCTCCTCGACGCCGTCGTCTCGACCCAGCAACAGGGCGGCCCACAGGACCGCACCATCCCCGTCCGCCTCACCCTGGCCCGCCAACCGGACGGCGGCTGGAAGGTGTCGGCGATCGACCCGCTGAACGCTGCCTGAGCCGCTCCCGACTACGCCGAAGGGCCACCGCGCAGCTCGCGCAGTGGCCCTTCGTCCGTGACTGGGTAAGGCTCAGCGACCCTGGTTCGCCACCGCGGCAGCGGCTTCCTCCGCCGCCTCCGGGTCGAGGTACAGGCCGCCCGGCTTGATGGGCTGGAGGTCGTCGGTGAGGTCGTAGCGCAGGGGGATGCCGGTGGGGATGTTGAGAGCCGCGATGTCCGTGTCGGAGATGCCGTCGAGGTGCTTCACGAGCGCGCGCAGCGAGTTGCCGTGCGCGGCGACCAGGACGTTCTTGCCCGCGCGAAGGTCGGGGACGATCGCGGACTCCCAATACGGCAGGAGGCGCTCGACGACGTCCTTGAGGCATTCGGTCAGGGGCGCGTTGTCGCCGAGGTCGGCGTAGCGCGGGTCGCCGGCCTGGCTGAACTCGTCGGCCGGGTCGATGGCGGGCGGCGGGGTGTCGTAGGAGCGGCGCCAGAGCATGAACTGCTCCTCGCCGAACTCCTCCAGCGTCTGCTTCTTGTTCTTGCCCTGCAGCGCACCGTAGTGGCGCTCGTTGAGCCGCCAGTCGCGCTTGACGGGGATCCAGTGCCGGTCGGCGGCGTCGAGGGCGATGTTCGCCGTGCCGATCGCGCGGCGCAGCAGCGACGTGTGCACCACGTCCGGCAGCAGCTCCGCCTCGGCCAGCAGCTGGCCACCCTGGCGAGCCTCGCGCTCGCCCGTCTCCGAAAGCGGCACGTCCACCCACCCGGTGAACAGGTTTTCCGCGTTCCACGTGCTCTGTCCGTGACGCAGCAGCACCAGCGTCCCAAGTTCGGCCATGGCCCACAGCCTGCCAGAGCGGACCAGGTTCGTGACTGGTGAGTCCCGCTTGAACGACGTTCTACAGAGAGTGTGTTACCCCATAGTAACACCTTCACCCGAACAGAAGTCAGCCCGTCAACAAGCCGCGAAAAGGGTGCAATGTGCTGCGCGCTGTTATCCCGCCTCGCGAAGTTCACACGAATGGAGTAACGAGTAGTCTTGTGATTACAGGTGGACATCTGACAGGTTTGGCATGTCCCGCTCAGCCGGATTCCACGCACTCCCCGGCTGACGGCGGGCTATGACCGCGGCTCGTCTCCCCCCTGCCGAGCCGCGGCCCGCCGGCCCCGTTGGCATCCCCCTCGTCACCGGGTCCTTGATCGGCGGGAACTTCAGCGGGGCGGCTCGAGATCGCGACTCCCCCCTCCCTCGAGCCGTCCCGCCTTTCCCGTTATCCCGCAGGTCCGGCGGGGACAGCCGCGTCTGCCGTGTCACCGACCGGCCGCGAACGGCGCCGCTTGCGCACCCACCACCACACCGCCCCGGCCGGGATCCCGAGCACCACGGCGAACGGCGCGATCGCCCCCAGCGCCGTCAGGAAGCCACCACCGACGGTCAGGAACGCGTCCCAGCCACCGGCGAGCCCCGCGAGGAAGCCGGGCAAGTCATCGGATGTCTGCCCGGGACCGGTTACGACCTCGGCCGTCACGGACAGTGCCACTGTCGCCATCGCGACACTCCCCGCGAGCGCCTTCTGCTGCTGTTCGAGTGACTCGAGCGCGGCTTCGCGGTTGGTGAGCTCACTCTCCACACTCGCGATCTCGGAGATCGACGTCGCCTTCGCCAGCAACGCCCGGATCCGGTCGACGCTCGCGCGCTGCGTCGCCAGGCGCGCGTCCACGTCGACCACCTGGGCGGTGACGTCCTGGGAGCTCAGCTCCCGCTTGGTGACCTTGCCGAGCCCCGCGAGCTGGTCGAGCACCCCGTCGAGCTTTTCGGCGGGCACGGCGAGGCTCAGGGTCGCGGACGACTCCAGCGTGCTCTCCTGGCCCGTGTACCCGCCGGCTCCGGCCGCGATCACCCGCGCCCGCGAGACGACGTCGTCGAGCTTCGGGGTCGAGAGGTCCAGTCGCGCGCTCCGGGCGAGTTTGCGGTCGGTGGTCCCCGCGGCCCCCACCGCCGGCGGAACCGGGCCCTTCGTGGTCAGGCCCTGCTGCGGCACACCGGGTTGCGCCACGCCCTGCTGAGGCAGTCCCTGTTGGGGCACAGCCGCGCGCCCGGCCGCCACCCCGCTGTCGGCCTCCGTCGAGCTCGGCTCGTTCGCCGTGCACCCCGCCAGCGCCACCAGCAACCCGGCGCCGGCCAGCATCCATCTCCATCGAGTTCTCATCCGTCCTCCTCCACTCGGGTGGCAGACGGACGGACCCCGGCGTCAACGGCGTTGCACGGCCCGAGTCACGACTCGGTCAAGCCCGGCTCGTGCGGCTTCTCGGGCGCCACGAGGTGCTTGAACGCCTGGAGGTTCGCCAGCGACTCCCCGCGCGACACGCGCCAGTCCCACTCGCGCTTGATCGACGACGCGAACCCGATCTCCAGCAACGTGTTGAAGTCACCGTCGGCGGCTTCGAGCACCTGCCCGAGGATCTTGTCCAGCTCGGCGTCGGTCACGGTCTCCTTGCCGAAGCGCCCGACGAGGTAGATGTCGCCGATACTGTCCACTGTGTAGTGCACGCCGTAGAGCCGGGCGTTGCGCTGCAACAGAAAGCGGTACACCTGCTCGTGCGCCTCGTCCGGGCGGCGGCACACGAACGCCTCCACGGAGAACGCGTGGTCGCCGTCCACGAGCCAGCAGTTGGTCTGGAGCTTCTTCGTGCCCGGCAAAGTCACGAAGTACTTTCCTTCGCCACGCCGGTCGTACTTGAGCTCGGCAGCGTCCAAAGTGGACTTGATCGTCGCGTCCAGGCTCACACGGCCACCTCCGCCCGCACTTCGAGCGCTCCGCGGAACGCCTTGGTCGCCTGAGCATAGATCTCCAGCAGCGAGTCCGTGGTGCGGCTCCAGGAGAAGCGGTGGGCGTGCAGCACGGCGTTGGCGCCGAGCTCACGCCGGCGTTCCGGACGCAGCGCGACGGCCGCCAGCGCGTCGGCCCAGTCGGTGGCCGTGTGCGAAGGCACGAGCAGTCCCGACACACCGTGCGGCACCGCGACCGGCAGCCCGCCGACCTCGGCGGCCACCACGGGCGTGCCGCAGGCCTGCGCCTCCAGCGCCACGAGCCCGAACGACTCGTTGTAGCTCGGCACGGCGACCACGTCGGCCGCGCGGAACACGTCCACGAGCTTCTGCCCCGGCTGCGGCGGCAGGAACCGCACCTGCTCCTGGATGCCGAGCGTCCACGCCAGTTCCTTGAGCGCCTGCGGCTGCTCCAGCCCGGTGCCCGACGGCCCCCCGACCACGAGCACCACGAGCTTCGAGCGCAGCGCCGGCCGCTGGGTCAGCAGCTCGGCGGCCGCGCGCAGCAGCACGTCCGGCGCTTTCAACGGCTGGATCCGGCCCGCGAACGCCAGCACCACGGCGTCCCGCGGCAGCCCGAACGCGTCGCGCGCCAGCGCCTGCGAACCGGGCGTGAAGCGGTCGAGGTCGACACCCGGCGGCACGGCGTGCACCGCGTGCGGGTCGGCGCCGTAGAGGTCCACGAGCTGGCGGGCCTCGACCTGCGTGTTGGCGACCAGGCAGTCGGCCTCGGCCACCACCTGGTCCTCGCCCATCACGCGCGTGCGCGGCTCGGGCTTGTCGCCGTCGGCGAGCAGCGAGTTCTTGACCTTCGCCAGCGTGTGGGCGGTGTGGACCAGCGGCACGCCCCAGCGGTCGCGCGCGAGCCAGCCGACCTGGCCCGAGAGCCAGTAGTGCGAGTGGATGAGGTCGTAGTAGCCGGGCTCGTGGAACGCCTCGGCCCGCAGCACACCCGAGGTGAACGCGCACAGCTGCGCGGGCAGCTCGTCGCGGCCCAGCGGCTCGAACGGGCCGGCCTGCACGTGCCGCACCGTCACGCCCGGCGCCAGCTCGACCAGCGGCGGCTGGTCCGACGAGGTCGCACGGGTGAACACCTCGACCTCGACGCCGCGGCGCGCCATCTCAGTGGCGGTCTCGCGCACGTACACGTTCATGCCGCCCGCGTCGCCGGTGCCCGGCTGTTCGAGCGGCGAGGTGTGCACGGACAGCACCGCGATGCGACGCGGCGCAGCGCGGAACCCCGACAGAGAGGAGATGGTCACCTGGTCACTACTCCTGTGTGCGCTACTCGGCTGTTTCCCCGGAGAACCGCCGCAGCGCGGAGTTGAACTCCCCCGCGTCCTCGACGAACGGCAGATGCCCCGCATCAACGAACCAACGCAGAACGGCCCCCGGAATCTTCCCGGCCGAATATTCCGCTGCCGACGGATCGACCACGCGGTCGGCCGTGCCGTGCACGACCAGCACCGGTTTGTCGACCTTGGCCAGCACTTCAGCGCTCTCCACGTCGCGCTTGAACAGCGCCGCGCGCACGGCCGGCGGCACCGCCAACGACATCCCGAGCAGGGCTTGCGCGAACGTCCCGGGCACCGAGGCGTTCGCCTGGGCCCGGGTGAACTCGACCAGCGCGGGCACGGCGACCTCGGGATCATCCGAGAGCGCCGCGGGCAGCGCGGCCCGTATGACCGATCCGGTCTTACCGCCTTCGCGGCCGCGGCCGATCTCCGTGATGGCTCCGACGAGCACGATCCCGGCCAGCCGTGCCGTTCCGTGCACCCGCAGGTAGTCGGCGATCACGAGCCCACCGTAAGACCAGCCGACGACGATCGCGTCGGGGCCCGCGAAGTCGAGCACGGCGGCGAGGTCGTCGGCCCACTGGCGCGGGTCGTCGTAGCCGGCCGCCGGGACGTCGGACGCACCGTGGCCCCGCAGGTCCATCGCCACCAGGCGGAACCGCTCCGTGAGCGCCGGGTCGGCCAGCTGGGCCGCCCACGCGCGCGACGACTGGGCCCAGCCGTGCACGAAGACGATCGGACGCGAGTTCTGGGCACCCTCGACGCGCAACGCGATGCGCACGCCGGAGGTACCGACCACTTCGGTGTTCACGACGTCATTTCGTAGCACGCTTCACTTGGCCGCCGACAGCGTCTTCCAGGTGGACCAGTCGTAGAACCAGTCCTTGACGTCGGAGCCGGTGGGGCTGGACAGCTGCGAACCGGTCACCTCGACCGGGTCGCCGATGAGCGCGGAGTCGAAGTACTCCTTCGCGTCGGCTTCCAGCAGGTTGACGCAGCCGTGGGAGTTGTTGGTCTTGCCGATGTTGGCGGCGTTGTCCTGGTTTTCGTGGATGTACTCGCCGTGGTTGGAGATGCGGCAGGCCCACTTCTTGTTGACGTTCGTGTAGCCGTAGCGGGCGTTGTCGAACACCGCCATGGGTTCCTTCGACATCACGATGAACGTGCCGTTGGGCGTGTTGCGATTCACATCGGAGTCGAGGCCGTTGGCGCACGGGTAGCTCTTGTACACGGAGCCGCCGCGGTAGACCTTCATCTCGTGGTCGGGGGTGTTCACCTTCACGACCTGGTTGCGGCCGATCTTGAACTTGGTCGTGACGTCGGCCTTGCCGTAGGCGCCGTTGCCGAGGTCGACGCCGTAGAGGTTGGCCTCGACCTCCACGGTCGTGTTCTCGGGCCAGTACTCCTTCGGCCGCCAGTCGACCTGCGTGGCCGAGAGCCAGCCCCACGAGCCCTCGACGTCCGTCTTCACCTTCAGCGCCTTCTCCACTGCCGCGCGGTCCTTCGGCGCTTCCTTGAACTTCACGCTGATCGGCATCGCGACACCCACGTGGGCGTCGTCGGCCGGGTTGAGCGTGGCGCGCAGCTGCTTGGCCGGGGTGACCGTCGCGAAGGAGCCCTTGAGCTCCACGGGCCGGTTGTCGGTGCCGGTGGCCTTGGCGGCGTAGGTGTAGGTCTTGCCGTAGCCGAGCGATTCGGAGCTCTTCCAGGTGAGGCCGTCGGCTGAGAGGTCACCCTTGACGGCGTCGCCGTCGGAGTTGGTGACCTTCACCTCGCTGAGCTTGCCGTCGGTCACCTTGACGACCACGGGCTCGCGGACGTCCGCGTCCTTCGCGTCGACGGCCGGCGTGGCAGTGATTTTCGCCACCGCGTCCACGGGCTTGCCGCCGTCCTCCCGGCTCCCGCCGAGCGGCAGCGCCGTGCCATTCGTGGTGGTCGAACATGCGGCCGCGAGCGCCCCCGCCCCCGCGGCGAGCACCGCCTTGAACACCGTGCGCCGTTCCATCCCCGTGAACCTCCCCTTTTGGACAACGCCGGCCCCCGCACCGGCGGATGCTTCCACGCTGTCAGCGCTGGTGAGCGACTCGACGTTACCTGCCGACGCCGGGTTCACCCAGTGAGTGGGGCCCGTGTCATGTCGACAAGACGTTTCATCCACCGGGTGGTTCCGCTGGTGACAGCGTTGTGACGGGATCAGAACGAGCAGGCGATCAGCAGCGGTTCCGGGTGCAGCGTCACGCCGAAGCGGTCACGCACGCCGTCGCGGACTTCGCGGGCCAGGCTGAGCAGGTCGGTGGTCGTGGCGGTGCCACGGTTGGTCAGGGCGAGCGTGTGTTTCGTCGACAGCGAGGCGCGGCCGCCGGGGCCGGGGTGGCCCTTGGCGAAGCCGGCGCGCTCGATCAACCACGCAGCGGAGAGCTTCACGCCGCCGTCGGCCGGGTACTGGGGCACGGCGACGTCCGGGCCGACGACGGCGGTGATCCGCGCGAGCACGGCCTCGACGTCGGACGGAGGGACGATCGGGTTCGTGAAGAACGAGCCGGCGCTCCACGTGTCGTGGTCGGCTGCGTCGAGGACCATGCCCTTGCCGCGGCGCAGGCCCAGAACCGCGGAGCGCGCGGCGGCGGTGGGGACTTTCGCGCCGATCTCGACATCGAGCGTGCGGGCGAGCTCGGCGTAGCGGATGGGCGCGGACTCGCCGGCCGGGTCGACACGGAAGCGGACGCTGAGCACCACGCCGCTGTCGGTGCCCTTGAGCGCACTGGTGCGGTAGGCGAAGCCGAGTTCGTCGGCCTTGACCGTGCGCACCTCGCGCGCGACGCGGTCGTAGAGCTCGATCGAGACGATGGACTCGGCGACCTCGCAGCCGTACGCGCCGACGTTCTGGATCGGCGTCGCGCCGACGGAACCCGGGATCCCGGACAGGCACTCGAGCCCGCCGATGCCCGCCTCGACGAGCCCGGCGACGAACGAGTCCCACTCCTGCCCCGCGGCCGCCTCGATGACGTCGTCGGTGTCGCCGGCCCCAGTCCAGCCGGTGTTCGCGACCTGGATGAGCGTGCCGGGGAAACCGCCGTCGGCCACCACGAGGTTCGAACCGCCGCCGAGGAGCAGCACGCGTTCGCCGGCGGCGTCGGCCCCGCGCACGGCGGCGACGAGATCGTCGCTGGTCGTGGCCCGCACGAACCGGCGCGCGGGTCCTCCGAGGCGCAGCGTCGTGTACTCGGCGAGGCGCGGCGGCGCGGGCGTTTCGACGGGGTTCACGCTGCCTAACGGTACTGTCCGGCCCATGGGATCCCGGATCGAGCACCGTGCCGAGTTCTCCGCCGGACTCGCGGCCGTGCTGGCCGCCGTGTCCGGTGAGGACGCGCTGCGGGCGCGCCTGAAGGAGCTGGGCGGCGACAACGCGGCGCTGCTCTCGCACTCTGTCACCAAAGACACCTCCGGCGACGTCGTGCGCTACGAACTGCAGCACGGCATCGCCGCGCAGCGCCTGCCCCAGGCCGTGCAGGCCCTGCACCGGGGCGACATCATCGTGCACCGCAAGCAGGTGTGGCAGCGCTCCGGCGACGCGTACGCGGGCAAGGTCGACGTCAGCGTGAGCGGCGTGCCGGGCGAGATCGGTGCGCAGACATTCCTGACGCCGCGTGGTGAGCGCGTGGAGTTCCGGACGTCCGGCGAGGTGACGGTGCGGATCCCGCTGTTCGGCGGAAAGATCGAGGAGTTCGTGGCCCAGCAGGTGACGAACCTCTTGGCCCACGAAGCCGACTTCACCACGTCGTGGCTGGCCGAGCACGCCTGAGCCCGGTGGGCGCCCCGACGAGGGGCACCACCAATCCCAATCGGTTACGCAGAGTCGATCGCTGGCTCGCGAACGACCCCGCGGTGACGCGGCTGTTGCGGCGAACGCCCGACCCGCTCGTGGTCGACCTCGGCTACGGCGCGTCACCCGTCACGACCATCGAGCTCCTGCGCTGGCTACGCCGGGTCCGCTCCGACGTCCGGGTGCTCGGGCTGGAGATCGATCCGGAGCGAGTGGCGTTCGCGCGCCGCGCCGCTGACCCTCCGTGGCTGGACTTCCGCCGCGGCGGCTTCGAGCTGGCCGGCGCGCGGCCGATGGTGGTGCGGGCGTTCAACGTGCTGCGCCAGTACGCCGAGCACGAAGTCGCCGGCGCGTGGAAGGTGATGCTCGACGCGATGCCCGACGAGGGGCTGATCGTCGAGGGCACCTGCGACGAGATCGGGCGGCTGGCCTCGTGGGTCGTCGTGGGCGAGGCCGGCCCGGTTTCGCTGACGGTGTCGATGCGGCTCGCGGGCCTGGAACGTCCGTCCATTGTGGCCGAACGACTGCCCAAGGTTCTCATCCACCGCAACGTTCCCGGCCAGCCGGTGCACGCGTTCCTGTCCGCTTTGGACGACTGCTGGGCCGCCGCGGCGCCGCACCGGTCGTTCGGGGTGCGGGCGCGGTGGGTGTCGGCGGTGGGAATGCTGCAAGCCCGGGGCTGGCCGTTGCTCGGCCGGCCGGAGCGCTGGCGGCTCGGGGAGCTGACGGTGCCGTGGGAAAGTGTGAACCCGCTCTGAAATGACTACGGACAGTGCCCGACTGGGCTGATCAGTGCGGGTACGAATGCGTCGTCCGGGTACGAATCCCACCTGTTCACCGACCCACCCCCGCGGTGTCACCCGGTGGTGACCTGCGGTGATCACGATAGGCAGGTGGAACTGCTTCAACACGTCACCGACCTGCTGCGCGGCGCGCTGGGTTCGCCGTGGCTCTGGGTGCTCGTGTTCGCCGTCGCGGGGCTGGACGCGCTGCTGCCGTTCATGCCCAGCGAGACGACCGTGGTGACGGTCGCGGTGCTGCTCGGGCCCGACCCGGAGCGGCTGGCGTTGCTCGCGCTCGTCGCGGCGACCGGGGCGTGGGCCGGCGACTGCCTGGGGTACACGGTGGGCCGGGCGGCCGGGCCGCGGGCGCTCGCGCGTCTGCAGCGCGGGCCGGCGGGGCGGGAGCGCTACGAATGGGCGCGCGAGCAGGTGCGGCGGCAAGCGCCGTTGCTGATCATCGCCGCGCGCTACCTGCCGGGGGGCCGCGTGGCGAGCGCGCTGGCCACAGGCAGCCTTGGCTACCCGCTGCGCCGCTTCATGCCGCTCGACGCGGCCGGCGCCGCCGTGTGGGCGGTCTACAGCGTGCTGATCGGCCTGGCCGGCGGCTCGACGTTCGCCGACGAGCCGGTGAAGGGTCTGCTCCTGTCGTTCATCCTCGGGCTCGGCCTGGTCACCCTCATCGAGTTCGGGCGGCGCCTGCGCTTGCGGCGACTACGGTCGAGCGATGCACCTGACCGAGGCGATCGACATCCACGCCGACCGGCTGAAGGCGGCGGCCCTGACAGCGGGCCCGTCGGCGCGCCTGCGCAACTGTCCGAAGTGGACGATGCACGACCTGGTGACGCACCTGACGACAGTGCTCTCGTCCACGGTCGCGGCGATCACGGACCGACCCACTGAGCCCGCGCCACCCACCGACTGGGCCGACGCGCTCGGCCGGTGGGACGGCCAGCGCCTCGCCGTCCGCGAAGCCCTCCGGCTGCCTGCCGATACCCCGGTGCGGTCGCCGTTCCCCGGCGGCGGACTGCTGACCGTCGGCCGCTGGGCCCGGCGCCTGGCCCACGAGACGGCGATCCACCGGCTGGACGCGGAGAGCGCCCTGCCCGAGCCGCCGGCCACGCGGTACGCGGACGTGTTCGCGGTGGACGGGATCGATGAGTTCCTGACGTTCTTCGTTCCCCGCCGGGCCGCTCATCGGGACGGCGTCGTGCGGATCGAAGCCGGAGACCGTGCGTGGACGGTGGTTCTTCGTCCCGGCGAGACTCCGGCGGTCGAGTCGAGCGGCGCCGCGGACCTGACTGTCACCGGCTCACCCGACGACGTCTACCGCGCCCTCTGGGGCCGCCCCCACGCCGCGCGGATGGTGGGCCACGTCGCACTCCTGGAGCCCCTCGCGGCGCCCTGACCAGCACCGGCGAGAATGGTGGGCGTGCCTGATCCCCAGCGTTACGTGCTCACCTTCGGCTGCCCCGACCGCACCGGCATCATCGCCCGCATCTCGGGCTTCCTCGCCGACCACGGCGGGATGATCGTGGAGGCGGCGTACCACACCGACCCGGACTCGGGCTGGTTCTTCACGCGCCAGGTGGTGCTGGCGGAGTCGCTGCCGTTCGACGCCGACGGGTTGCGGGAGCGGTTCACGGCCGTCGCGGAGGAGCTGTCGGCCGAGTCGAGCTGGCAGGTTCGCGATACGGGTGAGCGCCCGCGCGCCGTCGTGCTCGTTTCGAAGGCCGGGCACTGCCTGTACGACCTGCTGGGCCGCGTCGCGTCCGGGGAGCTCGACGTGGACATCGCGGCGGTGATCGGCAACCACGCGTCGCTCGCGGACATCACGCGGGCGCACGGGATTCCCTTCTACCACGTGCCTTTCCCGGCCGACGGGAAGGCCGAGGCGTTCGCCCAGGTGCGCAAGCTCGTCGACGAGTACGACCCGCACGCCGTGGTGCTGGCGCGTTTCATGCAGGTGCTGCCGGCCGACCTGTGCGACGAGTGGGCCGGGCGGGCGATCAACATCCACCACAGCTTCCTGCCGTCGTTCATCGGGGCGCGGCCGTACCACCAGGCGCACATCCGCGGGGTGAAGCTGATCGGCGCGACCTGCCACTACGTGACGGCCGACCTCGACGCCGGCCCGATCATCGAGCAGGACGTGATCCGCGTGGACCACGGCGACTCCGTCGACGACCTCGTGCGCAAGGGCCGCGACATCGAGAAGGTGACGCTGGCGCGCGGCCTGCGCTGGCACCTCGAGGGCCGCGTGCTGGTGCACGGCAACCGAACGATGGTGTTCTGAGCGCGGCACCCCGACCACCCCAATGTGGCGTTGGTTGCGTCCAGCGCACCCAATGTGGCGTTCGGTGCGTTGAGCGCACCGAACGCCACATTGGGGCGCTCTGAGCTGTGGATCAAGCGGCGGCCGGAACCCCGCCGCCACGCAGCCGGCCTCGCGTGCGGCGCCAGGCGATGACCACGAGCACCACCAGGCCGATCAACGGCAGGCTGCTGATCGCCCAGCTCAGCCCCATCGGCGGTCCCGGCTGCGCCAGCACCGGCAGGCTCTTCAGCTCACCCGTGCCCTGGCCCTCGGGGCCGCTGATCGTGAAGCGGAACGCCCACGTGCCTTCCGTCGGCAGCGCGCGGATGTCCAGACCCCAGACGTCGCGCTTGCGCGGGTGGCGCGCCAGCGGCTGCGGCCGTTGGAACGCGGCGACCGACGGGTTGTGCATGGCGAGCGTGCCCGTTTTGGTGCCGATGCCGCCGTCGGGGATGAAGGTGAAGTCCAGCGACTGCATGGCCCGCAGCGGCCACGTCGAGAAGCCGACGGTGAGGCCGTAGGGCCCGGCCTGCACGCGTTCGGTGTGGACGATGTTCACCGGCTCGTACGCGTTGGCCGGCAACGCGGTGGCGAGCAGCAGGCCGATGACCGCGCCCAGTGCCAGCAGAGTCTTACGCATGGGTCTGCACCTCCGAAGCCGGGGCGAGCAGGCGGAGCATGCCGCCGAAGCGCCAGCCCGCGAAGCCGCCCGCCAAACCCAGCACGCCGGCGGCGAGGCCGGTCGCGAGAACCGCCGTGAGGTCACCGACGTGACCGGAGTAGACCAGACCGCGCTGCACCAGCAGGGTCGCGCCGACCAGCAGCCCGGCCAGCCCGCCGGCGAGCACGGACACGCGGCCCAGCTGCCAGCCCCGTCGTCGCGCGAGGAGCAGGTAGGCCTCGACCAATGCGGCCACCGGCAGGAGCGCCATCGGCATCAGCGCGGGCATGTCGGGCACGCCGCTCACGTAGTCGCGCACCGGCAACCCGACGAGGTCGGCGTACGAGCGCGCGGCCCACGGCGAGAACCACCAGAAGACGGCCTGGATCACGGCCAGGATCGCCGCTGTCGCCACGGCGCCGCCCGGCCGGCGCAGGAACCCGGCGCCGGCGAAGACGAGCAGCACGGACAACAGCGTCGACCCCACCGACGTGGCCTCGACCGGGTCGAGGTCCACCTGCTGCAGCCCCAGCGCCGTCACCGCGCTGAACGCGATCAGCACGGCCAGCGAGCCGAACACCCCGATCCGCCCCCAGCGGTGCTCCCGCGCGGCCGCGAAGACCATCGTGGTGCCGATGATCGACAGCGTCACCGAGAGCAGCAGCCCGATGTGCGGCGGCGAGTCGATCACGGCGTCGAAGCCGTACAGCCCGTGCCACCACTGGTCCCACAGCCCGTAGAGCAGGAACAACGCGGCGCCGACACCGGACACGAGGTAGCCCGCCGGCGCCGCGAACGTCCGGCCGAACACGCCGATCGCGCGCCCGCCGATGCGCGGGTCGACCGGCCGCCCGGCGCGTTGCGCGGCCGTGGTCAGCAGCACCACGGCCAGGCTCGCGAGCCCGACGATCGCGCTGCCCGAGTACAGGAACAGGTGCGGCAGCGTGAAGAACGTGTCCGGGCCGACGTCGTCGTGCCACTGCACGTCCCAGGTGAGCCCGACCATCGAGATCACCGACCCCGCGAGCACTGTGCACGCGGGTGCCAGCCCCGGCCTTCTCGTCGCAGTGACCACCCGGGCCCCCGACGCGGTGAGATCCATCCCCAGCCTCCTCCTTACTGGTTGACCAACACGGGAAACACGACTTGACCGGCGCCCGCCGGCCCACGCAGGGAGACCGTGATCTCCCACTGGCCCGCCATCGGTAGGCCGACGTCGGCGGCGCGGAAGTGCCCCGGCCCGTCGGCGGTCGCCGGCACGGGCGTGACGGCGTGGCCCATCTGCGGCATCACCGGCTCCACCGTCACGCGTTCGACGGCGGGACCGGTCACCGCGAACGCGAACGTGTTGCCACCGACGCGTGGCGCGTCCGCGGACAGCTGCACGGTGTACGGACCGGTCGTCGACTTCAGCACGGTGGGACCGCTCGACCCGCCGCCGAACAGCAGCCAGCTCGCGATGACCGCGGCCACCACCACGACGACGCCGATCAGCACCACCGGACGTTTCGTTTTCATTGGCCCCCTCCGGGAACAGCCGGCACGTCGAGCACCACCGGCACGGTCAGCACGGACCAGTTGCGTTCGGCCTGCAGCCACAGCCGGTAGCGGCCGGGCGCGGGGAAGGTGAACGTGAAAGGCACGTCGGGCCCATACGCGGCGACGGTCTCGTCCGGCACGCCCGTGAGACCCGCTACGTACGGCGGCATCGCGTGCGCGTGGGCCCACGTCGGTGCGGTGGCGGCCGCGGCGCCGAGGTTGTTTGCCGAGGGCAGCGGCCCGACGACGATCAGGTGGCCCAGCATGCCCAGCCACGGCTGGAGATCGCCGGTGGGGAAGTGCGCGGTGACGGTGACGGGCGTGCCGGCTTGCACCACCGTGGTGGTCACGTCGATCGGCACTCCGTCGACGACGCGTTTTCCCGGCCCTGCGGGGACTTCGGCGGGGTTGCCGGTGACGCCCTTGAAGTCCACAGTGGACCTTGCCAGCTGAACTCCGCCGCCGCGTCGCTCGAGTTCCGCGGCGACCGCGTAGGTCCCGGACTCCGGCGGGGTGAAGTCGACGCGGTATTCGCCGGGTGCCACCCGCACCGGGTGCAGGTGCCACAAGCGGCCCGAAGGTGAGACGACGATGAGGTGCACCAGCGCGTCGTCGTGGATCACGAGGTCGTCGGCGGGCCGGCCGGTGGAACCGTCGGTGAAGTGGAGGGCGAGGGACTTTCCTTGCGCGCCAACGCTCAGGTTCACCGGCGGCCGCGAGTAGTCCGTGCCGGGCAGGCGTGACAGCGCGTACGGATCGGTGACGTTGTCGACGGTCGCGTCGAGCTGCGCGCCCGGCGTGGGCGGAGGGGGAGTGCCGGTGGACAGTAGCGCGCCGGTGACCGCGACGGCCAGTGCCGCGACCATCCCGCCCGCCGGAAGCAGGGCGTAGGCGGTTCTACGTGACCGCACCGCCACCACCAAGGCGATGAGCAGAAACGCCCCTGCCGCAACGAAACCGCCGTACGCCGCCTTCTCCCACGGCGGCACCACGCGCGCCGGGACGACGAACGGAATGGTCGCGGTGGTCGTCCCGTCGTTCAGCTGCAGTTCCCACGGCCCGGCGTGGTCGACGCCGACCGTGCCGGAGTAGAGCCCGGGTGTCGCGCCGAGCACGACGTCGCCGCGGGAGAACACGACGCCGTCGGCGGCCGCCGCCAGGCGCAGCGGCCCGGGTGCGGTGCCCGCGTGCGTGGCGATGTCGACGTGCAGGTCGCCCGGTGTCACGTCGATCCGCCGGATGATCACGGTCAGCTCGCGGGCGCCGAGCGTTTGCGCCACCTGGATGTCCGCGCCGACCGGCGCCCCGTCGGCGTGCGCGGTGCCGCCGCCGAGCGCGATCCCCAGCGCGCACAGCACCATCAGCAGCGCCGTTCTCTTTGTCGTCCCCATCACGGGAAAAGGTAGCGAGGTCACAGCAGCCGAATCGTCACGGAAGCGGGGGAAGATCCATCCCCGGTTCGGGGGATGCGAACCCTGAGGTGCCGGTCTTCTTGAACTGTGTCCTTGAAAAGCGGAACATTGCTCCGTATGGTTAACGGAGCAACGTTCCGCTTGCTTCTCGGAGGACCATCTCATGCAGTACCGCACCTTGGGCCGCACCGGTGTGCAGGTCAGCGCGCTCTCGCTCGGCGCCATGAATTTCGGCGCGATCGGCCGCACCACGCAGGACGACGCCACGGCCATCGTCGACGCCGCGCTCGAAGGCGGCATCAACGTCGTCGACACGGCCGACATGTACGGCACCGGCGAGTCGGAGGTGATGGTCGGCAAGGCCATCGCCGGCCGCCGCGACGACCTCGTGCTGGCCACGAAGGCCGCCATGCCGATGGGCGACGAGCGCAACCACCGCGGCAGCTCGCGCCGCTGGCTCGTCACGGAGCTCGACAACAGCCTGCGCCGGCTCGGCGTCGACCACGTCGACCTCTACCAGGTCCACCGCTGGGACCCCGCGACCAGCGACGAGGAGACGCTTTCCGCACTCACTGACCTGCAGCGCGCCGGGAAGATCCGCTACTTCGGCTCGTCGACCTTCCCCGCGTACAAGATCGTGCAGGCGCAGTGGGCCGCGCGTGAGCACCACCTGAGCCGCTATGTGACCGAGCAGCCCAGCTACTCGATCCTGCAACGCGGCATCGAGGCCGACGTGCTGCCGATGACCGCGGAGTACGGCCTCGGCGCGCTGGCGTGGAGCCCGCTCGCGTCCGGCTGGCTCTCGGGCGCCGTCCGCGAGGGGCGCGAGATCACGACGAGCCGCTCTCGGGTTCTGCCTCAGCGTTTCGACCTGACGCTGCCCGCCAACCAGGCTCGCCTCGATGCTGTCGAGCGCCTGGCGAAGGTCGCCGCCGACGCCGGGCTCACGCTGATCCAGCTTGCGCTCGGGTTCGTGACCGCGCACCCGGCCGTGACCAGCGCGATCATCGGCCCCCGCACGCTGGAGCACCTGCGTTCGCACCTCGCGGCCGCCGACACCGTGCTGTCCGCCGACGTGCTGGACGCGATCGACGAGATCGTCGCGCCCGGTGTGGACCTGGCTGCGCACGAGAAGTTCGACACCCCGCCCGCTCTGCTCGACCCGGCCCTGCGTCGCCGCTGAAAGGAACCTCCCCATGTCACCTCGGTTCGGCATCATGACCGCCCCGATGCAGGTGGGCTACGACGACCTCGTGCGTGTCTGGCGCGAAGCCGACGCACTGCCGGAGATCGAGCACGCCTGGCTCTTCGACCACCTCCTGCCCATCGCCGGCGACCCCGACGGCCCGATTTTCGAAGGCTGGACCCTGCTTTCGGCCCTCGCTGCGCAAACTTCGCGCCTGCGCCTGGGCCTCATGGTCACCAGCAACCGCTTTCGCCCGCCCGCCGTGCTCGCCAAAATCGCCACGACCGTCGACGTCGTTTCCGCCGGCCGCTTGGACTTCGGCATCGGCGTCGGCTCACGCCCGAGCCATCCGCTGGCGAGGCGCGAATACGAAGCCCACGGCCTGCCGTTCCACGAGACCACGCACGCGGTCCAGGCCCTCGCCGAAGCCTGCACGGTCATCCGTCGCTTGTGGACGGACGACACGCCCTTCGACTTCGCCGGCGACACCGTCCAGCTGACGGGTGCGTTCGGCAACCCCAAGCCCGTACAGCGCCCCCACCCCCCGATCGTCATCGGCGGACGCGCGGCCGCCACCCTGCGCGTGGTCGCCGCCCACGCCGACATCTGGAACATCCCTGGCGGCGACCTCGAAGACGCCGTGAGCCGCAGCGCCCTTCTCGACCGCTACTGCACGGAACTCGGCCGCGATCCGGCGGAGATCACCCGCTCGCTCCACCTGCAGGTGTCCTACGAGGACCCCGGCCACACGCGCAAAGCCATCGCCGAGGCCGTCGACGCCGGCTTCGAACACGTGGTTCTCGGCCTGCCGTCGCCGTTCCCTGAGGGCGTCGCGCACTGGGTCGTCGACGAGCTGATCAACGCCTGACCGAGAAGCTCACGCCGGCGCACCACGACGGCTTCTGGCCGCTCCTCAGGAGGCCGTGGTCGCAGTCCGGCTTGCTGGCCCGGCAGGGAAGCGGTCGCGGTCCGGCTGACCCCGCGTTGCTGAGTACGCGCTGGGTGCGTTGCTCACTCGCCGCGTAGCCAGGTCAGTTTCCCGCGGGCGTCGCGCCGTGGAGCCATACGAACTGATCAAGGCCTAGCCCAAGAACTCCCGCAGGTGCGACACCACCACCTCCGGCTGTTCCTCCGGCAGGAAGTGGCCGCAGTTGTCGAGGCCGACGCCGGTGACGTTGTCGGCGTAGTCGCGCCAGATGTCGAGGGTCGGGAGTTTGCCGAGGAGGCCGGCCTGGCCCCACATCGCGAGCAGGGGCTGGGTGAGGCGCTTGCCGGCGGCGTAGTCGGCGTCGTCGAGGGTGGCGTCGTCCGGGAAGGAGGCGCGGTAGTCGTCGAAGCCGGCGCGCAGGGCGCCCGGGGCGGAGAACGCGCGCACGTACTCGTCGACGTCCTCGGCGGGCAGGCCCTGGCGCTGGAACGTCCAGCGTTCGAAGAAGTAGCCGAGGTACGCGGCGATGTTGCTGCCCGCCAGCAGCTCCGGCAGGTCGGGCTGCAGGTGGAACAGCCAGTGCCAGTAGCCCTTCGCGACGTCGGAGTCGAGCCGCTTCCACATCTCGCGCGTCGGCGCGATGTCGAGCACGGCCAGGCGCTCGACCTGCTCGGGCCGGTCCAGCGCCCAGCGGTGCCCGACGCGGCCGCCGCGGTCGTGGCCGACGACGGCCAGCCGGCCGAAGCCGAGCTGCTCGGCGAGCTGCGCGAGGTCGGCGGCCATCGTGCGCTTGTCGTAGCCGCCGCGCGGTTTGTCGGTGCGGCCGTAGCCGCGCAGGTCGGGCGCGATCACGGTGTGGGTTTCGGCGAGCGGGCCCGCGACGCGGTGCCAGCAGTGCGACGTCTGCGGCCAGCCGTGCAGCAGGAACACGGGCGGGCCGTCGCCGCCGCGCAGGTAGTGCATCCGGAGGTCGCCGACCTGGGCCATCGAAGATTCTAACCGGATCATGAGGTTAGACGCTACCGGATGCGGCTAACCGGTGGCAAGGGTTAGAATCCACCCCATGGAGTGGGTCTTCGACGGCGGCCGGCCGAGTCTCGACCTCGTCAACACGCTGCGCGACCGCTATCGGCCCGAGGGCGTCGAGCTGCTGACGTCGCCCGAAGCCCTCGCCGAGTGGCTCGCGCTCGCGGGTCTCACCGACAACCGGGTGCCCGTCACGGAGGAAGACCTCGAAACGGCGAAATGGCTCAGGGAGGCCGTGAACCGGCTGGTCACCACCCCGCCGGCGCGGCAGGACGTCGAGCTCGTCAACAAAGCCGTCGAGGAGCCGCTGCCCAACGCGCGCCTGCAGTTGTCGGACGGTGAGCTGCACAAAGCGGCACCCATTCCCCGTAACCCGGTCGCCGCCGCCTTCGCGCTGATCGCCGCCGACGTGATCGAACTGGTGACCAGCCCGGTAGACGTGCGCGTCTGCGCGGCCGAAGACTGCGGCCTCCGCTTCGCGGACGCATCACCCCGCCGCACCCGCCAATGGTGCTCGATGTCCCGCTGCGGCAACCGCGCCAAGGCCCGGGCGCACTACGCCCGCACCCGCGGCTGAGTCAGGAGATCAGTCGGTAAGCCCACGGGTGGGCGCGCAGCCACACGTTCAGCTTGCCGATCCACCGCATGTGCGCCGTCCGCAACGGCACGGGCACCAACCAGCCGACAATCCGCACCACACGGCAGAATCGCGCGAACCGCAGCCGGTCACGAGAAGTCCACTGTAGACCGATCTGCTCCCGCAAAGCCGACGGCAATGTCGCCCGGATCAAGAAAAACTGCCCCGCGGCCTGCGCGTCCCGCAGCCGAGGCCACCACCGATCCGGCAGCCACCGCACGGGTTTCGGCACGGCGTGGATGGTCTCGAACAACGTCGTCATCGTCTCGTTCGGCCGGAACGACGCGACCATCTCGTCGTAGTACCGCTCGAACGCGGCCCAGTCCGCCGGCAGATCCCGCTCCCGCACCCCGAGCACCCGGCCGACGTCGCACATCTGCGCGTAGTACTCGTCAAGCTCGGCAAGACTCAACGGACGGCCGAAAAACCGTTGCACATCAACCGGAACCTTCACCAGAGTCGCATGCACCCACGCATAAGCCCCCGGATCCAGCCCGCTGTACCGCCGCCCGTCGGCCACCCCGGTGAACGTCCGATGCAGCTCCCGCAGCCGCGCAGCCTCGAACTGTGCGCCCGCGGCACCGCCGTACACGTAAATCGACAGCGAAGCCCCCGTACGCATCAATCGCGTCCAGGGATCCGAAACGTAGTTCGAGTGGTCCCGCACCCCGGCCGCGACCACGGGGTGCGCCAGCTGCAGCAGCAGCACCTGCCCCGCCAGCAGCAGGTCGCGGAAGTCGCCGAAGTACCGCCAGGCAGCGGTGCCCGGCACGACCGGCGGCCCCACGTCAGGCCCCGCGCAGCAGCATCATCAGCGGCTCGGCGGCCGGCACGTCGGTGCCCGTCGACAGCCGGCGCAGCTGCAGCCCGGCGATGAGCGCGACGACGGGACCCGCCACCCGCGCGGGATCGGCCACGCCGAGCGCACGCAGGATCGTCGTGGCCAGATCGTCGTACGCGGCGAAGCAGCGCGCGGACGCTTCGCGCAGCCCGGGATCGCGCGCGGCCTGGAGGTAGAGCTCGTGGGGCGCGAGGTCGTCGGTGCCGAACGGCAGCTGCTCGATCACCTGCTCCACCACGGCCGCGGCCTGCTCGAGGCTGAGGCCGTCGGCTCGGTGCGCGTCGGCGATCGCGGCGAGCTTCGCCGTCTCCTCCTCGGCGAACAGCAGCATCGCCTCGCGCAGGAGCTCCGTCTGGCTGGGGAAGTGGTAGGTCAGCGTGCCGAGCGAGACGCCCGCGGCGGCCACGATGCGCCGGTTGGTGAGCCCGCCGACGCCTTGCTCGCCGACGACCTCGAGCGTCGCCCGCAGGATCGCGTCGCGGGTGTTCACCACACCCTTGCGGGCCGGCGCAGGTGCCACCGTTGGACCTCTTCCAGTTGCGCGGCAACGGAGATCAGCCGCTCCTCGGCGTGCGACGGGCCCAGCAGCTGGGCGCCGAGGGGGAGCCCGTCTGCCGTCTGTCCGGCCGGGACGTTGATCCCCGGCCAGCCCAGCACGTTCCACGGCCAAGCGTAGGGGCACGCGGCGATCATCGTCTGGTCGGTGCGCCAGCCGGTGAGCCCGTCGAACGCGCCGGTCTTCGGCGGCGGCGTCGCGGTGGTCGGGGTGAGCAGCACGTCGACGCGTCCGAACACCGACCCGATGCGGCGCTGCAGCGCGGGTTCGAGCGCGCGGGCGAGCTTCAACGCGCCGGCGAGCACGGTGCCCTGCTGCGCGTTGCCGCGGGTGCGCCGGTCGAGCTTGGCCTTCTCGGGCACGCGAGCGGCCCAGTCGCGCACGCCGGTGAGCGACCGCGGCAGGAAGGTGAGCCCGATGAGCCCGTAGTCCGGATCGATCTCGACGATCTCGTGGCCCAGGTCTGCGAGCGCCTCCGCGGTGTTGCGCACGGCCGCTTCGACCACCGGGTCGAGGGTGGTTTTCGTCGCGGTGAAGGGAATCCTCGTCGACAGCCCGATGCGCAGCCGGCCGGGTTCGCGCCGGGCCGCACTGCGGAAGGTGCTGTCGGAGCCCGTGGTGACGTCGAGCAGGGTCGCCGCGTCGGCGACGGTCCGGGCGAGCGGCCCGAGCACGGTGAGGCCATGGAACAGCTCCCCGCCCAGCGGCACGCGTCCGCGCTGCGTCTTGATGCCGACGAGCCCCGTCCACGCCGCCGGGATGCGCACCGACCCGGCGCCGTCCGAGCCCAGCGCCGCCGCGACCACGCCGCCGGCCACCGCGGCCGCCGAGCCGCCGGAGGACCCGCCGGGCGTGTGGTCGGGGTGCCACGGGTTGCGCGTGACCCCGAACGCCGGCCCTTCCGTGAACGGCCATTGCCCCAGCTCAGGCGTGTTCGTCTTGCCGATGATCACGGCGCCGGCCCGCTTGAGCAGCCCCACGGCCGGCGCGTCCTGCGTCGCGGCGGGGAAGTCGCCCGCGCAGCCGAACGCCGTCGGCAGGCCCGCGAGGTCCACGTCGTCCTTGATCGCGACGGGCACGCCCAGCAACGGCGTCCGGTCACCTCGCGCCCGGCGTCGATCGGCTTCTTCGGCCTCGGCGAGGGCTTCTTCGTCCCGGATCCGGCGGAACGCGTTGAGCACGGCCTGGCTCGCGTGCGCCTCTGCCAGGGCCGCGGCCGTGAGCGCCACGGACGTCGTTTCGCCTGCTTCAAGCGCCGCCACCTGCTCGGAGACGGTCGTGAACGCGACTGCGCTGATCTCACAAGCCCTGACGGTCATCGGGCCACCCCCGGGGGGTTCTCGTTCGTTCGAACGAACGTTACCACCGGACTGTGATTCCGGCTCCCTGGTTCGACAGCCGCCCTGCCCGAGGCTGACGATTGTGTCCGAATCCCGGCACCAGCCCGCCCCAGCACCACGGAGGATCGATGACGTTCGACTTCGACCGATTTCCCGTTTTCGACGCGTTCCCGCGGGCGGGGCTCGGCAGCGGACCGACGCCGCTGCTGGCGGCGCCGCGGCTGGGCGAGGCGCTCGGGCTGCCGCGGCTGATGCTCAAGCGCGACGACGTGCACCCGCTCGGCGTCGGGGGCAACAAGCTGCGCAAACTCGACTTCCACCTCGGCGCGGCGCTCGCGGCCGGCGCCGACACGGTGATCACCTTCGGCGCCCTGCAGACCAACCACGGACGCCAGACGGCGGCCGCGTGCGCACGGCTGGGGCTGCGCTGCGAGCTCGTGCTCACGGCGAAGGTGCCGCGCGAGGGCGAGGCCTACGAGCACTCCGGCAACATCCCGCTCGACCTGCTCTTCGGCGCCCGCGTGCACATCTGCGCCACGGCAGAAGAAGCCGACCGCACGTACGAAGAGCTGCTCGCGTCGGCCGACTACGAGGGCCGGAAGGTCTTCACCGTCCCCGTCGGCGGGTCCGACGCGCTCGGCACTCTCGGCTACGTCGCCGCGTCCCACGAGCTCGCGCAGCAGCTCTCGGCGCTCGGCATCGACAGCGCGCGCATCGTCGCGCCCCACGCGAGTGGCGGCACGTCTGCCGGCCTCTCGCTCGGCACGGCGCTGCTCGGCAACCTCGGCGCCGATTTCGCGTGCGTGAGCCACCCGCTCGACGAGGCCACCGACAACCTCACTCACCTCGTCACGTCGGCCGCGCAGCTGCTCGGCCTCGACACACCGTCGCTCGACCACGTGCGCATGAGCGACTCGACGCTGGGCGAGGGCTACGGCATTCCGGCGCCCTCGACGTGGGGCGCGCTGCGGCTGTTCGGCCGCACCGAAGGCGTGGTGCTGGACCCGGTCTACTCCGGCAAGGCCGCCGCCGCGCTCGTCGAATGGGCCGCCGGCGGCCGGTTCGACCCGGAGGAGACCGTGGTGTTCGTGCACACCGGCGGCCTGCCCGGGCTGTACGGCTACGCGCCGGAATTCGTCGCCGCGATGCAGGAGTGAGTCAGTCCCGCGCGGTGGCCGGTTGCAGCTCGGCCGCCGCGCGGGTGGCGTCGACCCGCACCGCCACGCGGATCAAGCCCAGCAGCAGCACGACGTCGGCGACGAGCATCAACCGTTGCGTGGCCCCGACCGGCAGCAGCTCGGTGACGGTGTGGACCGGCAGCCCGGCCTCGTCGAGGCGCGCGAACAGGAAACTCACGCCGAACACCACCAAAACGGCCACTCCGAACCGCAGCCACCGCGCCACGAGCGTGCGTTCGGCCGTGCCGCGCAACGGTTCCAGCAACGTCAGCGCCGCGGCCGGCAGGCTCGCGAACGCCACCACACACGAGTACAGGTGGATCTCGCCGCTCGCCAGGTCCGGGTGCGGCGGGTAGCTCGCCGGGAACACCGCGGCCGTTGCCAAACCCAAGGCCCACAACGAAATCAGCACCCGCGTGGTCCGCGGCAGCGGCACGCCACCGGCGGCCAGGCAGCCGAGCACGGCCAGCGAACCGACGGCGAGCGCCAGCACGCTCGCGCTCAGCAGGCCGGGGTCGGTGGTGGTGTAGCTGGACAACGTGTCGTGGATCGGGTCGCGCGAGCTGATCACGTGCATCAGGGTGATCGTGAACAGCCCCCACCCGATCGCCACCAGCGCGCCCGTCCGCCAGATCCGCAACCCCCGTGAAATCCCCATGGTCCCCAGCGTCGCGGGGTTGGCGCGATTCGTGATCCGGGATCACCCTGAATTCGACCCCTAATCGACGGCGCTGGTGAATTCCGCGAGCACCAGTGCCTGGTCGTCGTGGCGTTTCGCGCGCGGCCAGCGTGAACCGTCGGGATCCTGCGTTTCCGCAGTTCGCACGACATCCAGCACCGCGTTCGGGCCGCTCGCGCGAGCCAGCCGCAGGACGTCGGGCCAGCCGAAGAGGCCGTAGTCGTCGACCCCGGTGGACACGCCGTCGGTGGCGAGCAGCACGGCGTCGACCTCAGGGCGGGGCCACGAGCGCCGCACGGCCCTCGACGCCGCCGCCGGATCGGCTTCGGCCACCCAGAAGCCGCCCTCGGCGTTGCGGCGGCGGCGGACGTCGGCGCCGGTCTGGAGCAGGCCGCCGTCGCGCAGGGAGACCAGCCGGTCGTCGGCCACGACGTCCACCCCGAACTGTCCGAACGCGACAACCGGACTGTCAGCCAGCACAAGGGATTCGACCTCGGCCGCGTCCCAGCGCAGGATCGACACGGTGCTCGACGGCGAGTGCCCGGGCTCCAGCCCGTGCTCCGCCGCGACGCCGGCGATGGACGACGCCAGCGCGACGGCGAGGTCCTCCTTGGGACTTTCTCTCAGCTCGTCCGCCAGCCGGCGCACCAGCAGGTCCGCGTACCAGCCGCCGGGCGGCAGGTCCGGGCTCGGTGACGTGGCGCCGTCCAGCAGCAGCACGGCGTTGTCCAGCACCACGACGTGGTCTTCGCTCGCGCGAGGCAGGCCGTCCGCGCCTACTCCCGCGCGCTCCGCGATCGCGATCTCGGGCATCACTCGATGCTAACCCGAGTGCCCCGTCAACTTGGGTTGACAGGAGCGAGAGTGTCAACCTAGATTGACACCATGACGGAAGCAACAGACCTGGCCGCGAGGGCGGGCGACCGTGATCCCCGAGTGGGGCTTCGCGCGGTCGCCGCGCTTCGTCGGCTCCTCGAACAACTCGAAGCCGTGCAGGTGCGCAGCGCCCGTGTGCACGGCTGGTCCTGGCAGGAGATCGCCGCCGAGCTGGGGGTCAGCCGGCAGGCCGTCCACAAGAAGTACGGGAGGCACTGATGTTCGAACGGTTCACGCTCGACGCGCGGCTGGCTGTGGTCGAGGCCCAGATCGTGGCGCGCGAAGCCGGCGCGCGGCAGATCGAGCTCACCGACGTGCTGGCCGGGCTCGCGCGCACCGAGAACGGCGCCGGCCTGCGGCTGCTGGAGGAGCTCGGCGTGACACGGGAGGACGTGCTCGCGGAGCTCGACCGCATCCGCCGGCGCGGCGGGATCAGCGACGCCGACGTGGCCGCGCTCACCGAGTTCGGCATCGACGTGGAGCAGATCGTCGAGCGCGTCGAGGAGACCCACGGCCCTGGCGCGCTCGCCGGTGGTGGCAGACGCGCCAAACGTGGCCACATCCCGTTCGCCGCCGACGCGAAGCGCACGATGGAGCTCAGCCTGCGCGAAGCCGTGAAGCTGGGGGACAAGCACTTGGGTCAGGAGCACCTGCTGCTCGCGTTGGTGCAGCAGAAGGGCCCGGTGCCCGATCTGCTGGCCGCGCACGGCGTCGACTACGTGTCGGTGCGCCGCGTGGTCGCGCAACGGGAGGCCGGCTAGTGCTGCTGCTCTTCGCGGCGCCCGGTCCGCCATGTGACCAGCGGCAACAGAGCCTGCGTGAGCGGTCCGATCGTGACCGCGTAGAGCACGGTCCCCACGCCGAAGGTGCCGCCGAGCAGCCAGCCGACGGCGAGCACGGTCACCTCGATCCCGGTGCGCACCAGCCGCACCGACCAGCCGGTGCGCGCGGTGAGGCCGGTCATCAGCCCGTCGCGCGGCCCGGGGCCGAGCCGGGTCCCGACGTAGACGGCGGTGGCCACGGCGTTGAGCACCACGCCGCCGACCAGCAGCAGGATCTGAAGGGCGAGCGCGTGCTGGTCGGGCAGCACCGCGCGCACGGCGTCGACGGTCACGGAGATCACCACGACGTTGGCCACGGTGCCGATGCCGGGCCGCTGGCGTAGCGGGATCCACAGCAGCAGCACGAACACCGACGCGATGGCCGTGACCGTGCCGAAGCTCAGTCCGGTGAGCTTGGTGATGCCCTCGTGGAGCACGTCCCACGGGTCGAGGCCGAGGTGGGCGCGGGTGAGCATGGCCATGCTGGCGCCGTAGAGCGCGAGCCCGGCCAGGAGCTGGGCACCACGGCGCGCGGGTGCCCGGCGGACGCTGAGGGGACTGAGGTCGACAACTGCCACTTCTCCACTATCGGCCATAAGTGGACTGGTAATCCATGGCCAATGTCGGATAATTGGTCTTATGACCTCGCATATTCCGCTAGGTAGCCGCGTTTCTGGCACCCGATTGGCTGTATTGCTCGGGGAGTGGCGTCGTCGTGGCTCTCGCCAGGGCGCGGCGGATCTGGCCGCGGCCGTCGAGCTGCAGGTGCTCGACGGCCAGCTCCCCATCGGCACCCGGCTGCCCGCGGAACGCGAGCTCGCCGACGCCCTCGGCGTCAGCCGCACGCTCATCGGCGCGGCGCTGGACCGGCTGCGTTCCACAGGTGTCGTCGCCAGCCGTCGTGGCGCTGGTTCGTGGATCTCCGGTGCCGGCCACCGTTCGGCCGCCCCGGCCCAGCACGAGCGCGACGGCCTGATCGACCTCGCGCGCGCCGCGCCACCCGCGTTGCCCGGCCTGATCAACGCCGTCGACGCCGCGCGGCGCGACCTCGTGGAGCACCTGAGCGGCAACGGCTACCTCACCGGCGGCCTGCCGCTGCTGCGCGAGCGGATCGCCGAGCGCTACACCGCGCGTGGCCTGCCGACGTCTCCCGACCAGGTGATGCTGACGGCCGGCGCGTACTCGGCATTCGTGCTGTGCCTGCGCATGCTGGCCGGCCCCGGCGACCGCGTGCTGGTGGAGCAGCCGACGTACCCCAACGCGATCGACGCCGTGCGCGCCGCCCACGCGTTGCCCGTGCCGGTGGCGCTCGACCCCGTGCGCGGCTGGGACCTCACCGGCATCGAGGCGGCGCTGCGCCAGGCGGCGCCGCGGTTCGGCTACCTCGTGGTCGACTTCCAGAACCCCACGGGCCTGCGCCTCGACGCCGCCGGCCGCGAACGCCTCGGCGGCCTCCTCGCGCGTTCGCGCACGCCCGTGGTGGTCGACGAATCGTTGGTGGAGCTGGATTACGAGGGTGATCCGCTCGACGCGCCGCCGCCGCTGGCCGCGTTCGCGGGGGACTTGGCCTTGACGGTCGGCTCGGCCGCGAAGTCGCAGTGGGGCGGGCTGCGGCTGGGCTGGATCCGCGCGTCGGCCGAGCTGCTCGACCGGCTGCTGTCGTCGCGCTTCGCCGTGGACCTGGGGGCGCCGGTGTTCGACCAGCTGGTGCTGGCTTCGCTGTTGGAGCCGGAGGGGTACGCGGCGTTGGCCCAGCGGCGCGTGGATTTCCGGCTGCAGCGCGATTCCCTGATCGACGCCGTGCACGCCTACTGTCCTGAGTGGACGTTCGAGGTCCCGGCCGGCGGCCTGTCGCTGTGGTGCCGCCTGCCGGAACCGATGAGCACGCGCCTCGCCGTCTCGGCGGCGAACCACGGAGTGCAGCTGGCGCCCGCCTCGCGCTTCGGCGTGCACGGCGGCCTCGAACGCTGGCTGCGCCTGCCGTTCGGCCTGCCGCCCGACCAGCTGCTCGAGGCCGTGCGGCGGCTGAGCCTGGCCGTCGAGTCGGTGCGCGGCTACGCGGACGTGCCCGCGGCGAACGTGCCGGTGACCTGAGGTTCGGATCCGGGCGTCTCGATCGGGCCCGCGCAGCCGGATTTTGTTGCTGCGGCGCCGTTTCTACCGAAACAGGGCCGTAAACGATAAACAGCCGGTGCACCGGATGTTCCAACCACTCCAGGGATGGTGGTGGTCGCATCCGGCGCACCGGCTGTTCGTCACCCGCTCCGTTCAGAGCGGGCGCCGCGGCGGCTTCCCGGCACAGCCCCTCGACGTGCCGGGAAGCGCCGACGGCTCAGGCGGGCTTCGGTTGGCGCAGGTTCCCGCTCGGCGCGGTGAGCGGGAACCTCCGGAGCACGCCCGTTGTGGGTCCCGGCGCCGCGGGGGCAGCGCGGCGCCGGGACCAGGACCCGATCCGGCCGGGCGCGGTCGGCCGGTCGGGAAGGCTGGTCATACGCATGGATCGCCCCTTGTCGAATGATTGGTGCGAAAGGATGAGCCAGGCGCAGCGAACGGGCGCGCGCTCCAAGAAGTTGATCTTGGTTTGGACGTGGCTCTCCCCGGTGGACCGGGTGCCGGTCAGTCCGGGGAGGTGGTGGGCAGGGCTGCGTCCCTGCCCGCGCCGTCGACCTCGTGGTCGCGGCTGACGCCGATCAGCTTGAGCTGCGTGGTGGTCACGCTGTCCCCGACGACGGCGAACGGCTGCCGCGCGCCGCCCGAGCCGTCGTGGCCCGGGTTGACGGTGGTGGTCGGCGCGACGGGCGCGCTGGGCGCCGCGGGCAGGCCACCCCCGCCCCCACCGCCGCCGCCACCTGTGACGCCGACGTGGGAGTTCTCGTTGTTCGCGTGCTGCGCGCCGGTGCTGCGCTGCTGCACGGGAATCACGTGCACGACACTCGGGTGGTGCGCCGGCGCGGCCGTCTTGGGCACGGTCACCGGCGCCGGCTGAGGTACGACCACCGGAACCACGGCGCTCACCACTTCACCGGGCTGAACCGTCAGCTCGGGCACGGTCGCCGTGACCCCGCCACTCACCGTCCCACCCGAGAACACCGGCCCGAGCACATCCCCGATCGGGATCAACGGCGGCGCGTCATCCCCACCCGGCACCGTCGTGACCGGCGGCAACACGGTGTCCCCGACGTCGCCCACGGTTCCGGCCACGCCGGTGATCGAGTGCACCGCGTTGTCGACCAGCCCGAGCACGCCGCCGAGCAGTCCGCCCAGCAGCCCACCCTGCGACGGGGTGGCACGCAGCGGCGCCTCGGCGTCGGTGCTGGTGGTGACGGTGGTGCTGGGAGCCGTGGCGGGGTCGGTCGCTGTGGTGTCGGTGGTGGTCTGGTCGGTCGCGCTGTGGTGGGTCCCGTCGCAGTCGTCGGTCTCGTGCTGCTTCGCTCCGCCTGACCCGTCGGGCACGACCTGAGCGGAGCCGGCGTTCGCGCCGGTCGTGGCAGCGGCGTCGGTGCTGCCGCCGGAACTGGCGGGCGTCTCGGCCTGGTCCGACTCGGTTGTGCCGGAAGTGTTCGGCGTGTCGGAAGCGCTCGTGTCCGAGGCGCCGGAAGTGCTCTCGTCGGAAGCGCTCGTGCCGGAAGTGTTCGGCGTGGCGGCGGCCGAGTCGGTGCTGTCGCTGGAAGTTCCGGTCGAGTCCGAACCCTTGCTGCCACTGGAAGTTCCCGCGGCAACCGAGTCCGCAGTGGACCCGGTCGAAACGCGGTGCCAAGGATGTCCGCGCGGCTCTCGACGGTGCTCCCGAGCTTCGCCGTGCCCGGTGTGCCCCGGCGCGGTCGCCACGGTGTTCCCCGACGCGTCGAGGCCGTGCGGCTGTTCCGCAGCCTCCGCGCCGGCCCCGGCGACCAACGCGCCGAGCAGCCACCCGGCCAACGTCAACCCGCCTGCCAGCGCGATCCGCGCGGCCGGCCTCGCCAGCGGGGCCGCCCACGGCCGCGGCCTACGCACCGAAGCGAGGCTGTTCGAATCCGAGCCCTTCGCCGAAGCGCCGACGGGCGGAACCACAGGAGCCACAACAGCAGAAGCTGCCACGGCAGCGGCCAGTCCGGGATCAGTGCTGCTCAGGAGAGGTGCGTCGGTGCGTGCGGCAGCCGTGTCGCTCACGCCACCACCACCGTCCGCGCCTGAAGCTCATGCGGCTACCGCACGAGACTGATCCAACTGGGGTTCTTCTCCGGCCAGGTCGCAGTTCCCCCGGGGCTGCACTCTTTCTAGCACCGGTCGCGAGTGTTTCATCTTCCCTGCGTTCGATCCACCCCGTAAGGCGGAACGGACTTACCGGCTCCGGTGTCCGATCAGCCGAAGTTGATCACTCAGCGTGCGCCCGATGGGACCCTCTGCGGCCATCCGGGCGGACCCCCGCATGGCCGTTGACCTGATGTTTCATCCCAAAACCATACTCTCGGTATCGCATCACTAACGCACCGTCGATGAATCTGGAGCGTAACCGCCTCGCAACTCGTTATTCGGTAACCGCAGTGGTCAGACGAGTTGGCGCAGCCGTCCGACGGCCTCGTCGATGACTTCGTTCCGCTTGCAGAACGCGAAACGCAGCAGGTGTTTCCACTCGTCCGGGTGATCTGTGAACACCTTCACGGGCACGGCCGCGACGCCGACGCGTTCGGGCAGCGCCCACGCCAGCTCGGCGGCGTCGGTGAAACCGAGCGGGCGGACGTCAGCCGTCACGAAATACGTGCCGCTGCTGGGGCGAACGGCAAAACCCGCGTCCGCGAGTCCCGCCGACAGCCGGTCGCGCTTGTCCTGCAGGCTCGTCCGCAGCTCTTCGACCCACGGCAGCTCGTGGTCCAGCGCATACGCCACCGCCGGCTGCAGCGGCCCGCCCGAGACGAACGTGATGAACTGCTTCGCCGCCTTCACCGCGGCCACGAGCTCGGGCGTCGAGCAGACCCAGCCGATCTTCCACCCGGTGCAGTTGAACGTCTTGCCGGCGCTGGAGATCGACACCGTCCGCTCGCGCATGCCGGGCAGCGTGGCGAGCGGGATGTGGGACGCGTCGTCGAACACGAGGTGCTCGTAGACCTCGTCGGTCACCGCGATGAGGTCGTGCTCCACGCACAGCGCCGCCACGGCCTCCAGTTGCGCGCGCGAAAACACGGTGCCGGTCGGGTTGTGCGGCGAGTTCAGCAGCACCGCGCGGGTGCGCGGCGTGATGGCGTCGCGCAGGGCGTCGAGGTCGAGCTCGAGGCGCCCGTCGGCCGTCTCGACCAGGCCGATCACGCGCCGCTGGGCGCCGGCCATCGCGACGGCCGCGGCGTAGGAGTCGTAGTACGGCTCGACCACGATCACCTCGTCGCCGGCCTCGGTCAACGCGATGAGCGCGGCCGTGATGGCCTCGGTCGCACCCGCCGTGACCAGGACTTCCGTGTCCGGGTCGTACTCGGTGCCGTAGCGCAGCCGGTGCCGAGCGATGGCGGCGCGCAGCTCGGGGCGGCCCGGGCCCGGCGGGTACTGGTTGTCGCCGCCGAACAGGGAGTTCTTCGCCGCTTCGAGCATGCCGGCGGGCCCGTCGGTGTCGGGAAAACCCTGGCCGAGGTTCACGGCGCCGTGCTTCACGGCGAGCGCCGTCATCTCGGCGAAGATCGTCGCGGTGAAGGGGCGGAGGCGGGGGACGAGAGCTGGTTCACGCACGAAAACGCATCCTCACGGACAATGGCGTCGTGGAGCAACTCACCCCAGCCAAGGTCACGCCCGCAGACCCGCCCGGTGGCGCCGCCGGTGACGCGGAAAAACGGCGCGGCTTGCGGAGGATGAAGCAGGTCGCGCTGTCCTTCCTCCTCGGCGCCACGGTCGTCTTCCTGCTCACGAGCTGGGCGGAGTCGGCCGGCTGGCCCGCGTGGGTCGGCTACGTGAAGGCGGCCGCCGAGGCCGGCATGGTCGGCGCGCTCGCCGACTGGTTCGCCGTCACCGCGCTGTTCCGTCACCCGTTGGGCCTGCGGATCCCGCACACGGCGATCATCCCGAACAAGAAAGACCAGCTCGGCAACAGCCTGGGCGACTTCGTCGGCTCGAACTTCCTCTCCGAGGGCGTGATCCGCGACAAGCTCAAGCGGGTCGAGATCTCGCGCCGCCTCGGCGGGTGGCTTTCGCAGCCGGACAACGCCGAGCGCGTGACGTCGGAGCTGGCCACGGTCGTGCGCGGCGCCGTCACGGTCCTGCGCGACGAGGACGTGCAGGCGATCATGGAACAGGCCGTGGTCAAGCGCATCGTCGACCGGCCGTGGGGCCCGCCGCTGGGCAAGATCCTCGCGGGCGTGTTCGAGGACGGCGCGCACCACAAGCTCGTGGACCTGATGTGCGACCGGGCCTACGAGTGGGTGCGCGACAACCACCAGGCGATGCTGCGGGTCGTCTCCGACCGCGCGCCGAGCTGGTCGCCGAAGTTCGTCGACGAGATGCTGGCGGACAAGGTCTACGGCGAGGTGCTGTCGTTCGCGTGGGCAGTGAAGACGGACGTGAACCACCCGATGCGCCTGGCGCTGGACAAGTTCCTCGGCGAGTTCGCGCAGGACCTGCAGAACGACCCGAAGACCATGGAGCGCGCCGAGCAGATCAAGGGCCAGATCGTGCACCACGACGAGGTGCAGAAGCTGATCGGCAACGCTTGGGCCACGGCGAAGGAGATGCTGCTCAACGCCGCCGAGGACCCGTCGAGCGAGCTGCGCCGGCGCGTGCGCGCGGGCCTGCAGTCGCTCGGCGAGCGGCTGATCACGGACGACTCGCTGGCGTCGAAGGTGGACAGCTGGGTCGAGGGCGCCGCGGCGTACCTGGTGAAGAACTACTCGAAGGAGATCACCACGATCATCACCGACACCGTCGAGCGTTGGGATGCCGAGGAGACGTCGCGGAAGATCGAGCTGCAGGTGGGTCGCGACCTCCAGTTCATCCGCATCAACGGCACGGTGGTGGGCGCGTTGGCCGGTCTGGTGATCTACACGGTGGCGCAGCTGCTGTTCTGACCTGGGCTTTTCTCGGTTTTCTCGGTGTTGTTCCGTGCTTTGCGATTGTCGGAGCGTGGCCGCTCATGTGCAGCCGGTGCGTATACCACACCCGGGGGACCTTCAAGCCAGTTGTCCACAGGAAGCTGAGTTATCCCCCGGGTTATCCACAACTTTTCACGGATCTGGCCTAACGCCCATCCACAAGTTGTGGGGATCCGGTGCGTCTGCACGTGCATATCTGGTGGCTGTGCCTGAGTTGTCCACAGGTGCTCAGTTGTGCACACCCGTCGCGCGGGCGCGCCAGGTCCGAGCCTTCTCGCGGTTGCCGCAGACGCGCATGGAGCACCACGTGCGCGAGCGGTTGCGGGACTCGTCGTAGAAGGCTTCGAGGCAGTCGTCGGCGGGGCAGATCTTGAGCCGGACCCAGTCGCCGCGGATGGAGAGCCGGGTGGCGGCGACCAGCACCGCGGACACGGCGGTTGTCCCCAGGAGCTGCGGGCCTTGGTTGTTCAGCGAGAACGTCAGCGGGACTTCGAGCTGTTCCACGGGGAGGCGCGGATCGCCGACGGCGGCGCGCAGCCCGTCGCGGATGGCGCGGGCTTCGTCCGCGTTGCTCGGGGAGACGCCGCGTTCGGCTGACCAGCGTTGCCACAGCCCGGGGTCGTCCAGCAGGTCCTCGCCGCGCTCGATGTCGACGGTGTTGAGGAAGTCCACCACCAGGGTCGCGTCGGTGTGCACGCAACCAGTGTACGAGCGAGGGTGGTTGCTTCGTCGGCTGATAACTCCCATACTCCGAATACTGGTTACTGGAGGGAGTCACGATCATGGGTGCTGTTCCGACGTTCGGCTCGACCGTCTTCGACTGCCCGGACCCCGCCGCGCTCGCCGGCTTCTACCGCGCGGTGCTCGACTGGCCCGAGCCCGCGGTGCGCGCGGGCGGCTCCTGGGCCCGGCTCGTCAACCCGACCGGCGGTGCGCGCTTGGAGTTCCAGCAGGTGGCGGACTACCGCGCGCCCGAGTGGCCCTCGGCTTCGTTGCCCCAGCAGGCCCACCTCGACCTGGACGTCGACGACCTGGAAGCCGCGCACACCCGCGTGCTCTCCCTGGGCGCCAAGCTGCTCGACGACTCGCCCTCGACCTTCCGCGTCTACGCCGATCCGGTGGGTCATCCGTTCTGCCTGTGCGCCTGCTGACGCGCCGGGCGGAATCTGCGTAGTCTCGGATGCGTGATTTGTCCGAAGTGTCAGAACCGGATGCGGACCGTCGACAAGAACGGCATCCACATCGAACAGTGCGAGGCGTGCCGGGGGATCTTCTTGGACCACGGTGAGCTGGAGCAGATCGCCGGAGCCGAGAGCTCGTATTACGGCGGGGCGCAGCCACCGCCGCGCTACGGGCGGGCGGACTCGCCGCGCCCGTACCGAGGTGGGCACGGGGACTCGCCGAAGCCCTATCGCGGTGGTGGGTATTCGGATTCGCCTAGGCCTTATGGGGGCAGTGGGGGTTACTCGGACTCGCCGCGGCCCTACAGCGGGCATCGCGGCTACGCGGACTCACCTCGGCCCCACGGGGGTCACCGCAAACGCGGCTTCCTCGAGAACCTGTTCGACTGAGTTGCTTTCCGTCGATCCGGTTCCCGGCGCGGGCCCGGGGCCGGCTCTTGATCCAGTGCCCGCCCTCGACCTGCGGATTTGTCCCGCGTGCGGCGATCGTGCCGACCGCCCGCGGGTCGAGGGCGCGGTGCTGGAGTGTGTCCTCTGTGGACACCGGTGGCCGTTCCGGCGGCTGCCGCTGTTCGCGCTCACCGGCCCGAGCGGCGCGGGCAAGTCCACTGTCGGCCCGGCGCTGGCCGCGCGGCTGGCCGGGGATGCGGTGGTGCTGGAACAGGACGTCCTGTGGGCGGGCGCCCTCCGCGACGACATCCCGGGCTTCCGCGCGGCCTGGCTCCGTATGGCGGCGATGCTGCACCAGAACGGCCGGCCGGTCGTCCTGTGCGGCACCGTCGCCCCACAGGAAATCGAGCCCCTGCCGGAACGCGCCTTCTTCTCCGACGTGCACTACCTCGCACTCGTCGCCGACGACGCGGCGCTCCGCAAACGCTTGCGAGCCCGCCCCGCGTGGCGCGAATGGGACGAGCCGCGCATCGACGAGATGCTCGAGTTCAACCACTGGATCCGCACCCAGGTCCCGCACCTCGATACGACGACCACCCCGCTCGATGACGTGGTCACGCAGGCGGAGAAGTGGGTTAGGTCGAACCTAACCGGCTGACCGGCCAGCGGGGATGGGCTGGGTCGGACCCAGCAACCGTCCACAGCCCCCCGCCGGTTGGGCCGGACCTAGCGACTTGTCCACAAGCGCAGCGAGCACCGTTGGGCCCGACCTAACTCAACTCCCACTGAAGCCCATCCGGCTCATCCAGCCAGAACTCCTGCCGCGAGCCATCCACCGTCAGGCCGAAGCGGTCGCGCTCCGGGCGGCCCAGGGAGTTCCACAGGACGAGGGCGCGCTCGGCGAGGTCCCACAAGCCGCGGGGGCCGCCTTGGGCGGTTTCGAGCGTGTCGCCGTGGGTGCGGACGCGGGCCCACGAGCCGTCGGGGTGGGTGAGGGCGAAGGGGCCCGCTTGGGGGTCCCCCGAGGAAATCGCGTCGGTCGAGCCGTCGGGGAGTTCGCGGACCGGGTGGACGCCCGGGAGTTCCAAGGAGGCGAAGAACTCGAACTTCAAGTGCGGCTTCAGCAGCAAATCAATCGGCAGCTGCGTCGGCCGCCAATCCGCGGAAGCGGGCGAAGGCAGAGCAGCCGGAGCCGGGAGGCGGTGGGCGCGCAGGGGCATGAAGCGACCGTCGCGGGCCAGGACCCGCCCGTGGCCCGTCGCGCCCGAGCCGGCGACCAGCCGGACCAGCCCCGCGCCCAACGGCCGGTTCAATGTCGTCACCACGAGGCCGCCCGGCACCGTCTGCTCAAGCCAAGCCGGCGGCACCGAAGAAACCGAGGCCGTGCACAACACCCGGTCGAACAGGACCCCGGCCGGAAACCCGAGCGCCCCATCGCCAACCTCGCACGACGGCGCATACCCCGCCTCCTGCAGATGCCCACGCGCAGCCGAAACCAGCCCCGCATCAACATCCACAGTGGACACCGAACCCGACCCGCAACGATGGCTCAGCAGAGCCGCGTTGTACCCCGTCCCGGTCCCGATCTCCAGCACCCGCTGCCGGTCCTCCACGCGCAGCTCCTCGAGCATGATCGCCATGATCGCGGGCATGCTCGAAGAACTTGTCGGCACTCCGTCGATCGGCCCCTCGCGTCGAGCCTTGTCCCACAGGGACGAATCGTCGTCGAGCTGCGTCACCAGCACGTCGGGGGAGTAGACCCGCTCCAGCCACCCCGGATCGTCACGGTCGACAGCCGCCCAGCCCTCGTCGACGCGCGTGAAGAACTGCGGCAGGAACACGTGGCGCGGCACGCCGCGAAAGGCCTCGACCCACTTCGGGTCGTGCAGCACGTCCTCGTCGACCAGGTGCTTGACCAGCCTGCGGCGCAACCGCTGAGTCGCCATGGGGACCACCGTAGCCGGGTGAGCGGAACCACACCTGAAAGTGCAAGCAGAGTGCTTGCAATAGCTAGCACCTCCGCGTACGGTCGGAAGTGTCGCGAGGAGGTGACCGGATGACAGAACCCGGCGGGACCCAAAACCCGATCGAGAAGGTCGCGGACATCGCCTCCGACATCGGCGAGTACATCCGCCAGCAGCGGAGTTCGGCGAAGATTTCGTTGCGGCAGTTGTCGAAGCTCGCCGGCGTGTCCAATCCGTACCTGAGCCAGATCGAGCGCGGGGTCCGCAAACCCAGCGCGGAGATCCTGCAGCAGATCGCCAAAGGTCTGCGGATTTCGGCCGAAGCGCTTTACGTGCAAGCAGGAATCCTCGACTTGCCCACGGGAGGCCCGGTCGGCGACGCGATTCGCGCCGACACCGTGCTGACCGAGCGGCAGAAGCAGGTTCTGCTCGACGTCTACGAGTCCTTCCGGCGGGAGAACGCCGCCGGCACGCCCGCTGAGCCACCGGCAACCACCAAGACCACCCACGACACCACAGAGGAGTCGGCATGACCACGCCCAAGACCGAGGACGTCCGCAAGGCCGTCAGCACCGCCATCGACCAGGTCCGCACCCCGCTGCTCGCCGCGCTCGGCGCCGGCAACCTCGCGAGCCAGGCCGTGACCGACGCCGTCGCGAAGGCCCGTAAGAGCGGCGAGAACGCCCGCAAGAACCTCGAAGAGCTGCCCACCGACGTCGAGAGCCTCCGCGGCAAGCTCGACCCGGCCGAGCTGCGCAAGGTCATCGACGAGTACACCGAGGCCGCGCTCAAGCTCTACAACAAGCTGGCCGAGTCCGGCGAGCAGACCTGGGACAAGATCTCCGCGCAGCCGCAGGTGAAGAAGGCCCTCGACCAGCTCGAGGACGCGCTGACCACCGCGCAGGAGCGCGTGGACGGCCTGGCCGGCGAGACCCGCGAGCGTGTCGACGGCGTGCTGGCCAAGGTCACGAAGCGCACCCGCTCCGTCGGCGAGAAGACGGCCCGCAAGGTGACCGAGGTCGCCGACGAGACCGCCGAAGCCGTCGAGGACCTCGGCGACGACCTCGCCCACGAGACCCGCTCGGTCGCCCGCAAGGCCGCGAACCGCACGGCGCCGAAGACCGCTTCGCCCGCCCGCCGCACCACCACGACGGTCGCGAAGAAGCCGGCCGCCGCGCCGAAGACCGAGAAGTAAGCCCGAGAACGACACCAGCCCGCTCCCCGGCGCGCCGCACCGACAGGTCGGCCCGCCGGGGAGCGGGTTTCTCGCGGTTCGGGTGGCAGGAGCTGCAACGCCGGAGCCGCTTCCACGCGCCGCACCGGCGAAGTCGGTCGCCAGGAGATCCGCTCCCGATGGCCGGCAAGGAGGGACGGCCGCCTTTTCGGACGCGCGCCACAACCCCGCCCGTTCGCTGGCAGCCGCTCACGACGGCGGACAAACGGCGAGAGGCCGCTTTCCCGCCGCGGTACGACCCGGGCAGCCGCTCGCGATGGTCGGGAAGCAGATGCGGATTCCCCCGTGCTGTGCGGCACGACCCCGCCTTTTCGGCGGGCAGGTGTGCTCACGAGTGCCGAGAAAGGGCCGGCGCCGCGGCTACCTCGGTGGCGGGGCAGAGTCCCGCCGTAAGGCCGGCAACGGTGAGACCGCGTCACCGCGCGACTGCCCGGCCCGGCTCAAAAGCCGGCCCGACATGCCCGTTCCCCGCCCACCACACCGCCGCATCGGCAAACCCGAACCACAGGGCCGAACGCAAGACCCCCACCAGGACAGAGAATTAGGTCACACCCACCCCACATCCCGGCGCTTGTGAAGTGCCGGGCCACCGGCGCGTTGGGTGGTTTGCCGTAAGCTGGCGTCCGTGCTTGTTGCCGCTTGGATACTTCAGGTCATCCACTGGGGCAGCGCCTTGGTCGGGCTTTTCGCCTTCGTTCACGCGCTGCTGCAGCGCTCCGACGCGTACCAGGCGGCCGACCGCAAGACCAAGCCGATCTGGTTGCTGATCACCGGCGGCGCCACGCTCGCGATGGTTCTGTTCGGCTACAACGTCAGCGGTGTCGGGTTCATCTTCTGGGTGCCCGCGATGGCCGCCGCGCTCGTGTACCTGGTGGACGTCCGTCCGAGGCTCATCGAGGTGCAGCGGGGCAAGCGCAACTGGTAGCCGCGTAGATTCTCTCAATGTGACCACCTGGACCATCGCCGGGAGCCTCACGGTCGTCCCCGCGCCCACCCGCACCGACCTGCTCGCCGAACCCGTCGCGAAGGCGCTCGCTGCCCTCGCGGAACCCGACGCGGTCGGCGTCACGGAGATCGATCCCGAGCTCGCCGACACCGCGGCCTTCTGCGAGACCTACGGCTCGCCCCTCGAAGCGTCGGCCAACTGCGTCGTCGTCGCCGGCAAGCGCGCCGGCGAAGTGCGCTTCGCGGCGGCGCTCGTGCTCGCCACCACCCGCGCCGACGTGAACGGCGTGATCAAGCGTCGCCTCGACGTGCGCAAGGCGTCCTTCGCGCCCATGGATGAAGCCGTGTCCCTCACCGGCATGGAGTACGGCGGCATCACGCCCGTCGGCCTGCCCGCCGAGTGGCCGATCCTCATCGACGCCCGCGTGGCCGCCGCGCCGGAGCTCGTGATCGGCAGCGGCATCCGCGGCAGCAAGCTCCTCATCTCCGGCGCCGCCCTGCAGACGCTCCCCAACGCCGAGGTCATCGAGGACCTCGCCCGGTGACTGTGCCGCACTCGGTCTGGCTCCGCTACCTGACCGGCGACGACATCGACAGCCTCGGCATCACCGACGCCGACATCGTGGGCGCCGTCGAGGACGTGCTGGCCGACCACGGCCGCGGCGACGTCGTGTTCGAGCCGCGCACGCACCTCGTGCCCGACAACGGCGGCAAGGGCCACTTCAACATCCTGCGCGGCCACCTCTCGGCCAAGCAGGTCAGCGGCGTGAAGGTGGTCGGCGACTTCGTCGGCAACTTCGAACGCGGCCTGCCCAGCGAGATGGCCCTGATCCTCCTGCTCGACCCCGAGACGGGCATGCCGCGCGCGATCGTCGACGGCACCATGATCACCGAGGCCCGCACGGGCGCGATGACGGCCGTCGGCGCGAAACACCTGGCGCGGCCGGGTTCGAAGGTGCTCGGCCATGTCGGCGCACGCGGCACGGCGTGGTGGAACGTGGTGCTGCTCGACTCGCTCTTCGACTTCGACGAGATCCGCGTGACGAGCAAACGCCCCGAGTCCCGCGAGGGCTTCGCGCACCGGCTCACCGAGCACCTCGGCAAGCAGGTCCGCGTCTGCGAAACCGCCGCCGAAACCCTCGACGGCGCCGACGTGCTCGTGGAAGCTTCCCGCCTGACGGAGCCGGAAGCGTTGGTGCGCAAGGAGTTCCTGCGGCCCGGCGCGTTCCTCGTGCCCTACGGCACCATCAGCGCGCTGGAGCTCACGCTGCTCGACGCCGTGGACAAGGTCGTGGTCGACAACTGGCGCGAGTCGCAGTCGGGCAACCCCCGCTTCGGCGCCCTGCGGCCGCACCTCAACGCCGGGCTGCTCACCGAAACCGGTGTCCACGCCGAGATCGGCGACGTCGTCGCGGGCAACCGCCCCGGCCGCGAAAGCGACGACGAGCGCATCCTCTTCTGGCACCGCGGACTGTCCACAACGGACGTCGCCGTCGCGCACATGATCCTGCAACGCGCGGAAGCGGCGGACGTCGGCACGATGCTGCCGTACCGGTGATCGTCCGCGAACCCGCCGACGTCCTCGCGGCCGGCAGCGAGCCGGGGGAACCCCTCGAACTGCACCCGGACCTGCTCAGGCGCGTCAAAGAGAACCGCGCCGCGATGCTGGCCGTGCTCGACGCCGCAGACGGCCCGGTCTACGGCGTCAACACCGGCATGGGCCGCCTCGCCGGCGTCAAGCTCACCGCCACCCAGCAGTCCGAGCACCAGCACAACCTGCTGGTCGGCCGCGCGGTCGGTGGCCGGCCGTGGCTGTCCGCGGAGCTCACGCGCGCGCTCCTGCTCATGCGCCTGCGCGGGTTCCTGCGACCCGAAGCGGCCGTGAGCCCGGAGCTCGTCACGTTCCTCGCCGACCGCCTCAACGACGGCTTCCTCCCCGCCGTCCCCCGCGACGGCCTCGGCAGCGCCGGCGAAATCATCCCGCTGGCGCACGCGTTCCAGACGTTCACCGGCCTCGGCACCGTGCTGGAAGACGGCGTCGAAACACCCGCCGCGACCGCCCTCGCCGACAGGAACACAAAGCCGCTCGAGCTCGGCCCCAAGGAAGGCGCGAGCCTCATCCAGGGCTCCCCGCTGGCCCAGGCCTACGCGTGGACTCTCTCCGGCCGCGTGCGCCAGCTGGTCGACCTGCAGACGCTGTGCGCCGCCATCGCCGTGGACGTGCTCAGCGCACCGCGCGAGGTGTACCGCTACCCGGTGGCGAACCGGCACGCCCAAGCCGTGCTTTCCGAAGTGCTGTCCCTCACGAGCGGCTCCTCCACGCGCCCGGTGGTCCAGGCACCGGTTTCGGTGCGGGTCGGCCCGCGGGTGATCGGCTTCGTGGACCAGGCGTGCGCCGACCTCGTCGAAACGCTCGGGGAAACCTGGCAGACACCGGACGACTCACCGTCCTTTGTGGATGGAAAGCTCGTGCCCACGACCGGTTACCACGCGGCGGAGCTGGGGCTGCGCATGGACGCGATGAAAGCCGCGCTCGTGCACGCCGGCGAGATCTCCGTGCAGCGCACCCACCGGCTCCTCGACCCGCAGTTCAGCGGCCTGCCCCCGCAGCTGGCCGTGGACCCCGGCCCGCAGGCGGGCCTGACGCCGCTGCACAAACGTGCCGTCGGCGAGCTGCACTCGCTGCGCCGCCTCGCCGCGCCGGCGACCCCGGGCTCGCTGGACACGTCGGCCGGCCAGGAGGACGTGCAGGCCTTCGCCTGGGCCGCGGGCCACGAGCTGGAAGTGGCCGTGGACCACGTCTTCGCCATCACCGCGTGCGAGCTGATCGCCGGCGCGCAGGCCCGCCACCTCGGCGACGGCCCCGGCAGCCCCGGGCTCCGCGCGATCTACGAGTGGATCACCGAACGGGTGCCGCCGGTCCTGGTCGACCGGCCGCTGGGCCCGGACGTCGAACGGCTCGTGGCCGCGTGCCGCGATGCCTACTTCAACGACCTCAGCTAGTCGCGCCGAGCCGTCTGCAGTGCGACACCCTTCGGCGTCGCCCAACGAGTCAGCAACGCGAAGATCCCTTCGCACAGCAGCGCCAGGATGATCACGGCCAGACCGCCGCCGAAGATCTCGCCGTAGCCCTGGGCGCCTTCGGCGAAGCCGTCAACGATGTAGCGGCCGAGGCCGCCGCCGTCGTTGACGATGGCGCCGATCGCGACGGTGGCCACCAGCTGCAGGAACGCCACGCGGGCGCCGGCGACGATCACCGGGGAGGCCAGCGGCAGTTCCAAGCGAAGCATGATCTGCCATTCGCGGTAGCCGGTGCCGCGCGCCGCGTCGATGGTCTCCTGTTCCAGCTGCACCACGCCGGCGTAGGTGTTGGTGAACAGCGGCGGCAGCGCCAGGCCGACGAGCGCGAGCAGCAGCGGCCAGAAGTCCGTGTCGGCGCCCCAGCGGCTGGCCAGGAACCAGAACAGGATGATCAGGCCGAAGCTCGGGATCGCCCGCCCGATGTTCACGGCGCTGCTCGCGAGGAACGCACCGCGACGGTAGTGCGCGAGCCACAGCGCGAGCGGGATCGTGAGCACGGCCGCGACCACCAGCGACAGCACGGAGAACCACAGGTGCTCCACCGTCCGGTACGGCACCCCCGCGGGGTCGGTCCAGCTCCAGCGGTTCGGCGCCGAGAGCCACTCGCCCAGCTGCGTGAAGACGTTCATCGCGCCCGCACCTTCCGCACCCACGGCGCCAGCGCGCGCTCGCTCAGCCACAACAACAGGTCGACGACCACCGCGAGCACCACCGACAGCACCACGCCGACGATGATCGGGCTCGGGTTCGGCGTGGTCGTCTGGATGCCGGCGCGGATGAAGTATCCGAGCCCGCCCATGCCGAGCAGCGACGTGACCGTGACGAGGCCGATCGTGGTCACGGCGGCCACGCGCAGGCCCGCGATCACCACGGGCAGCGCCAGCGGCAGCTCCACCTGCCACAGCAGCCGCCCGCGTGTGAAGCCCATGCCGATCGCCGCCTCGCGCACCTCCGCGGGCACCTGCTGCACGCCCGTGACGATGTTGCGGATCAGGATCAGCAGCGTGTAAGTGGCCAGCGGGATCACCGCCGTGGTGAACGTGAGCCCGAAGAACGGCACCAGCAGCGCGAACGCCCCCAGGCTCGGGATCACGTACAGGGCACCCGCCGTGCCCAGCACCAACGGGTAGAACCAGCGGTACCGCAGGCAGAGCGTGGCCAGCGCCAGCGACACCACCAAGCCGATGCCCAGGGCCGTGGCCGTGAGGGCGATGTGTTCACCGAGGCGTTGGCCGATGGCGTCGGCGTTGCGCTCGACCCACCGCCACTCGAAGATCGGCCGGCTGCTCTCGGTGAGCAGCGGGGTGACCGAAGACGCATGCACCACGGAAGGTTACCCCGTTCGAGCGCCGCGATTTCGGTTGTTGAGATTCGATGCCGGTGATTCCCGGTATGTGGTTTCTGTCGTGGCTCACGGTTAGGGTCCAATCCTCTGTTCGTGACACGAGGAGTGTGGGGACGTGCGCTGGACCCGGAAAATCCGAGCGGCCGCGTGGGTGGCGGTGGCCGCGCTCGGCCTGACCGCGTGCGGGGGTGGGGGCTCCGACAGTGGCCAGCCCGCCGCGCAGAGCAAGGGCGGGGCGCCGATCGTCGTCGCGTCGTTCAACTTCACCGACAGTCAGATCCTGGCGGAGATCTACGCGGGCGCGCTCGAGGCCAAGGGCTACCCCGTCACGCGCAAGCTGAACCTGGGTTCGCGGGAGCTGATCTACCCGTCGCTCAAGTCGGGTGAGCTGCAGTTCCTGCCCGAGTACCAGGGCGCGGCGATCACCACGGGCTTCGGCAAGGACGCCGTGAAGACGGCCGACGGTGAGCACCAGCAGCTCACCGACCTGTTCGCGCCGGACGGCATCGCGCTGCTGAACTACGCCGCGGCCGAGGACAAGAACACCTACATCATGAAGGCCGACGTCGCGAAGGCCAACGGCATCACGAGCATCAGCGACCTCAAGAAGCTGCCCAAGGTCGTCATGGCCGGGCCGCCGGAGTGCGAGTCGCGGCTGCCTTGCTACAAGGGCTTCACCGACGTCTACAAGCTGACGAACACCTCGTTCCAGACCGTGCAGGAAGCCGGGCCGCGCGTGCAGCAGCTCGACTCCGGCGCGGCGACCGTGATCCCGGTCGACTCGGTGAGCCCGCTGGTCGGCGACCCGCAGTACCTGGCGCTCAAGGACGACCTGCAGATCGTGCCGACGGAGAACGTGGTGCCGGCGGTGAACAAGAAGGTGCTCGACGAGCGTGGCGCCGACTTCGCGGCCGCCGTCAACGCCGTTTCGGCGAAGCTGACCACCGACGGCATGCGCGAGCTGAACAAGCGCGTGGACTCCGACGGTGACCCGGCTGCCGACGTCGCGAAGGACTGGCTGACGCAGCAGGGTCTCGCCTGAGTGTGTTCAGCGGGAAACGGGCCGTCCGGAACTTTCCGGACGGCCCGTTTTTGTGTGACCCTCGGCGGAAAACCCCTGGTGACGCGGTGCCCGATCGGGTGGTGTGCGAAGGTGGCGCGTGAGGGGTTCTCCAGTACAGCTGAGGAGCGAGATGGGTAAGGTCACGGCCGCCGCGGAGCGCACGATCGCCGCGCCGGTGGACAGGGTTCGCGAGCTGGTCGCCGACTACGCCGAGACCCGGCCGAAGCTGCTCACCGAGCACTACCGCGACTACGAGGTCACCGAGGGTGGCGTGGGCGCGGGCACCAAGGCGAGCTGGAAGCTGCAGGCCACGTCGAAGCGCGTGCGCGACGTCGCCGCGACCGTGAGCGAGCCGGCGCCGGGCACCCTCGTGGAGACCGACGCGAACTCCAGCATGGTCACGACCTGGACGGTTTCGTCGTCGGGCACCGCCAGCGTCGTGCGCATCGAGACGAGCTGGGACGGCGCCGGTGGTGTCGGCGGCTTCTTCGAGAAGACGTTCGCGCCCGGTGGGCTGAAGAAGATCTACGACGGCGTGCTCGGCAAGCTCGAGGAGATCGTGTAGCGCTTGCCACACGGCCGGGCATAATCGGAATGATCGCCCCGGTTGGCTCGTTGGGGCGGGTGTATGCGGGGCGATGGCCCCGGTTCAGACCCAGTCTCATGAATGGAGTCCCGTGGTGAACGCACCGACCCAGGCGACCGAGATCCGGCTCGCCGCCCGCCCGCACGGCGTGCCGACGTCGGCCAACTTCGACGTCGTCGACACCGACATCCCGACGCCGGCCGACGGTCAGCTCCTGGTGCGCAACGTGTTCATGAGCGTCGACCCGGCCATGCGCGGCCGGATGAACGACGCCAAGTCCTACGCGCCGCCCTTCGCGGTCGGCGAGGCGATGAGCGGCGGTGCGGTCGGCGAGGTCGTGGAGTCCACTGTGGACGGCTTCAAGCCTGGTGACCATGTGCTGCACCAGCTCGGCTGGCGCACCCACGCCGTGGTCGACGCGACGAAGGTCGTGAAGGTCGACGGTTCCGTCGCCCCGCTTTCGACGTACCTGGGCGTGCTCGGCATGCCGGGCCTCACCGCGTACGCCGGGCTCCTGGTCACCGCGGAGTTCAAGCCGGGCGACACGGTGTTCGTCTCCGGTGCGGCCGGCGCGGTGGGTTCGCTGGTCGGCCAGCTGGCGAAGCTCAAGGGCGCCAAGCGCGTGATCGGCAGCGCGGGTTCGGCGGAGAAGGTGCGCCACCTCGTGGAGGATCTCGGCTTCGATGCCGCCTTCAACTACAAGGACGGCCCCGTCGCCCAGCAGCTGGCCGCCGCCGCGCCCGAGGGCATCGACGTGTACTTCGACAACGTCGGCGGCGAGCACCTCGAGGCCGCCATCGCGTCGATGAACCTGCACCGGCGCATCACCGTGTGCGGCATGATCTCGCAGTACAACGCCACCGAGGCCACCCCCGCGCCGCGCAACCTGGTGCAGATCATCGCCAAGCGCCTGACCATTCGGGGCATGCTTGTGCTCGACCACTGGCACCTGCAGCAGCAGTTCGTGTCCGAAGTGGCGCCGCTGGTGGCCTCCGGCGAGATCAAGTACTCGGAGACCGTTGTGGACGGCATCCGCAACGCGCCGGACGCCTTCCTTGGCCTCCTCAGCGGCGCGAACACCGGCAAGATGCTGGTGCGGCTCAGCTGATTTTCGCGGCCAGCTCGGGCAGGCTCGTCGCCGTGTAGGTGGCGGGCCGGCCTGGGAGTGGCCGCTGGTTGTCCCTCGCGATGAGGGCGGTCTCCATCCCGACTGCCTCCGCCCCCGCCAGGTCCCACCCGTGCGCGGCGATCATCACGGCTTTCGTTGTGCCGCAAGCGCTCAGCACCTGCCGGTACGGCTCGGGCGCGGGCTTGAGCCGGCTTACTTGCTGCGCCGAGAAGATCCGGTCGAACCTCGTCGCGAGCCCCGCGTTCTGCAACTGCGCCTCCGCCGTGGCGAGCGGCGAGTTCGTCAAGGCGACGACTTGGTGGCCGGCTCGCTTGAGCGTTCGGAGGGCTTCGTCGACATCGGCGTGGGCGGGCAGGGACCGCAGCCCGTCGCCGATCCTGGCCAGGTCGTTGTCCGTGAGCTCGCGGCCGTACCGGCCCGCGATATCCACGGCGGCCAGCCCGGCGATCTCCGCGAAGTCCCGATAGCCCCCGGTCGCCGTCACGGTCAACGCCGTGTGCACCACCAGCGCGAACCACTCCTGCCGCGCCGTGGGGCTCCCGGTGAGCTCGCGGAACAGCGCATCGAGCGCCCGGAGGTCGAGCAGCGTCTCGTTCACGTCGAACACGCAGAGCATGCGGACTCACCTCACTGCGTCCGGTAGGCCTCGATCACGATCCGCGCCGCCCTCGTCGACTTGGCCACCACCTGGTCGGCCGAGTACCCCATGCGGGGCGACACTCCCTCCAGGTACAGCGAGCCGTAGCCGTGGGACTGGGCGTTGAGTTGTTCCAGCAGTTCGAGGGCCGTGGCGTGGCCGTCGGTGACGGCGAGGCTGAGGGTGAGGAACGTGCCGAACATGGCGCGGCGCTGGTCGTGCATCTCGGTGTACTCGGGGTTGGCCAGGCCGTCGGCGAAGAGGACCGGGAAGCCGAGGCGCGTGTCGATGAAGAAGCGCGTGTAGGTGCCCTGCGCGGAGGCCAGGCGGGTGACCGGGTCGGGCTCCTCGGTGATGACCTTGTCGACCAGGTCACGCAGCCGGCAGGCGGCAGTGGCGGCGACGGCGGCCATCAGGCTCGACCGGTCGGGGAAGTGGCGGTAGGGCGCGGCGGCGGAGACGTTCGCGCGTTTCGCGACCTGGGCGACGGAGAACCCCGCCAGGCCCTGCTCGGCGATCAGGTCGAGTGACACGCGCACGAGCTCGGAGCGCAGGTCGCCGTGGTGGTACTTGGCGCCCATGCCGTGGATCACACCCCTTCTTGGTCGCGCGGATGTAAGACCCCTCTTACTATAGAAGATGTAAGAGGGGTCTTACATGGTCCGGGCGGCTGAGCCCGGAATCGTCTGGAGGATTTCATGACCACCACCACGCCCGCCATCGCCGCACCGGCCGCGGGGCAGCCGCTCGCGCCGACGACGATCGTGCGCCGCGACCTGCGTCCGGACGACGTGCTGATCGACGTCGCCTTCGCCGGCATCTGCCACAGCGACATCCACCAGGTCCGGGAGGAGTGGGGCGGCTCGATCTTCCCGATGGTGCCGGGCCACGAGATCGCGGGCGTCGTCGCCGCGGTGGGCGCGAACGTGACGAAGTACCAGGTCGGCGAGCGCGTCGGCGTCGGCTGCATGGTCGACTCGTGCGGCGAGTGCGAGTACTGCGTCGCGGGCACCGAGCAGTTCTGCGTGAAGGGCAACGTGCCCACGTACAACGGTGTCGGCTTCGACGGTGAGAACACCTACGGCGGTTACAGCCGCCAGGTCGTGGTGAAGGACGCCTTCGTCTGCCGCATCCCCGAGGGCATCGCCCTCGACGTCGCCGCGCCGCTGCTGTGCGCGGGCATCACCACGTACTCGCCGCTGCGCCAGTGGGGCGTGGGCCCGGGCAAGAAGGTCGCGATCGTGGGCTTCGGCGGCCTCGGCCACCTGGCCGTGAAGCTCGCCGCCGCGATGGGCGCCGAGGTCACCGTGCTGAGCCAGAGCCTGAAGAAGCAGGAAGATGGCCTGAAGCTCGGCGCCAAGGACTACTACGCCACCAGCGACGAGGCCACTTTCGACACCCTGCGCGGCCGGTTCGACGTCATCCTCAACACCGTGTCCGCGAAGCTGCCGGTGGACCTCTACCTCGGCCTGCTGCGGGTCGGCGGCGCGATGGTGAACGTCGGCGCGCCCGGCGAACCCCTGTCGTACAACGCTTTCTCGCTGCTGGGTGGCAACAAGACGCTGGCCGGCTCGATGATCGGCGGCATCGCCGAGACACAGGAGATGCTCGAGTTCTGCGCCGAGCACGGCATCGGCGCCGAGGTCGAGACGATCTCCGCCGACCAGGTCAACGAGGCCTACGAGCGCGTGGCCACCAGCGACGTGCGCTACCGCTTCGTGATCGACGCCTCCACCATCACGGCGTGACCGACCCCAATGTGGCGTTCGGTGCGCTCAACGCACCGAACGCCACATTGGGTGCGCTCAACGCAACCAACGCCACATTGGGGTGCTCACATGCGGGACAACAGCCGGTCGCGCGCCACTTCCAGGTGCGCGGCCATCGCTTTGCGCGCCGCCACCGCGCTGCCCGACACGAGCGCCTCGACGATGTCGCGGTGCTCCGAGATCGTCTGCTCGCCGAACGGCTGGTTGTAGTTGAGCCGGAAGAAGTGCAGGTGGCAGTGGGTGCGGGCGAACGCCTGCTCCACCGCGGCGTTGCCCGCGATGCGCAGCACCAGCTCGTGCAAGCGCGCGTCGTGCGCGGTCAATGCCTTGTAGTCGCTGTATGCGTCGTGCGCGGGCGCGGCGGGGCACGTCGCCAGCTCCGCGCGCAACGCCGCCGAATGGCCGTCCGACATCGCCTTCGCGGCCAGCCCGGCGCTCGGCGGCTCCAGCAGCATCCGCAGCGAGTACATGTCGTCGACCTCGCGCCTGCTCAGCAGCTCGGTCACGCGATAGCCACGCAACGGCAGGCGGCTCACCAGCTCCTCGGATTCGAGGCGCGCCAACGCTTCCCGCACCGGCGTGCCCGAGACCCCCAGCTCCCGCGCGATCTCGTCGATGTTCACGCGGGCGCCGGGCGCGATGCCGTCGTTCATGATGAGGGCGCGGAGCTGCTCGTAGACGCCGTCGGCGAGCACCTGCCGGGCCGGCAGCGCGACGAGCCCGCGCTCCGCGCCCGGCTTCATGCGCGGTCCACAGTGGACAGGTCGAGCAGCAGCGCCTGCGCCGGGTCCAGCACCGGCATCGGCAGGCCCGCCACCGCGAGCACGGCACCCGAAAGTTCCAGCGGCCCGTCGACAGCCCGCGTGAACCACTCCGGCGCCGCCACCTCGCGCAACGACGGCAGCCCGGCTTCGGTCCGCACGCGAACGCGATACAACCGCGACCGGTCCAGCCCCGGCAGCCGCACGCGTCCGGGCTGTCCCGCCGCGCCCGTCGCCAAGCGGGCCCAGCAGAACAGCGCACGGGTGTCCGAAACCACGCCGTGCAGGTACGCGTCGGCGTCCGGCAGGTCGGCGCGGACCACGCGTCCGCCGTGCAGCAGCGGCCGGAACTCCTTGTACAGCCGCGCCCACGCCGTGAACGCCGCCAGCTCCTCCGGCGTGCTGCGCGTGAGGTCGGCCTCGATCCCCGCGTGGCCGAACAACGCCGTGACCAGCCGGAACGACAGGTCCGTCACGCGTGCGGTCGTGTGGCTGCGCTCGGCGCCGACGTGCGAGCCGATCACCTCCGGCGGGATCAGCTGCGCGGTCCAGCGCTGGATCGCCTGCCGTTCGAGCGGGTCGATGCAGTCCGACGCCCACACGCGGTCAGTGCGGCTCAGGATCCCCAGGTCGACGCGGCCGCCGCCGCTCGCGCAGCTCTCGATCTCCAGCATCGGATGGCGGAGACGCAGCTCGTCGAGCAGCCGGTACAGCGCGAGCGTCTGCGCACGCGAGCCCGCCCGGCCCGTGACCCGGTCGTACGCCTCGTGCAGCTCGCGGTTGTGGTCCCACTTGAGGTAGTCGACGCCGTACTCGCCCACCAGCGCGTCGAGGGATTCGAGCAGGTACTGGTACGCCTCGGGGTGCGCGATGTTCAGCGGGTACTGGTTGCGCGAAGGCGCGCCCAGGTCAGCGGGCCCGAGAAGCCACGAAGGGTGCTCCCGGGCCGTGTCGGAGTCGAGGTTCACCATCTCCGGCTCGACCCACAGCCCGAACTCCATCCCCAGCGCGTGCACGCGTTCCACCAGTGGCGTAAGGCCTTGCGGCCAGACGGCGCGGTCGACGGTCCAGTCGCCGAGGCCCGCAGTGTCGTCGCGTCGGCCGCGGAACCAGCCGTCGTCGAGCACGAGCCGTTCCACGCCGGCCTTCGCGGCCAGCTCCGTGAGCTCCAGCAGGCGGTCGAGGTCGTGCTCGAAGTACACGGCTTCCCACGTGTTCAACGTCAACGGCCGCGGTTTGCCCGTGTGCGTGGCCCGCGCGCGGTGATACGCGTGGAACCGCGCGGCGAGCCCGTCGAGTCCTTCGTCCGACCAGGCGAAACACACTACGGGCGCCACGTACGACTCCCCCGCTGCGAGCCGGACCTCGCCGGGCCGCAGCAGTTCACCGCCGCCGAGCACGCTCGCGTGCACGCCGGCGCCTTCGGGCAGCTGCTCGGCGAACCACTTCTGGTCGCCGCTCCACGCCACGTGCATACCCCAGACTTCCCCTGAGGCGAAGGAAAACCCGGGCTCGCCGACCGTCAACAGGTACGGCGAGTCCGCGCCCGGCTTGCCGCGGCGCACCTCGCGCACGTGGCCCCCGTACGCCAGCGGCACCCGCTGCGGGCTGCGTTCCCGGCACCACTTGCCGGTGAAGTCGAGCACCTCCGCCGCCCGCCGGGGCAGCGGCAGCACGGCCACCACCCCGGCGAGGTCGTACGGTTCGGCGCCCGCGTCCGCGTGGCGGGTCACCTCGGTCGCGACCTCCAGCACCCCCGAAGGGGTCAGCCGGTAGGTCAGCTCCACGTCCAGCCCGGACGACGCGTCGGTGAGCTCCAGCGTCAACGCACCGTCGTCCTGGGAGAAGCCCCGCAGCACCGGCCGCGGCACCGCGCCGCGCCCGGCGGTGTGGCCCGACACCGCGGGGATGCCGGACCACGTTTCCGCTTCCGTGGGCCACACGGAAAACGGGCGGGGCACGTCGGGTGCGTTGTTGAGCACCGCTCCGCCGGCGGTCAGCCGCAGTGCCTCGGCGTCCACTTCGGACAGCACGCCGAGGTCGGCGCCCCAGTGCAGCACGCGCGGCACCGGCCGGCCGAGTTCCACGGCGAAACTCGTGCCGGCGGCCCGCAGGCCGACCACCGTAGGGCTGGACATGTCCTCACTCCTGACTCCCGGGCGTTCCTACTTCTTGGCGAGCAGCGAAACGCTCTGCTTCTCCATGTCGGGGAACACGTCGTCGTTGCGGTTGTGCGAGTAGAACGACTCGAGCAGCGGCTCCTCCGCGGCCTGCACGGCGGCGCCGTTGGCGTAGACCTCGGCCGGGTAGAGCGAGCCGTTCTTCAGCATCGCGGTGAACACCGACAGGTCCACACCCTGCGGCTTCATGGCCGCGGTGGTCGCGTCCATCGAGGCCGGGATCGACGGGAAGAACGTGCCCGTCTTCGACGCCGCGGTCTGGCAGTCCTGCGAACCCATGTACGAGACCCACTTCCAGGTCAGGTCGGGGTTCTTCGTGCCGGCCCAGATCGTGTTGCCGTTGGAGTTCGACGTCAGCGCGCGGGTCTTGCCGTCGGGCCCGGTGGGCGGCGCGGCGATCCCGATCTTCACACCCGGCAGCTTCGCGAAGCTCGGCGCGGACCAGGAACCCGAGAGCTCCATGGCGACCTTGCCCGAGCCGATGAGGTCGGCGTCGCTGACGGTGGCCTGGCCGCCGCCGGTGGTGAACGTGCCGAGCTTGGGCGCGAGGCCGCGGTCGGTGAGCGTGCGGATGTAGTTCACGGTCTTGACGAACCGCGGGTCGCTGTAGTTGAACTTCGTCGGCCATTCCGGCTTGTCACCGAGGCGCCAGCCCAGCGTCGAGGCGAACGCGCTGAAGGTCACCTGGCCGATGAAGTCCTTCGCCGCGAGCTGGCCCATGCCGTAGGTGGCGACGTTGTTCTTGTCGAAGCCCGGCTGGTCGCCGCGCACGCCCTTCTTGTCGACACTCAGGTGCGCCACCATCTTGTCGAACGTGCCGCCGTCGTCGGGATTCCAGCTGAGGTTCTGCACGTCGGCGGCGGTGTAGCCGGCCTTGGTGAGGGTATCGGTGTTGTAGTAGAGACCGGCCGACGCCCAGTCGAGCGGCAGGCCGTACTGCTTGCCGTCGGTGAACTTCCACGAGTCGACGCCCACGGAGAACTTCTTGAGGTCGAAGTTGTCCTTTTTGATGTAATCGTCGAGCGGCAGCAGCTGATGCTGGCTCGCGTAGGCCTGCAGGAACTGCACGCTGTCCTGGAACGCGTCGGGCGCGGTGCCCGCGACGAACCCGGCGGTGAGCTTCGTGAAGTAGTCGGCCACGGTGTACTGGGAGATCTTCACCGTGGTGCCGGGGTTGGCCTTCTGGAAGGCGTCGGCGCACACCTGGTAGGCGGCGGCCTGGTGGTCGTCCCAGGTCCACCAGTTCACGGTGTTGCCGCCGGCGTCGGCCGAGCCACCGCCGCAGCCGGCCAGCACTGCTCCGAGCACCGCCGCCAGCCCGGTGGCGGCCCAAGTGCGGATCTTCATGGGATTCCTCGATTCCGCGCCACTCGGACGCTTCTCCACTCCACTGTGGAATTGAAACTGGGGATGTGAAACTGTGAATTTCAAAACTGCGGATCTGAAAAGGCGAGTTTCAGCTGCCCGGGTTGAGCAGCGGCGCGAACGTGGCGAGCACGTTCTCGAGGTCCTGGCCCCCGCCGGCCTCGTGCCCGTTGTACTCCCACACGTCGAGGTGTTTCCGGCCGCGATAAGCGTTGTAGGCGCCGAAAACCGTCGACGGCGGGACGATGTCGTCCATCAGCCCGATCGAGAAGTGCGCCGGGGCGGTGGCGCGGCTCGCGAAGCCGACACCGTCGAAATAGGACAGCACCTCGAACGTCCGCTCGACCTCGTGCCGTTGTGCGGCCAGGTAACCGGCGAGCTCGGTGTACGGCGCTTTGCCCGCGATCAGCGAGGCGCGCCGGAGGTCACACAGGAACGGCGCCTGCGCGTAGAGCGCCGCGACGTCGGGCACGAGTGCCGCCGCGGCCAGCGCGATTCCGCCGCCCTGGCTGTTGCCCGCCACCGCGACCCGGTCCGGGTCGACGACGTCGAGTGCCCGCGCGGCCTCCACCGCGCGCGCCGCGTCGATGAACACGCGGCGGTAGAAGTAGGTTTCACGGTTTTCGATCCCGCGGGTCAGGAACCCGGGGAACGACGGGCCGCTGCCCACCGGGTCGCCGGTCGTGCCACCCGCGTGAGCGCCGCCTTGGCCGCGCACGTCGACCTGCAGCTGCGCGTAGCCCGCGCAAGCCCAGACCAGCTCTTCGAGCGCGCTGCCGCGGCCGCTGCCGTAACCGTGGAACTGCACGACGGCGGGCAACGGGCCGGGCTGGTTCCGAGGCACGCGCAGCCAGGCGTGGATGAGGTGGCCGCCGAAGCCGGCATAGGTCACCTCGAACACGTCGAGCGTCCGCAGCGCGGTCTCGACCGGCGTCGCGGTCACGTCGAGCTCGAACTTCGCCGCGTCCGCGAGGGTTTCCCGCCAGAAGTCGTCGAAGTCTTCCGGAGCTTGGTACGCGCTGGTGTAGGTACGCAGCTGCGCCAGCGGCAGGTCGGTCAACATCAGAACTCACCGTCCAATTCGGACACTTCACCGGCGGCGACCTTGAGCGTCGTGCCGCCACCCGGCCACCGGACCACGACGTCGTCGCCGGCCTCGCCGGACAGCCGCGTCACACTCGCCGACACGACCTTTCCGGCCTGCCAGCTGACGTCGACCGCGAGCCCGCCCCGAGCCCGTAGCCCGTGCGCTGTGCCGTCCGGCCAGGCCGAGGGCAACGCGGGCAGCAGGTCGATCGCGCCGGCGTGGCTCTGCACCACGAGTTCCGCGAGCCCGGCCGGGAAGCCGTAGTTGCCGTCGATCTGGAACGGCGGGTGCGTGCTGAACAGGTTGGGCAGCAGCCCGCCCCACTCGGAGCCGTCCACGGGCGCGTCGCGGTGGCGGTCGCCGGTGAACGGCTGGGTCGCCTCGGAAAGCAGCGAACGCGCGGTGTCGCCGTCGCCGAGGCGGGCGCGCAGCGCGATCTTCCACGCCCACGACCAGCCCATCGCGCCCGGTCCGCGGCGGTCCATCAACACGGTCGCGGCCGCGCCGAGCTTCGTGCCGGCGGTGATCTGGCCGAGCGGGTAGACGGCGATCATCTGCGACATGTGCCGGTGCTGGGGGTCCTGCTCGGGCGGATCCTCGGCCCACTCCGCGAGCCAGCCGCCGTCCGTCACGCGCAGCGGACGAAGGCGCGGCAACGCGGCGGTGATCTCGGCCGTCACCGGGTGCTCGATGCCGAGCGCTTCGGCCGCCGCGAGCGTGCGGGAGAAGACCGCGCGGATCAGCGCCGTGTCCATCGCGACGGACCAGGTCAGCGACTCGGGCTCGCCGGCTTCGGAGACGAACAAGTTCTCGGGCGACGTCGACGGGATCGTGTCGAGGAAACCGTCCGGGCCCTCGGTGAGCCAGTCGAGGCAGAACTCGGCGCAGCCCTTGAGCAGCGGCCAGGCCGTGTCGCGAAGGAACGCGGTGTCGCGCGTGAAGTCGTAATGGTCCCAGGCGTGCTGGACGAGCCAGGCGCCACCCATCTGCCAGATCGCCCACGACGGGTTGCCGTGGCCCATGCCCACCGGCAGCGCCCAGCCCCACGGGTCGGTGTTGTGGTGGGTGACCCAGCCGCGGGTTCCGTAGAGCTCACGCGCGACGTCGGCGCCGGTCACGGCGAGCTTGCGCAGCAGGTCGAACAGCGGCGTGTGGCATTCGCCGAGCCCGGTCGTCTCGGCGGCCCAGTAGTTCATCTCGGTGTTGATGTTCACCGTGTAGTTCGACGACCACGCCGGGCGGAGTTCTTCGTTCCAGATGCCCTGCAGGTTCGCGGGTGGCGCGCCCGGCCGGGACGACGTGGCCAGCAAGTAGCGGCCGTAGGCGAACATCACCGTGGCGGTGAGCTGTTCGTCCTTTCCGGACAGGACGTCGGCGGCCACGTCGTAGGTGCCGGCGCGGTGGTGCCCGAACCGCAGGCCGGCCGCGGCGAGCAGTGGCCGGAGGTCGGCTTCGTGCGCGCGCAGCAGCTCGTCGGCGCCTTCGGCCAACGAGGTCGCGGCGGTTCCGGCGGCCACGGCTTGGTGACGTTCGCGCGAACGCGGCGCCGTGCCCGTCCAGACGTCGGCGGCGTTGGTGGAGCTGGACACGGTGAGCAGCACCCGGGTGGCACCGTCGATCGCCAGCCGTTCGTCCGCCGTGGACACTGAACCGTCGGTGTCGAGCCGGAGAGCGAGCGCTCCGAACGGGTCGTAGCCCGGCCTCGCCCGGTCGGCGTACCGCAGCGGCTCGGCGACCTCCGGTTCGTGCTTCGGCGCGCCGTCCACTGGCAGCTCGATGCCGAGCGTGATTCCGCTGTCCTCGACGAGCCGCGTCACCTCACGCAGGGGCGTGCTCAGCTCGACGCCGAGGGCGATCGGCGCCGACGTCGTCAACGACACCACCAGCGCACCGGCGGGCCGGCTCGCCCACACGGAACGGTCCACAGTGGTCTCGCCGAGCGACAACCGTTCAGTCACCACGCCGTTGGCCAGGTTGAGCTGACGGCCGTGGCTTTCGCCGTCCGGCAGCGTCACCCAGACGTCGCCCCACGGCAGGAATTCCTGGCTGTACGGACCTTCGAACGACATCAGCAACGCTTCGGCCCGCCGGTAGTCCCGCGCCCGCACCGCCTCGCGGACCTCCGCCAGCCGCGGCGGTCCGGCACCCGCGGCGACGACGTCCGCCAGCGCGTCGACCGGGCCCGCGGGAGTGCCGGACCAGACCGTCGAGTCGTTGAGCTGCACGCGGCTACGGCCGGCGCCACCGAACACCATCGCGCCGAGCCGGCCGTTGCCCACGGGGCTCGCCTCGGTCCACTCGGAGGCGGGCGCGGCCCAGCCGAGGCACAGATCTTCGTTCGTCACAGCAGTTCTCTCACTTGAGCCCGGTGAACCCGATGGAGTTCACGATCCGCCTGCCGAACACCATGAACACGAGCAGCATCGGCAGCGCGGCGATGATGGTGGCGGCCATCAGGCCCGACCAGTCGAGCGCCTCCTGCGGCGAAGACTGCTTGAACACCGCCAAAGCCAGCGTCAGCGGGCTCGTGGACGTGTCCGAGGAAACGAGCAGTGGCCAGAAGTAGTCGTTCCAGGTGTTGATGAACGTCAGCAACGCGAGCGTCGCGATCGGTGCCGAGCACATCGGCAGCACGATCCGGAAGCACACGCGCAAGGGTCCGGCGCCGTCGATGATCGCGGCTTCCTCGATCTCCGTGGAGAGCCCGAGCATGAACTGGCGCAGGAAGAAGATGTTGAACGCCGAGAAGAACGCGTTGGGCAGCACCAGGCCGGCGAACGTGTTGAGCAGGCCAAGGTCCTTCACCAGCACGAAGTTCGGCAGCAGCGTGAGCACCTGCGGCACCATCAGCGCCGTGAGCAGGATGGAGAACACGGTGTTGCGCCCGCGCCAGTGCAGCCGCGCGAACGCGTAGGCCGCGATGGCGGAGAAGAACACCGTGCACACGGTGAGCAGTGCCGCGTAGATGATCGAGTTGCGCAGCGCCAGCGTCAGGCCGAGCGACGCGCCGGAACCGCCCTGCGCCGCGGCTTCCGCCGGTGAAGCCAGCCCGAGCGCGCGCTTGAAGGCGCCGAAGGTGAAGTCGACCGGGAAGAACGACGAAGGGTCGGTGGAGAGCGAATAGTTGTTGGACAGCGCGGTGCGCAGCATCCAGTAGAACGGGAAGATCGTGATCAGCAGGATCACCACGACGTAGGCCCAGGCGAGGATCCGGCCTGCGGACACGGGCTTGCGTGTGCGGGCGGGTGCCGGTCGAGTCAGCGTAACCATGTCCCTGCCCTAGTTCGTGTCGGATTCGTTGGCGCGCGCCATGCGCAGCTGCGTGAACGTGATGGCTATGAGAAGGACGAACAACGCCAGCGACATCGTGGCCGCGTAGCCGAAGTCGAACTGGCGGAACGCCTTGTTGTAGATGTACATCTGCAGCACGTTGGACGCGTTCTCCGGCCCGCCCTGCGTGGTCACGGCCACGATGTCGAAGATCTGGAACGAGCTGATCACCGTGAGGATCACGACCATCACGAGGATCGGGCGCAGCAGCGGGATCGTGAGGCGGCGGAACATCTGCACCTCGCTCGCGCCGTCGATGCGGCCGGCCTCGTAGATCGTGGCCGGGATCGTCTGCAGGCCCGCGAAGATCAGCACCGCGTTGTAGCCCATGGACTTCCACACGTTGATCGCCGCCAGCGTCGGCACGGCCCAGCCGCCGGAACCGAGGAACAGCACGGGGTGGCCGAAGATCTTGGTGAGCAGCACGTTGAGGATGCCGAGGCTCGGGTCGAGCATCAGCGACCATGTGAGCGCCGTGACCACGCCGGAGATCAGGAACGGCAGGATCATCAGGCCACGCACGGTCGTGGAGGCCGCGAGCCGGTGCAGGATCACGGCGGTCAGCAGAGACACGAGCATGCCAAGGACCACCGACAGCACCACGAAGTAGATCGTGACGAGCAGCGACTTCCAGAACACCCCGTCGGCGACGAGCTCGGTGAAGTTGTCGAGCCCGATCCACTTCGGCGCGGACAGCACGTGGAACTCGGTGAAGCTCAAGTAGATGCCGCGGATGGTCGGGTAGGCGAAGAACACGCCGAACCCGAGGATGGCGGGCAGGACCAGCAGCCACGCGATCTTGGCGTCGTGCCGGTGCGCGGCCGCGCCGGGCTGTCGTTTGCGGGGTCTGTCCACACGGGACGCCGTGGTGGCGCCTCGCACGGGAAGGCTGTTGTTGTGCGTGGTCACCACCACGGCGTCTCCTCACTCGTGTCCGTGAGTGGCGGCTCTCACCGCCACTCACGGGGGTTGTCAGACGGTCAGCTGGTCCACGTCGAACACGCTGTCGCTCGGGTTGCCGAAGATGACCTGGTTGTTGCCGGCCATCAGGTAGATCGGCACCGTGATCGTGCGTGCGGTGTTCCAGTCGTTGTCGTTCGTGCCCGGCGCCGGCAGCCGGAACGAGCTGCCGTTGACCGTGACCACGGCCGAGCGGCTGGTGTCACCGTCGACGTAACCGAGCTTCACCAGGTACGTGCCTTCGGCGGCGACCTTGATGTTGTTCATGGTCAGCAGACCGCTGCCGCCGATGTAGCCCACCTTCTTGCCACCGGAGCAGGCGCAGTCGTACACCGTCGCGCCGCCGCCGGGGCTGCCGTTCTCCGCCTCGTAGACGACCGGGCCGTAAGCCGCGGGCGTCACGTAGGACACCGCGGTGCTCGCTGCGGAGCTGCGGCCGAGGCGGTCGTGGGCCACCACCGTGAAGGTGTACGACGTCGAGGGCTTGAGGCCGTTGACGGTCGTGCTGGTGCCGGTGGCGGAAGCGACCTTGTGGCCGCCGGCGAACACGTCGTAGCCGGTCACCGGGGCGAGCTTGCCCGCCGACGCGTCCCAGGCCAGCGAGACGCTGGTCGGGGTCGAGGCGGTGCCGTGGACCACGGCGGGCGCCGAGACCTGCACCGGGTTGACCGGGGTCAGGCGCAGCAGCCTCGAGCCGTGGACGGGCAGGTTCGCGGTGAAGGAACCGTTGGCGAGCCCCAGTTCCTGGTGGCTCCAGAGGTCACGAGCCTTGGCCGCGCCGGTGAGGCCGAAGTCGCCGAAGTTCGCGGTGACCGACGTCGGGGCGGAGCCGAGGTTGAACAGCGCGACCGTGTAGCTGCCGTCGGCGTTGCGGGCGTACCAGACCTGCTGGTCGCTCTTCTGGCTCACGGGCTTGGCCGGCACACCGGCCTGATCCACGGCGATGACCTCGTCGTTGGTGAGCAGCTTGGTGCCGTAGTCGTCGAGCTGCGTGAGGTCGTCACCCAGGTAGAGCGGCGCGGCTTCGATGGCCCACAGCGTCATGTAGCTCTGGCGCTCGGCCTCGGTGATGCCGTCCATCTTGCCGCTGCCGACATCGAGGGAGTCGAGGTTGTTCCAGTGGCCCGGGCCGGCGTCGGGGATGTACTGCACGACGTCGTTCCAGCGGCCCTTCACCGAGTTGTTCCAGGTGACGAGGGTGTCGCAGTAGCACTCGACGTCGGTGTCGATGCGCCAGCCGTTGGAGTTGGCCTTCCAGGTGTCGATCTGGTTGTGCGACAACGACCACGACAGCACGAACTGCATGGGCCGGCCGGTCTTCTTCAGCGCGGCGGACCAGGCCTTCACGTCGGGGGTGTTGTCGTGCGCCGCGTCACCCTTGAACGAACCCGGGCCGACGCCGTCGAGCTTGAGGAAGTCGACCCCCCAGCCGGCGAGCACGTCGGCCTCCGACTGGATGTAGGCCTGGGCGCAGGGGCTGGCGAAGTTGATCTGGTACGACTGGTTGTCCCAGCCGCTGGTCTGGCGCAGGTCGGGGTAGACGAGGTCGCGCGTGTGGCAGTCGGTGGTGCCGAAGATCGGCGAGTTGCCGTCGTTGTAGGCCTTGAGGTCCAGGCCGACCGCGAGGTAGGAGCCGAGCTTGAGGCCCTTCTTGTGCACGTAGTCCGCGACGTAGGCCATGCCGTCGGGGAACTTCTTCGCGTCGACGACCGGGCGGCCGTACTGGTCGAAGGAGCCGACCCAGCCGGCGTCGATGTTCACGTACTCGTAGCCGTGCTGCTTGAACTTCGCCGCCAGGATGTCGGCCTGCTGCAGCACGTGCGCTTCGTTGAGCCAGCTGCCGCCGCCGGTCGGGTTCACGCCGGGGTAGTTCGTGGACTCGAGGCTCCAGCTGCTCCAGCCCAGGTAGGGCTTCTGGGCGATCTGGGTGCTGTTGCTGTTCGAGGCGGTGCTGTCCTGGGTGGGAGCCGCCGGTGCGGCCGTGGCGGGGATCTGGATCGCCGAAAGCGTCAGCACCGAGGCGGCGATCCCGGTGAGCACGGCGAACTTCCGTCTCCCGGTTCTGCCCGATGTTGGCCTGACAACCATGACCACTCCTTTGAGGTCGGACCTTGGCACCGGACGGCCCGCGCGCCGCCCGGCGTTCCTGCTGACTTCAGCCACTTCGGGGGTGGGCTTCAGTCGCTGTACGCGCCCAGACATCGGAGGTCCCGGCGCGGAAAGTCACTCGTTGACGGCGTTCTTCGCGAAGCGCTTCCGGGTGCGCGACGGTGACAGATCGCCGTCCCGCATCCCGGGACCTCGACCTTTCGCCCCGCTGCCACCACAGACACCTCTTTCGAACCGCAGATCCTATAGGATATGTGAAACGAGATTCTCACCTCGCGCTTCGGCGGTGTCAACGAGGTCGCGGACAAAGATCTGACGAATACGGCCCGGAGTCCAGCGGCCGCGAACACGGGCAGAATTAATTTGACAACTGACGGTGAGAGCCGCAGGTGGGAGCACCCGGGGTCGGGAGCTTCGTAGTCACGATCGTTATCTGTCGGTGCGGGCGGATAGCGTCGGCCGCGTGCTGAAAACCCTTGCCGTGGAGAACTACCGGTCGTTGCGCGATCTGGTGCTGCCGCTGTCGGAGCTGACGGTGGTCACCGGCGCGAACGGGAGCGGGAAGTCGAGCCTCTACCGCGCCCTGCGCCTGTTGGCCGACGCCGCGCACAACGGCGCCGTCGCCGCGCTGGCCCGCGAAGGCGGCCTGCCCTCCACGCTGTGGGCCGGCCCGGAGGCGATCGGGCGCGCGGTCCGTTCCGGGCGCTCCCCGGTGCAGGGCACGCGCCGCACCCAGCCGATCGGCCTGCGGCTGGGGTTTTCGGACGACGAGTTCGGCTACGCGCTGGATCTGGGCCTGCCCCGCCCGGGTCCTTCGATGTTCTCCCTCGACCCGGAGTTCAAGCGCGAATGCATGTGGTCCGGCCCGGTGTTTTCGTCGCGCGCCGTCCTCGTCGACCGCGCGGGCCCCACGCTGCGGGCCCGCGACGACACCGGCGCGTGGCCGGCCGAGCCGCAGCCCATCGGCCTGACGGACAGCATGCTGAGCTCTTTCCCCGCCCCGGAGCTCCTCCTGCTGCGCGAACGCATCCGCGCGTGGCGCTTCTACGACCAGTTCCGCACCGACGCCACCGCGCCGGCCCGCGAATCCCGCATCGGCACCCGCACCCCCGTCCTCGACCACGACGGCGCCGACCTCGCGGCGGCTCTGCGGACGATCCAGGAGTTCGGTGACTCCGCGGCGCTGGAGTCGGCTGTCGACGATGCTTTTCCGCGGGCCTCGGTGGACATCGGCTCGGCGGACGGTCGGTTCGAGCTGCGGTTTCAGCAGCACGGGTTGCTCCGGCCCCTGACGGCGGCCGAGCTTTCGGATGGGACGTTGCGGTATCTGTTGTGGGTTGCCGCGTTGCTGAGCCCGCGGCCGCCGGAGCTGCTGGTGCTGAACGAACCTGAGACGAGCCTGCACCCGGAGCTGCTGCCGGCGTTGGCGGCGTTGATCACCCGGGCGGCCCGCCGGACGCAGCTGGTGGTGGTGTCGCACTCGCAGCCGCTGGTCCGAGCGTTGGACTCGACGGGCGCGGCTTTGCTGGAGTTGGAAAAGGACTTCGGGGCGACTGTCCTTTCCGGACAGGGTCGACTGGATCGACCTTCGTGGCACTGGCCGAAACGCTGATCTTTCCCGCCACCCAGCGGCGAAAACGCACCCGGGCAACGATCTCCGACCGGCGTAGAGCCCAGCGCGCCCTCCGTGCCGCGTCCTTTGCGGACTCGGTAGCCCGTGCCGTCGTGGCCCTGCGCGGTGAAAATCGGTTGCCCACCGAACCATCCGGGGTCAGGCTTCCGGACATGACCACTACCACCACACCGCACCGCACGCCGATCGCCCCTGCCCGGGTGCGGCGTGGGCAGCAGTGCGAGCCACGGGGGTGTGGTCGGGCGCGGTCGTGACGGCGGCGGTGGTCGCCGGGGCGCTCGCGGGGTACGGGATCGCCGTGCCGGTGGGGGCGGTCGGGGCTGTGCTGGTGGGGCTGGCGGCGCGGACGTCGCCGCGGGTCGCCGCGGCGGCGGCGCTCGGGGTGGCCAGTGCGGATGGCGTCTACGCCGTCGTCGCGGTGAGCGGTGGGGCGGCGCTCGCGCCGGTGTTGGCGCCGGTCTCGGGGCCGTTGCGGTGGGCGTCCGTGGTGGTGCTCGTGGCACTCGCGACACACACGGCGGTGGGCGGGTGGCGGAGGTACCGCGCCGGCGCAACGCCCGAAGCCGAGGCCGCCCCACCGGGACCAGCGCGCGCGTACGTGAGTTTCCTCGGCCTCACCCTGCTGAACCCGGCAACGATCGTGTACTTCACGGCCCTCGTGGTCGGCGGCACGGCGACGGGCACGGTGTTCGCGCTGGCCGCGTTCGTCGCGTCGGCAAGCTGGCAGCTGCTGCTCGCGGGCGGCGGGGTGTTGCTGGGCCGCGTGCTCGCCGGCTGTCGCGGGCGGTTGGGGACCGCACTGGTGTCGAGCGTCGTGATCGTCGTGCTGGCCGTCCGCCTGGTCTTGCCGGAGTGAGCGATTTACATCCGAGCCGGCAGCCGGTAGAGATGATCATCAAGTGAACCGGAGGTTCCGACGATGGTGCGTCCTGCCGTAGTTCTCGCGGTGCTGCTGTTCGGGCTTTCCGGCGTGACCCCGGTCGCGCAGCCGCAGTGGCACCGGCAGACGCCACCGTTGAGTACACCGTGGACGGACGCCGTCTCCCCCGCCAACGCGTTGCCGGAGTACCCGCGCCCGCAGCTGACCCGCGACGAATGGCAGAACCTCAACGGAGTCTGGGAGTTCGAGACCGGGACCCCCGAACCACCCTTCGGACGGCAGCTGCCGGAACGGATCCTCGTCCCCTACCCCGTCGAATCGGCGCTGTCCGGCATCATGCGCCACGAGACCCGGATGTGGTACCGCCGCACCTTCGACGTCCCGGAATCCTGGCTCTCCCAACGGATCCTTCTGCACTTCCAGGCCGTCGACTACGACACCACCGTCTACGTCAACGGCCGCGAAGTCACCCACCACATCGGCGGCTACGACTCCTTCACGGCCGACAGCACCGACGCCCTGACGACCGGTCCGCAGGAACTCGTCGTCGGCGTCACGGACACGACCGGCAACGGGCAGCCGCTCGGCAAACAACGCGCACCAGGCGCGGGAGTCTTCTACACCCCGTCGTCCGGAATCTGGCAGACGGTGTGGCTGGAACCGGTGGCGCCCGTGCACATCACACGCGTGGACACCACTTCGAACACCGCAACCGGCGAGGCCACCCTCACCGTCCAAGGCGCCGACGGCACCCCGTTCCAAGCCACCGCCTCCGACCACGGCCACGTCGTCGCCCGAGCCGAAGGCACCGCCGGCCACCCCACCACGATCACCCTCCCCCATCCCCGCCTGTGGTCGCCCGACGACCCTTTCCTCTACGACCTCCGCGTCACACTGTCCACAGGAGACACCGTCGGCTCCTACTTCGGCCTGCGCTCCATCGCGGTCGAAAACCACCGCATCCTCCTCAACGGCAAGCCGTCCGTCCAGCTCGGCCCGCTCGACCAGGGCTTCTGGCCCGACGGCCTCTACACCGCCCCCACCGACGCCGCCCTGGAATTCGATCTACAGCAGGAAAAGGCCCTCGGCTTCACCATGGTCCGCAAGCACCTCGAGGTCGAACCCGACCGCTGGTACTACCACGCCGACCGCCTCGGCCTCCTCGTCTGGCAGGACATGCCGGCGATGACGGAAAACGTCACCCCGACACCCCCGGCCCGCGCGAACTTCGAGGCCGAGCTGCGCCGCGTGATCGACCAGCACCGCTCGTTCCCCTCCATCGTCACGTGGGTCCCCTTCAACGAGGGCTGGGGCGACTTCGACGTCGCCCGCGTCGCCGACGAGATCGCCGCCTGGGACCCCACGCGCCTCGTCGACGCCGAATCCGGCGTCAACTGCTGCCGCTCCCAACCCGACACCGGCCACGGCGACCTCCTCGACGACCACACCTACCCCGGCCCCGGCACCCCACCGCCGGACCCCGTCCGCGCCACCGTCGACGGCGAGTACGGCGGCCTGGGCCTCAAAGTCCACGGCCACGAGTTCGACCCGCCAGGCAGCTTCGCCTACGAACTGGAACCCGACAGCGCAGCTCTGACCACGCGTTACGTCGAGCTCCAGCACCAGCTCGTCACCGAGGTCCGCCGAGGCCTCTCCGCCGCCGTCTACACGCAGCTCACCGACGTCGAGAAGGAAGTCAACGGCTTCCTCACCTACGACCGCCGCGTCCGCAAGCTCGACTTCGCGGTGGCCCGCCGAGCGAACCTCGCCGTGCGATCCGCCGCGCGGTGACCCCCGATCCCATACGGTCGGAGCATGACCGAAGAAGAGCGTTACGCACTCGGCCTCGACACCATGAACGCCGTGAACGAAGGCAGCGCCCAGAAGGTGCTGGACGGGCTGGGCGACATCGCGCCCGACATGGCGCGGCAGATCGTGTCGTGGGGGTTCGGGGAGATCTACTCGCGGCCGGCGCTCGGGCCGCGCGACCGGCAGCTGCTGACGATCGGCATGCTGACCGCGATGGGCGGGTGCGAGCCGCAGCTGGAGCTGCACATCGGGACGGCGCTGAACGTCGGCCTGACGCCCGCGGAGATCGTCGAGGCGCTGCTGCAGTCGGCGGGGTACTGCGGGTTCCCGAAGGCGCTCAACGCGACCGCCGTGGCGAAGAAGGTCTTCGGCGAGCGCGGCCTGCTGCCGGTGGGTGAAGCGTGAAGGTCGTCCTGTTCGGGGCGACCGGGATGGTCGGCCAGGGCGCGCTGCGGGAGTGCCTGCTGGACGATCGCGTGGAGCGGGTGCTGACCGTCGGGCGGGCGGCGACCGGCACCCAGCACCCGAAGGTGACCGAGCTGGTGCCCGACGATCTCGGCGACCTGAGCCCGCACGCCGAGGAGCTCGCGGAATACGACGCGTGCTTCTTCTGCCTCGGCGTCTCGTCGGCCGGGATGCCGGCTGAGGAGTACGAGCGGATCACCTACGCGCTCACGCTTTCCGTTGCCCGCACCTACGCGCAAGCGCGGCCGAACGCGACCTTCCTCTACGTCTCGGGCGCCGGCACCGACAGCACGGAACGCGGCCGCGTGCGGTGGGCGCGGGTGAAGGGCGCCACGGAAAACGCCCTGGCCCGGCTGCCGCTCGACGCGTACGCGTTCCGGCCCGGCTTCATCCAGCCACAGCACCGCATCACGTCGAAAACGCCGCTGTACCGCGGGATCTACCGCGTCACGGCGCCGCTTTTCCCGCTGCTCCAACGGTTCCCGGCGATGTTCATCACGACCGAGGTGCTCGGGCGCGCGATGATCTCGGTCGCAGCCGACGGCTACCCCCGGCGGATCCTGGAGTCGCGCGACCTCAACGACCTCGGGCGACGAGACCGGCCAGGAGGTTCGCCAGGCCTTCGGTGAGGTTCTCCGCGAACAGGTCGGCGCCGGGGGCCACACCCATTTCGGCGCTGGCCGTGGCGACGGCCTCGGTCGGGTTGGCGTAGGGCCACAGGCCGGCGACGATCACGAACACCGCGCCCGCGAAGTGCGCGGCGCCGGTGCGTGAGAGTTCCGGGACTTCGTCGCGCACCAACCCGGCCAGCCGGTCGATGTTGGCGGCCGCGCGGTGTTTGAAGCTGCGCGCGGTGTCCACGGAGATGTTGCGCTCCAGCACCGACGCCATGGAGCTGATCAGCTCGCACAGCAGCCGGTCTTCCTGAAGCGTGCGGGCGATCGTCGCGGCCACGCGTTCCTCGCGCACGAAGCCGGGGCCGTCGACCGATACGACGGTGAGCGCCCGCGCGGCGACGTCCAGCCACCGCCGCCACACCTCGTCGAGCACCTCGAGGAAGATCGCTTCGCGGCTGTCGAAGTAGCGCAGCACGTTGGACTTCGCGAGGCCGACGCGATCGCTGAGCTCACGCAGGCTGATGTCGGCGACCGGCCGTTCGCGCAGCATCGCCGTCGCCGTCGCGAGGATCGTGGCGCGCCGGGCCTCGACCTGCTCGGGGCGGCGGGCACGCTGGAAACCGGTGCTCACGGGCCTGAGGTTAGCAGCCCAGCAGTCTGTTAACCCGTCGAGATGGCCGACTGGCGGACGATAAAGAACCACTGGCCTCTTGAGTCGAACGCTGTGGCCCATCTCCCACGAACCCGCGGACGTCCGGCTTCCCGAACGTCCTCGGGTTCGCGGTAAAAGCGGGTCAGGAGATGACGAGGCTGGCGATCTTGCCCTCGCGCAGGTCGATCGTCATCGTGCCGGTGCCGTTGAAGCGGTTGCTCTTCACGCCGAGCGTGAGGACGTAGTTGTCCGCGCCCTCGCCGGGCTTGATGCCCTTCACGGTGAAGTTCGCCCCGACCCCGATGTTGTCGGTTTCGTTCCAGCTCAGCACGCCTTCGTGGCCGTGGAACTTGCGTCCCCAGTCCTCGAGGAACGCGTCGGAGGTGAAGGCGTCGACGAAGCTCTCGGCGTCGGCCTTGTTGGTGGCGTCCACGAACTGCTGGATCGCGGCCGGCACCTGCGGGGAGTCCGAAGTGGTCATACTCGGATTCTGCCCGGAGGGCGCCGAAAGCGCCTCCCCCTCACGGGACTTGACCCGCCGGTAGCTCCAGATCAGCAGAACGAACAGGATGACGCCGGAGAGGATGACGCTCGACCCGGTGCTCCAGCCGCTGAACGGCAGCCAGTCGACCGTGCCCCACACGATGCCGGCGGCGAAGAGCGCCAGGCCGGCGAGCACGGAACCCGCGATCCGCAGCGGCGAGGCCACACTGTCCTCGGCGGCCTTCATCGCCCGCGTGCGCACCGGGTCGACGAACCGTTCCAGCGCCGGGAACTGCGAGGCCAGCACGACCAGTCCCGCGAGCACCAGCAGCAACCCGGGTCCCGGCAGCACCAGCAACGCGACCCCGACGAGGACCAGCACGCCGCCCACCACCGCGGCGATCGCCTGCTTCACCGGTTTGCCGAGTTCCACGCGGCCCCCTTCTGTCCGTTTCAGCCAGTGTGCCTGGCTCACGGACCGGGCGCCCGGAGAAACTCCGGATCACCCCGGGATCGGCGCACGCGTCCGAAGTGGACCGACCGCGGAATCGGCCGCGGTCCCGAACCGGTATCAGGCCTGCGCGCCGAGGTGCGCGCCGAGCTTGTCAAGCCAGTCACCCGTGCCCTGCTCGCGCCACGCCGGCTCCTCGTGTCCGTCGAGGAACGTGCCCTGTTCGGTGAGCACCAACCGCGTGCCGGCGCCGTCCGGGACGAGCTCCACCGTGGTGACCGACACCGTGGTCACCGTGTCGGGACGGCTCAGCGTCGAGGCGTAGACGATCCGCTCGCCGTCGACGATGTCGTGATAGTCGGACGTGAACGTGAGGTCGCCGCCGTGGTTGACCTCGCGCCCACCCACGCGGAAGTCGAGCGAGTGCTCACTGCCGCCGAACCAGCTCGCCTTCGCGGCCGGATCGGCCCACGCGGCGAACACGCGCGCGGGCGGCGCGGGGTAACGGCGTTCGAGAGTGAACGTGGAATGTTTGACATCGGTCATGACGTGTTGCCTTCCTGTCGGTCGATGGCCAGAAAGCCACCGAGACGGTCGAGCCGCTGTTCCCAACCGGTGCGCTGCTCGCGCAGCCACTGCTCGGCCAGGCGCAGGCCCGCCGGCTCCAGCCGGTACGTGCGCACCCGACCGGCCTTCTCCGAAGCCACCAGCCCGCACGACTCGAGCACCCGCAGGTGCTGCATCACGGCAGGCAGCGACATCGCAAACGGTTGCGCCAGCTCCTTCACCGCGGCGGGTCCGGTGACCAGCCGCGCCACGAGCTCGCGCCGGGTCGCGTCGGCGAGTGCCTGGAACACCCGGTCGAGCTGATGGTCAACCATGTGCTTAACCATGCGCCCGTCGCGCCCGATAGTCAAGTGGATGCTTAACTAAAAATTCCCCGCATCGCTGTCGGTCCGGGCGGTCCCCGGTGGTCGCAGAGACGAACCACCTCGACTCCCGCGCCCCGGCGCGGTAGGAAACCACCAGAGAGAAGGGGCGAACCCGATGCGCTACCTGATGCTGATCTGCGGCACGAGCCACGACGAGTCGAAACCGCTGCCGTCGGAGCCGATGGACACGGCCACCGAAGCGTGGGTGAAGGAGATGGACGGCCGCGGCGTGCGCCTGATGGGCCAGCGCCTGCGGCCCGCGAGCATGGCGACCACCATCCGCGTGAACGACGGCGAGGTGCTGCTGACCGACGGGCCGTTCGCGGAGACGAAGGAGCAGATCCTCGGCTTCGACCTGCTGGATTGCGAGAACCTCGACGAGGCCCTCGAAGTCGCGGCGAAGCATCCGTCCGCGCGGCACGGAGCCGTCGAGGTCCGGCCGCTGTGGCCCTTCGCCGGGGAAGAAAGCTGAACTCGAACCCCGCCGAAGCCGCCGAAGCCGCTGACGCCGCTGACGCCGTCGAGGCCGCGGTCACGGCCGCCTTCCGCGAGGAGGGCGGCCGCGTGGTGGCCACGCTGATCCGGCTGACGGGCGACTGGGACCTGGCCGAGGAGTGCGTGCAGGAGGCACTGGCCCGGGCGCTGGAACGCTGGCCGCGCGACGGCGTGCCCCGGCGGCCGGCGGCGTGGCTCACCACCACCGCGCGCAACCACGCCCTGACGCGTCTCAAACGCAGCACCACGGAAGCCGCGAAGCTGCGTGAAGTCGCCGCCCTGGCGCCGACGGACGAGCCCGAAGCCGACCCCAGCGGCGTGCGGGACGACCGGCTGCGGCTGATGTTCACGTGCTGCCACCCGGCGTTGCCGCTCGACGGCCGCGTCGCGCTCACGCTGCGGACGCTCGCCGGCCTGACGACGGCGGAGATCGCGCGCGCGTTCCTCGTGAGCGAGCAGACGATGTCGCAACGGCTCGTGCGCACGAAACGCAAGATCCGCGAAGCCGGCATCCCCTACCGCGTGCCGCCCGCGCACCTGCTGCCGGAACGCACGGCGGCCGTGCTCGGCGTGCTGTACCTGCTGTTCAACGAGGGTTACGCCGCGACCGCCGGCGACGCGCCCGCGCGCCACGACCTCTGCGCCGAGGCCATCCGGCTCACCCGGACGCTGCTGACGCTCATGCCCGACGAGCCCGAGATCGAAGGCTTGCTGGCATTGCTGCTGCTCCAGCACTCCCGCCGCAGCGCACGGCTCGACGACGACGGCGAGCTCGTGACTCTGGAAGACCAGGACCGCTCACGCTGGGACGCGGTGGCGATCGACGAAGGCCTCGCCCTCGTGGACACGGCGCTGCATCGCGGCTCGCCCGGCCCGTACCAGCTCCAGGCGGCCATCGCGGCCTGCCACGCGGCCGCGCCTGCCGCTTCGGACACGGACTGGCCGCAGATCGCCGCGCTGTACGGGGAACTCGCGAAGCGCGTGCCGTCGCCGGTCGTGCAGCTCAACCGCGCGGTGGCCGTCGCCATGGCCGACGGCCCGGCCGCCGGCCTGCCGCTCGTCGACGCGATGGCGGGCGACCTCGACGGCTACCACCTGCTGCCCGCCACGCGCGCCGACCTGCTGCGCCGCCTCGGCCGTCGCGAGGAAGCAGCGGACGCGTACCGCGCGGCGCTCGCGTTGGCCGGCAACGAAGCCGACCGTCGCTTCCTGCGCCGCCGCCTGAGCGAAATCTCCCCCGAAACGCAGTGAAGGGCACCTTGGGGGAAGTCCTCCAAGGTGCCCTTCACGGACTGTCGGCTAAAAGCCCTCGCCGGCGAGCAGCTGCTCGAACGGCAACGACGTCAGCTCGTCCGAAGCCTTCGCCTCGGGTGCGGCCGAGACCGCCGCCGCCAGCTCGCCCGCCGCACGCTCGACGCGCCGCTGCAGCGTGCCGGTCGAGTTCGCGCTGCCCCAGTCCGACGATGCGGCGTACACGCCCGTCGCGACGGGATTCGCGCGCAGGTAAGCGAAAAGCGGCCGCAACGCGAAGTCCAGCACGAGCGAATGCCGTTCCGTACCACCGGTCGCGGCGATCAGCACCGGCTTGCCCTCGAGTGCTTCCTTGTCCAGGACGTCGAAGAAGGACTTGAACATCCCGCTGTACGAAGCGGTGAAGACCGGCGTCACGGCGATGAGACCGTCGGCGTGCGTCACCGTGTCGATGACTTCCTTCAGCTTCGGGCCGGGGAAACCGGTGAGCAGGTTGTTGGTGACGTCCACGGCGGTGTCACGAAGCTCGATCACCTCGACCACGGTGTCGGGGCCCAGTGCGGTGCGCGTCGCGTCCGCCAGCCGGTCGGCCAGCAGCCGCGTGGACGACGGCTGGCTCAGCCCGGCGGTGACCACGGCGATGGTGCGTGCGGTCATTTCTGCCTTCTTCTTTCCGAAACGGGGTTCAGACGCGGGTTTCTTCAGCGGTTTCTTCGGCGGCTTCTTCAGCGTCGCGCGCGGCCTTCAACGACTCGTGGTTCGGCGCGTCGGGCACGTGCGCCGGGCGCATCGACTCGAGCTCCTTGCGCAGCACCGGCACCACCTGCTCGCCGAGCAGGTCGAGCTGCTCCAACACGGACTTCAGCGGCAGGCCGGCGTGGTCCATGAGGAACAGCTGGCGCTGGTAGTCGCCGAAGTGCTCGCGGAAGGTCAGCGTCTTGTCGATGACCTCCTGCGGGCTGCCGACGGTCAGCGGCGTCTGCGACGTGAAGTCCTCCATCGAGGGGCCGTGCCCGTACACCGGCGCGTTGTCGAAGTACGGCCGGAACTCGTTCCACGCGTCCTGCGACTTCGGCCGGATGAAGGCCTGCCCGCCGAGCCCGACGATGGCCTGGTCGGCCTTGCCGTGGCCGTAGTGCTCGTAGCGCTGGCGGTAGAAGCCGATCAGCTGCTGGTAGTGCGAGGTCGGCCAGAAGATGTGGTTGGCGAAGAAGCCGTCTCCGTAGTACGCGGCGAGCTCGGCGATCTCCGGGCTGCGGATGGACCCGTGCCACACGAACGGGGGCACGTCGTCCAGCGGGCGCGGGGTGGAGGTGAAGCCCTGCAGCGGGGTGCGGAACTTGCCTTCCCAGTCCACGACCTCTTCGCGCCAGAGGCGGCGCAGCAGGGCGTAGTTCTCGATGGTGAGCGGGATGCCCTGGCGGATGTCCTGCCCGAACCACGGGTACACGGGGCCGGTGTTGCCGCGGCCCAGCATGAGGTCCACGCGGCCGTCGGCCAGGTGCTGCAGCATCGCGAAGTCCTCGGCGATCTTCACCGGGTCGCTGGTGGTGATCAGCGTGGTGGACGTCGACAGCGTGATCGTCTTCGTCTGCGCGGCGATGTAACCGAGCATCGTGGTGGGCGACGAGGGGACGAACGGTGGGTTGTGGTGCTCACCGGTCGCGAACACGTCGAGGCCGACCTCTTCGGCCTTGAGGGCGATCCGGACCATCGCCTTGATGCGCTCGTGCTCCGACGGCGTGGTGCCGTTGGTGGGGTCGGTCGTGACGTCGCCCACCGAGAAGATTCCGAACTGCATGACCGCTCCTCAGCCGGGTAGTTCGTGGTGCTGCTTCCTTGCCTGCACAACTGCTCGCGCGAAAGAAGTATTCCACAGTGACAATGCGGGTGACCCGGCGCACTCCCCTGCCCGTACCCCTGACGCACGGGACTCTCGCCACACCGGGGCCCGAGGGCGCGGAAGCTGTCGGGGTGTGCGGATATCCTGCAGTACGGTGTCGGCTCGGGGCCTGCCCGGGACGCCACCGTCCACAGGCACTGGACCCTGAACCACCTGCCTGACCGACCAGCCTGAACAACGCCGTACAGCGAGCCAAGATCCGGGAGAGCGACCTCGTGACTGCTGAGACTCTGTACGGGGCCGACGACCTCACGCACCTCGAGGGCCTCGAAGCCGTCCGCAAGCGCCCCGGGATGTACATCGGCTCCACCGACAGCCGTGGCATCAACCACTTGTTCTCGGAGATCATCGACAACTCCACCGACGAGGGCGTGGCAGGCCACGCCACCCGCGTCGTCGTCACCCTCCACGCCGACGGCAGCGTGCAGGTCGACGACGACGGGCGCGGCATCCCCACCGGCGTCCACGCCAAATCGGGCCTTTCCGGCGTCGAACTGGTGCTCACGCGGCTGCACGCCGGCGGCAAGTTCGGCGGTTCGGGGTACAAGACGTCCGGCGGCCTCCACGGCGTGGGCGCCTCGGCGGTCAACGCGCTGTCGCACCGCTTCGACGTCACGGTGAAGCAGGACGGCAAAGTGCACCAGATGTCGTTCGCGCACGGGGTGCCCGGCACGTTCGACGCGCCCGGCCCGAAAGCGAAGTTCACGCGGCATTCCGGCCTGAACCTCGTCGGCAAGATGAAGCGCGGCGAGCGCAGCGGCACGTCGATCCGGTACTGGTACGACACGCGCTACTTCGAGACGGGCGCGTCGCTCGACGTCGAGGGCGTGCGCGCGAAGCTTCGCAACACGGCGTTCCTGGTGCCCGGCGTCACGTACGTGCTGCGCACGGCCATCGAGGACACCATCACCGAGGAGACCTTCCACTACCCCCACGGGCTGGTGGACATGGTCGACTTCCTCACCCCGTCGGGCGAAAAGCCGGTGTGCGGCACCGTCGTGATCACCGGTGAGGGCACGTACAAGGAGAACGCCGCCGACGCCAACGGCGTGATGCAGTCCAATGTGGAGCGCCACGCCGAGGTGGAGGTCGCGCTGCGCTGGGGCACCGGCTACGAGCGCACGGTGGAGTGCTTCACCAACACCATCCGCAACGTGCACGGCGGCACGCACCGCCGAGGCTTCGACCGCGCCGTCACGCGCGCGCTACAGGACGCGATCGGCAAGACCCGCGGGCTGCTCAAGCCCAAGGAGGACCCGCCGACGCTCGAAGACGTGCTCGAAGGCATGACCGCGGTGATCCACGTGCGCCTGCCGGAGCCGCAGTTCACGTCACAGACCAAGGACGAGCTGTCCACGGCCGGCATCACTCGCGTGATCCAGGCCATCGTCGACAAGCACGTGAAGGCGTGGGTCGACGACCGCAGGACCAAGTCCGAGGCGAAGGTCGTGCTGCAGAAGGTGGTCGACGCCGCGCGCGTGCGGCTCACCCAGAAGCAGCAGAAGGACGCCGCGCGACGCAAGACCGCGCTCGAGGGCGCGGCGATGCCGCCGAAGCTCGTCGACTGCCGCACTACGGGCGTCGCCCGCAGCGAGCTGTTCCTCGTCGAGGGCGACAGCGCTTTGGGTTCGGCCCGCATGGCGCGCGTGTCGGAGTACCAGGCGCTGCTGCCGTTGCGGGGCAAGATCCTGAACGTGCAGAAGGCGTCGCTCGGCGACACGCTGAAGAACGCCGAGATCGCGTCGATCGTGCAGGTGCTCGGCGCGGGCACCGGCCGCACTTTCGACCTCACGACGATGCGCTACGGCCGCGTGATCCTGATGGCCGACGCCGACGTCGACGGCTCGCACATCCGCACGCTGCTGATCACGCTGTTCGCGAAGTACATGCGCCCCGTGATCGAAGACGGGCGGCTGTACGCGGCGATGCCGCCGTTGCACAAGCTCGTGACCAAGGGCCGCAACCCGGAGACGCACTTCACCTTCACGCAGCGCGAGATGGAGACGAAGTTCGCGGAGCTGGAGAAGGCGGGCAAGAGCATCATCACGCCGGTGCCGCGGTTCAAGGGCCTCGGCGAGATGGACGCCGACGAGCTGTGGGAAACCACCATGAACCCCTCCACGCGCTCCGTCCGCCGCATCACCATGGACGACGCCGAAGCCGCCGAAAGCGCGCTCGAACTGCTGATGGGCGAAAAGGTCGAGCCCCGGCGCAATTGGCTCGTCGCCTCCTCCGACCGCGTCGACCGCGACGCCATCGACGTCTGAGTTTTCCTTAGCTACCAAGGAGTTCTACCGTGGCACGCCGCAAGGGCACCACCACCAAGGTCGATCCCAGCGCGTTCGACTCCGCCGGGGCCAACGTCTTCGACAACTCGCTCAAGACGGAGATCGAAGACTCGTACCTGGAGTACGCGTACTCGGTCATCCACTCGCGCGCGCTGCCTGATGCGCGGGACGGGTTGAAGCCGGTGCACCGGCGGATCTTGTTCTCGATGCACGAGCAGGGTTACCGGCCGACACACGCCTACGTGAAGTCGTCCCGCGTGGTCGGCGACTGCTTCGTCCGCGGCGCCCTGGTGTCGACCCCGGACGGCTTGCGCCCGGTCGAGGACATCGAAATCGGCGAGCTCGTGCTCGACGGTCGCGGCAAGGCCGTTCCCGTCACCGAGGTCTACGAGAACCCGGTGTCCGAGCTCGTTCGCGTCACCTGGTCGAACGGGCACGCGATGACGGTGACCCCCGGCCAGCGGTTCCGGACTGTGGCGGAAGACTCGACGTTGACCTGGACCGACGCCCGCGACCTCACCGGGCGCCTGACCGTGGCCTACGGAAGCGCACGCCGGGCGGAAAAGCCCGCGGGTGGCGATCTCTACGCCTACCTCCTCGGCCTGATCACCGCCGAGGGGTTCGCCGTCGACCGGAACCGCGAGGCCGACGGCCGGGTGCGCATCCACATGTGCGACATCGAGCCGCTCGACGCGGTCTACGAGTGGGCGAAGGACCGCGGGCTGGGCGTGACCCGCGGCAACCGGGCCGCGGCGAAGCCGGGATGGCGCGACCAGCACATCCTCACCTTCTCGCGGCACGAAGGCCTCCTTGCCGCGGGGAGCCCCCTCAGCGACGCGAAGACCGTTCCGGCGGAGGTTCTCGCCGATCGGTCGGCGTGGGCACCGTTCCTGGCCGGCATCTTCGACGGCGACGGCTACATCCGCAAGAACCAGCGGGAGCTCGTCTACGTCAGCACGAGCGAAGCACTCATCCGGCAGGTCTACGCGATGCTCGCGGATTCGGGCATCCACGGTCACCACTGGACCAACCCGAAGCAGAACGGTCACAAAACGCTGCTGGGCCTTTCCATCAGCGGATCCGATGCCGCGACCTTGGCATCCATTCTGTTGCCGTGGACCAAAATCGGCTACAAGAAGAGCGATCTCGAAAAACTCACGGAAATCAGCTACGGCTACGGCGGCAAGCAGGGCAACGACCGGCTGCCGAACAAAGCGGTCATGGCCGAATTCTCCGCCTCCCACATCGGCGGTGGCTGGTTCCGCGACACCGAGGGAATCGCATTCCGCGCCTCTTTGTCGGCCGCGAGCGGAGCCAAAGTCCGCTACGGCAAGGACCGGCACGGCACCGCACTGGCCGACCGCTCGTTCCCACTCGCGCGGGCGCACCAGGACGGGTGGATCGACAAGCTGCGCCGCATCGGATCCCCGCTAGCCGAACGACTCGACGCACTCAACGGGTTCTCGTTCCTCGAGGTGGTGTCGGTCGAGCCGGTAGCACCGGACACCACCTACGACATCCAGGTGGGCACGGATGAGCACGAATTCGTGACCGAGGGATTCGTCGTTCACAACTGCATGGGTAAATACCACCCGCACGGCGATACCGCAATTTACGATGCCATGGTTCGATTGGCGCAGGATTTCTCCCTGAATGCGCCGCTCATCGACGGGCACGGCAATTTTGGTAGCCCAGACGATGGACCGGCCGCTTCGCGATACACCGAAGCCCGCATGTCTCCCGAAGCAATGCACCTGGTCGGCGAACTCGGTGAAGACACCGTCGACTTCCGGCCCAACTACGACGGTTCCCTCGAAGAGCCGTCGGTGCTGCCCGCGGCGTTCCCGAACCTGCTGGTCAACGGCACGTCCGGCATCGCGGTCGGCATGGCGACCAACATGATCCCGCACAACCTCGGCGAGGTCATCGCGGCGGCGCGGTGGCTGATCACGCACCCGACGGCGACGCTCGACAAGCTGATGGAGTTCGTGCCCGGTCCCGACCTGCCGACGGGTGGCAAGCTGCTCGGCCTGGACGAGGTGCGCCGCGCGTACGAGACGGGTCGCGGCGTGGTGCGGATGCGCGCGAACGTCGAGACCGGGCCGCTGGAAGGCAGCCGCGGGCGGCAGGCGATCACGGTCGTCGAGCTGCCCTACGGGGTGGGCCCGGAGAAGGTGATCGAGAAGATCACCGACGAGGTCAACAAGTCCAAGCGGCTCACGGGCATCGCCGACGTCAAGGACCTCACCGACCGCGAGAACGGCACGCGGCTCGTGATCGAGTGCAAGGTCGGCGTGAACCCGCAGGCGCTGCTGGCGGACCTGTACCGGCTGACGCCGCTGGAGCAGTCGTTCGGCATCAACAACCTGGTGCTCGTCGACGGTCAGCCGCAGACGCTCGGGCTCAAGGAGCTGCTGGAGGTCTTCCTCCGCCACCGCTACGACGTGGTCACGCGGCGCACCAAGTTCCGCCGCCGTAAGCGTGAAGAGCGGCTGCACCTCGTCGACGGCCTGCTGATCGCGCTGCTGAACATCGACAAGGTCATCAAGCTCATCCGCGAGAGCGAGAACGCGCAGGCGGCCAAGGACGGCCTGATGACGCGCTTCAAGCTCTCGGAGATCCAGGCGACCTACATCCTGGACACGCCGCTGCGCCGCCTGACCAAGTACGACCGGCTGGAGCTGGAGTCGGAGCAGGAGCGGCTGCGCGAGGAGATCGCGGAGCTGACGACGATCCTCGACGACGACTCGGTGCTGAAGAAGCTCGTGTCGTCGGAGCTGGCGAAGATCGCGAAGGACTTCCCGACCGAGCGGCGCACCGCGCTGATCGACGGTGACCTCAAGGAGGTGCTGGCGGCGTCGAAGCCGTCCGGGCCGCTGGAGATCACCGACGACCCGTGCCAGGTCATCCTGTCGGCCACCGGCCTTGTCGCCCGCACGGCGGCGGAGTCGGAGGAGTCGTCCGAGGTCAGGCGGCGCAACGGCCGCGTGAAGCACGACGCCGTGTCCGCCATCGTGCACACGACCGCGCGCGGGCAGGTGCTGCTGGTGACCAGCCGCGGGCGCGCGTTCAAGACGGACGTGCTGCCGTTGCCGGTGCTCCCCGAGCAGGCCGGCACGGTCTCGCTGCGCGGCGGCATGGCGGCGCGCGAGCTGGTGCCGCTGGAGAAGGGCGAGACGGTGGTCGGCGTCGCCCCGCTGGGCGAGCAGTCGACGGGTTCGCCGGGCCTGGCGATCGGCACGCGCGCCGGCGTGGTGAAGGTGGTCGCGCCGGAGTGGCCGGTGCGGTCCGACGAGTTCGAGATCATCACGCTCAAGGCCGGCGACGAGATCGTCGGCGCCACCTGGCTCACCGATGGTGAGGAAACGCTGGCGTTCATGTCGTCCGAAGCGTCGCTGCTGCGCTTCGCCGCGTCCCTGGTGCGGCCGCAGGGCCTGAAGGGCGGCGGCATGGCCGGCATCAACCTGAGCGCCGGCGCTTCGGCGGTGTTCTTCGGCGCCGTCCGCACCGATGACGACGACCACGGCGAGCCCATGGTGGTCACGGCCACGGGCCAGTCGGTGAAGGTCACGCCGTTCAGCGAGTACCCCGCGAAGGGCCGCGCCACGGGCGGCGTGCGCGCCCACCGCTTCCTCAAGGGCGAGGATTCGGTGGCCGTCGCCTGGATCGGTCCCCGCCCCGCCGCCGCGGCCCGCAACGGCGACCCCGTGGAGCTCCCCGAGGTCGACCTCCGCCGCGACGGCTCCGGCCACGCCCACCCCGGCCCGGACGTCGTGGGCCACACCATCGAGCGAGACTGAGTTCTCTTCCGGCGGGGCACTTGCCAGGTGGCGGGTGCCCCGCTTTTTCTTGTCCCTCGATCGTGCGACGCGTTATATATCGCCTTACGATACATTGGAGCTATGACCACTCCTCGCGGCCGCCAGCGGTTGAGGCTGGGTCTCGGCGGGAGGGGTCATCGTGAACGGCGCCGAGCCGGAACCGAAGAACGCAGCGAGCTGGCGCTTGTGGCGGAGCTGTTGTGGTTGCCCGCGTTGGCCGCGCTGCTGGCCGGACGGAGGAAACTCGCTGCGGCGTTCGCCCCGGCGGCCACCATCGGCACGTTTCTGACCCTTCCCAGCAACTGGGGCCAACTCGTGCTGCAAGTCGCGACACTGGCGGCGATCGCCGGATATCCCAAGCCCGTGACCGTCCACACCCGTGGCCGGCTGCCACCGGGATCACCGCTGTCGTGGCGTTTGCCGTGCGGTGGCTGGGAATCGTGGACGAGGTCGGCGTGGCGGGGGTTCTGACGATCGCCGTCGGGCTCGTGCTGCTGATCATCGCACGGCCGGCAGCACGCGAGACCTGGCTGGCCGCGGCGACCATCGTCATGATCGCCGTGCTGGCCACCGTGCCCAGCCTCGTCGGACACCTCGTCCCGATCGCATGGGCAGTGATCGGAGCCCTCGCCATCACCGCCGCCGCGCTGGCCATCCGAACCAGGAGGACCCACAAAACCACCCGAGCATCACACCTCCACCCTTTACGTGAGAATTAAGTAAGGCTAACCTCACTTCGATCACCGGATCGAGGGGGACGGATGAGCACCGACGAGCTGACGCGCGCCCAGGCGCCGGCCCGCTCCGGCAAGTTCAGGCGCTGGCTGAGGCGCAAGCCCGTGCGGCGCGTGTTGGTCGTGACGCACCGGTGGACGTCGCTGGTGCTGGGGTTGTTCCTGGTGCTCGAGACGACGTCCGGAGCGATCCTGCTGTACCGCGGCGAGTACTTCCGCGCGACGCACAGCGACTTCTACCACCAGACGCCCACCGAGCACCCGATCGGCCTCCAGCAGGCGCGCGACATCGTGGCCATCGCGCACCCGGAGTTCTCCCCCGCGTGGGTGAGCAACGACGGCGGCGTGATCGCGGTCGGTGACCCGGACTTCGCCGAGGCGTACGCCGTCGACCCCGGGACCGGGCACATCAACGGGAGCACCCGGCTCGAGAGCGGGGTGATGGGGTTCCTCGCGAACCTCCACGACTGCGGCCTGACGTGCGAGGGCTACCCGGGCTACGTGTCGTGGCTCGCGAAACCCGTGCCGACCATCGGGTTCGCCTGGCCGCCCGGCACGAACTGGGGGCTGCTGCTCGTGGTCGTGCTCGGGCTGTTGATGGTGCTGCTCGCGATCACTGGCATCGTCGTGTGGTGGCCCGGCGTCCGGCGCTTCTCCCACGGCTTCCGCGTCCGCACGGGCAAAGGCCGCTTCGCGCGTGACTACGACCTGCACAACGTGATCGGCATCGTCGCGGTGCCGTTCGTGCTCATGTGGGGCGTCACGGGCGCCGCCTTCTACTTGCCGCCGGTCAAGGACGCGTGGCTCGCGGTCACCGGCGGGACGGCCGCCGACCCGCAGAAGTACTCGTTCACAGCCAACGCCGCCGCGGCCGGCACCCCGGAAATCGGCGTCGACCAGGCGGCCGCCGCGGCCCTGGCCGAAACCCCCGGCGAAATCAGGTACCTGACCACGCCGCAGGACGGCTACTACAGCGTCTCCATCGCCAGTGAGGGCTACCAGCCCAACGGCGCCCGCACGTTCTTCGGCGGCGACCACACCGTGTACGTCGACAGCCACGACGCCACCCACGTGTCCGATGTGGACGCCAAACCCGAGCCGGGCGCGAACTCGTTCTACGACAAGGTCTTCGAGCCCGCCCACTTCGGCTGGCTCGTCGGCGGCTGGTGGCGGATCGTCTGGTTCGTCCTCGGCCTCGCGCCGCTGGCGTTGATGCTCACGGGGATCTCGACCTGGCTGTTGCGCTCCGGCTCGAAACGCCGCCGTCGCAAAGCCCGGGCACAACGGGAAACCCGGCGCGAAACACCGGCGAACACAGAACCACGCCAGGCAACGGCGTGATCGAAACACTGGCCTTCGCCACCACGGTGGTCTGCGTGGCCGGCGGGCTCGCCGTGCTCAGCACCGGGCTCGCCGGCCGCTACCGCCGCGAAAAGGCACTGCCGGCACTCGCCGTCGTGGAGCTGGCCCTCGTCGTCCAGGCTATCGCCGACGTCACCGGCCTTCTCACCGGAGACCGCCCCGCCGAACTCGGCACACACCTCGCCTATCTCGCGACGTCCCTCGTCCTGCTCCCCGCCGCCACGGCGTGGTCCGCCAACGAACAAGGCCGTTGGGCCGCCGTCGTCATCGCCGTCGCATTCCTCGCGCTCGCCGTCGTCGTGATCCGCGCCCAGACCACCTGGCGACCGGCATGAAAAAGGCCGCCCCGGGGCAGAAACCCCGAGGCGGCCCCGAGCCGGGCCAGCCGCCGCGTCAAGGCGGACCCGGCACGTACCGAAAAATCAAGCGATCTTGAAGGACTGCGCCGCCCCGCCGTTGCAAGTGGCCTGCACGAGCCGCACGGAGTCGGCCGTCGAACCACCGGGCACCGTCAGGCACTTGCCGCTGTGCCGGGCGGTCAGGTGGTAGTAGCCGCCGCCCTCGGACACCGGAAGCCACTGCTGGTTGGCGCCATTGCTGTAGGACCACAGCTGGATGCCGGCGTTGTCCGCAGTGGACACGTCCTGGACGTCGAGCACTTCCGCCGCATTGCCACGGTTGTTCACGCGCACGTACCCGTCGCTGGTCGGCTGGAACTGGTACTGCTGCGCGTTGGTGGCGTTGCAGGTGTACTGCTGCACCACCGTTCCGTTGGTCGTGCCCGCCGCGGCCGCGTCGACGCACTTGCCGGTGGCCTTGTTCACCACCGGGTACCACGCGGAGGGCGAAATGCCGCCGGCGGGCGGTGTGGTGCCACCGTCACCGGTGGCGCCGCCGAGCCAGCGCAGGCCGTCGAGCACGAAGCGGTTCTGGTCGGGGCTGGCGAACGTCGACGACAGCGCGGTGTTCGTGTCGTAGTTCATCTTGTTGTGGCCGAAGTTCGCGTAGATCATCTTGTAGCTCTTGTTCGTCCACATGATCGGGTAGTACCCGCTGTACCACGTCTGCGACGGGTCGTCGCCGACCGGGAACGTGCCCGGGTCGAGCGAGGCCAGGATCGAGATGTTCGGGTTCTGGCGCAGGTCATTCTGCCAGGAGTACCACTCGCTCACCGAAGACTGGATCGTCGCCGGCAGGTTCACCGTGGACGGGTGCGTGCGGTTCTCGATCTTCAGCGTCTCACCGGTCGGGCCCCACGAGTTGGAGACGAACCGGCCGGTGCCGAGGAAGTCGTTGTGGAACCAGTTCGAATAGGACGGTGACGAGTTGTCGTTGTACGCCGTCACGTGGAAGCCGAAGAACCCGCCGCCGGAATCCATGTAGCGCTTGAACCCGTCGAACTGCGCCTGCGACTGCGGCTGGTCGTCGAGGAACATCACCACCGCGGCCTGCGAGGTGGTCAGCGAGGTGAGCTGGTTCCAGTTGTTGGTGGCCGTGAACGTATAGCCGTTGGCCGCCGCCTGCTGCTGGAACCACGGGCGCGCTTCGTTTTCGAAGCTGATGTGCGCCGCGTCGTACGTGCCGCTGTAGAAAGCGAGCACTTTGAACGGCGTCGCCGCGGCGGCGTGCGGCGTCAGCGCGGGCGAACCGTACGCGAGGCCGAGGCACGCGGCGAAGAACACCAGCGCTTTCCCGACCAGCCCGAACGGGCGTCGTTTGGCGAACATGGGCGATCCTTCCGGTGGGGGAGGGGGGCAGGGGGAGGGGGAGAGGAGATGTGGAAGGGTTACTTCTGGTGCATCACCACGGGAAACGCTGGTGGTAGCGCAGCCCGTAGCCGAAGGGGAACAGCGCGGGCTTCCCGTCGCCGACGTTGATCGGCTGCTGGTCGGCGCTGCGCATCCAGGTGACCGGCAGCTTGCCGGTCGGGTTGTAGTCGCCGAAGAGCACGTCGGCCACGCCCTGGCCTTCGCTGCCCGGCAGCCACGATTCGATCAAACCGGCCCAGTCCGGCAGCTGCTTGGCGATGTCCAGCGGACGGCCCGACACGAGCACGACCACCGTCGGCACGCCCGAGTCGTGCAGCTTCTGCAGCGTCGCGAGGTCGGTGGCGTCGAGGCCCATGTCCCCCGGCCGGTCGCCCTTGGTCTCCGCGTACGGCGTCTCCCCCACCACGGCGACGGCGACGTCGTAGGACTTGTCGATCCCGCTGCCGTCCTTGCTGAAGGTGACGGTGGACGATTTCTTCACCGTGTTCTCGATGCCCCGCAGGATCGTCGTCCCCGGGATGACCGGTCCCGACGTGCCCTGCCAGCCGACGGTCCAGCCGCCGGCCTGGTTGCCCATGTCGTCGGCGCTCTTGCCCGCCACGAAGACCTTGCTGCGGCTCTTGTCTAGCGGCAACACGTTGTGTTCGTTCTTCAACAACACCTGTGACTCCCGCACCGCCTGGCGCGCGAGGTTACGGTGTTCCTGACTTCCGATGGTGCCGAGGTAACGCCGGTCGGTGAGTGGGTGTTCGAAAAGCCCCAGCTGGAACTTCTTCGTGAGGATGCGCCGGTTGGCGTCGTCGATACGCGACATCGGCACCTTGCCGTCCTGCACAAGAGTGCGCAGGGTGTCGATGAACTTCTGCCAGTCATACGGCACCATCACCATGTCGATGCCCGCGTTGATCGATGCCTCGACCTCGTCGGGTGTGAAGCCGGTCTGGCCGTCGATCTTGTCGACGCCGTTGTAGTCCGAGACGACGATGCCGTCGAACCCGAGCTCCTTCTTGAGGACGTCGGTGACGAGGTATTTGTTGGCGTGCAGCTTCACATCGTTCCAGCTCGAGTAGCTCACCATCACCGAGCCGACTCCGCGCTTCACCGCCTCCTTGAACGGCGGCAGGTGGATGGCGCGCAGTTCCTGCTCGCTGAGCTGCGTGTTGCCCTCGTTCACGCCGCCGGTGGTGCCGCCGTCGCCCACGTAGTGCTTCGCTGTCGCCAGCACCGACGCCGGACCGCCCAATGAGCGGCCCTGCAGCCCGGTGATGATCGACGTCATCTCAGTGGCGAGCTGCGGCACCTCGCCGAACGACTCGTACGTCCGCCCCCAGCGGTCGTTGCGCGCGACGCACAGGCACGGCGCGAAGTCCCAGTCGATGCCCGTGCCGGACACCTCTTCCGCCGTGGCGCGGCCGATCTTCTCCACCAGCTTCGGATCGCGAGACGCACCGAGCCCGATGTTGTGCGGGAACACGGTCGCGCCGTACACGCCGTTGTGGCCGTGCACCGCGTCGACGCCGTAGATCAGCGGGATGCCCAGCGGTGTCGCCAGCGCGGCCTTCTGGAAGCCGTCGTACATGTCGACCCAGGTCGCCGGCGTGTTCGGCGTGGGCTGCGAGCTGCCGCCCGACAGCAGCGACCCCAGCCGCCCCGTCGTCACGTCCGCCGGCGATTTCACCCCCAGCCGCTCGGCCTGCATCATCTGGCCGAGCTTGTCGTCGAGTGTCATGCGCTTCATCAAATCCGCGACGCGCACCGAAACCGGCCGCCGCGCATCCTTGTACGCAGGCTGGTTCCCGGCCAGCGCCGGCGCGTGCGCGCTCACCGCCAGCGCCGCGGCCAGCACCCCCAGCGTGATCGAACGACCAACGCGCATCTGGCTACTCCTCGTCGAGGGACCAAACTTCACGTCTTGAATTAATACACAGGTTTCACGAGTGGTCCAGACCTTGCGGACAAACCGGTTGCCGGTGACCGGGACCGCCGAAAGAGCGAACAATGCGGCTGTACCGGGTAATCTGGCCTCGGCCTGGGGAGGGACCATGACTCGCAAGTTCGTCGCGCCCGCACTCATCGTGATCGCCGTGCTGGTGATCGGTGCGCTCGTTTACACCTTTTCGCGAACGACGCCGGAGGCACCCGCCGCTTCGACCGCCCCGCAGAACTGGGTCACGTTCGCCGCACGGGTCGACGGCATCGACCCCGGCCCGGACCCGGCCTCGGTCGTGATCCACGTGCTGCTGCCCGCCGGCGGCCCCGGCTGCTCCCGTTCACCGCGCGTCGAGCCGATCCCCGGAGCGACGGAGACACCGGACGCTGTGAACACCAATGTCGTCTATGAGTCGTCGAACTCGGCCTTCGGCGGCTGCCCGACCCAGCAACTCGCGGATGTCCCGTTCACCGCGGCAGGCCCGATCGGCAACCGAGCGCTGGTGCTGAACACCGAGGCCTGGCACCGCACGGGCGCCACGTTCGCCCGCTGCGACGAGTTCCTCGGCTGCACACCGCCGGCCGATCACTGCGCCGACGCGTGGGTCGACCGGGCGGTGTTCGACCTCGACGTGCCGGTGAAGCACCTGAACGGCGTGCGCGACGTGCTCGTGTGCGACGGCCGGTGGCTGGTGCTCGACCTCAACCGGCACGTCGGGGACTGCCCGGTCGGCAACACGAGCTGCGTCCCGCCGGCCGGGCCGGTGCAGCGAATCGTCTACGCGTGGGACCCGCGGGGCTGGAAGCAGGAGAACGGCACGAAAACCGGGACCTGCGAAGAAATCCGCGCCGCGCTGCCGGAGTTTCCCCAGGCGTTGTGCGAAAAGCTGCCGCCGCGCGGTTAGTCGGACCAAGGTGACGCGTTGTCGAAGTACGCGTCGTCTTCGGCGGAGGATCGTGCAGAGGGGCGTCGGGTGAGCCGGGCGAGCCGTTGCGAGCGGAGGCGTTGGAACTCCTCCACCGTCATGCCCGGGTCGTCGTCCGGGGAGCGCGCCGGGGCGGGTTGGCCGGAGAGCTGTTCAATCAGCAGCGTCACGTCTTCGCCCAGCTGGAGCGCGACTTTGTTGTAGCAGTCCTGCGTGGCCTCGACCATCGCCGGCTGCGTGACCTCGACCTGGCGGCCAGCCGCAACGGGTCCGCGTCGATCACCGACGGCGCCAGCCACAGCCGGCGCAGCGCGCCCAGGGCGTCGACGGTGACCTCGACCGTGCCGTCGAGGGCGTGGGCCGAGCCGCGCGCGTCGGCCATCAGGGCAGCGACCTGAGACAGCGCGGCCTCGCGGACGCGGGCCTGGCCGATCAGGTCACGAGTACTGGGCATCGGGATCATCCTCGGTCAACCGTTCGTACCCCAGCGACGCCAGCTGGTCCTGGTCGAGCACCAGCGAAAGGACCTTCTCCAGGCCCTGCGAGGTCGCGGTCGCGCGATCGGCGCGCACCGTTGACGGCACCCGGGTCGTGCTTGAGCTTGGCCGCGAACTGGTTCGTGGTGTCCAGCCCGCCGCGCACGACCTGCTCGACCTCGACGGTCACCGAAGCCTGCGGAGCGCGTCGCCGTGCTCCTCCCCCACCGCGGCGAAGTTGCCCTGCGTGCGCCGCGCGGCCTCGCCGACCTCGTGCCACCCGCCGCCGAGGGCGTGCAGCCGCTGCAGCAGCGAACGCATGCGCGCGCCATACGCGCCGGAGAAGCCGGACTCGTGGCCCATGTCGGAGAATCCGACCGTCACGTGCGGGGCGATGTGCCGCGAGCCCGCTTGCCGGACGTCGTCGCCGAATGGGTCGACCTGGCGCGCGGACGCCTCGTAGGCGCCGCCGTCGGCGTGAAAAACCGGAATGTCCGGACACAACCCGCCCCTCCCCTGAGCCGAGATGGCCAGGTCAACGGACGGGTTGTGCCCGGACAGGCGAAATGACCGGATCAGGTGGTCAGCTGCCGGTGCCGTTCAGCACGCCGGTGAGCCAGTCGCCCTGGGTCGAGATGGCCTTGCCGTTGACCGCGACGGTCGGCGTGCCGAAGCCGTGCGCGCCGTTCGGGAAGTCCTGGGCCAGGTTCGGGTCGTTCTCCGTCTGCTGGAAAGCGGCCTGGATCTGCTGGTCGTAGGTCCCGGCGTTCACCGTCTGGTCGAACTTCGGGTCGGTGATGCCCAGGTCGTGGCCGAGCTTGATCAGCTGCGCCTTGTCGTAGCCACGGCCGCCTTCTTCCGGCTGGCTCTTGAACAGCGCGTCGTGGAACGCGGTGAACTTCTGCGACGAGACCGCGGCCAGCGCCGCGTTGGCCGAGTCGAGCGAGTAGCCCGGCGGGTCCGAGTTCTCGTTGAGCAGCGTCACCATGTGGTACCGCACGGTCAGCTGGCCGCTGTTGACCGCCTGCTCCATCTTCGGACCGTAGGTGTCCTGCAGCTGCTTGCAGTACGGGCACAGGAAGTCGGCGTACAGGTCGATGGTCTTGGGCGCGCCGGGCTTGCCGACGGAGACGACCACGCCGTCGAGCTTCTCGACCACGCCGGGGCCGAGCGTCGTGGACGTGGTCGGCGCGATGGCCGTGCCCTCGGTGGAGTTCTTGCTCGAGTTGATCCACACGACGCCGCCGATCACCACCGCGGCGACGACCACGACCGCCACGACGACGGCGATGATCTTGTTCCGGTCGCTCGAGGCACCCCTCGCCTGCGCGACCGACTTCGCGGCCTGCGCCTGGCGTTGGCGCTTCCGCGCTGCTTCACCCACGGTTCCTATTTCCCTTCAGCGATGCTCGGGGAGTACTCGTCCCCCAGCGCCGCGGAGCTCCCTGTCTCCGCGGAATCCTCCACAGCGGCATCCTCCACTGCCGCGCGCCGCCGTCCCCAGCCGAGCCAGCCGTCGACCGAGAAGAACGAACGCGGACGCACAATCAGCCACACGGCCAGCACCGCGAACCCGGTGTCGCGCAAGATCTCCTGCGGGTACTCGGTCTGGCCGGCGGCCACGTGCCCGCCGCCGCCGAAGCAGCCGCAGTCGATGCTCAGCCCGCGCGCCCACGACTGCGCGATGCCCGCCACGAGCACGGCCAGCATGACCAGCGCCGCGGTGGCGACCCAGCGCGTGGCCAGCCCGAACAGCAACAGCAGGCCCAGCACCAGCTCGACCAGCGGCAACGCGGTCGCGACCGGCCGGACCAGCGCGCTCGGCAGCACGTCGTAAGCCTGCACGGCGATGAAGGTCTGCCCCGGCGAGGCCAGTTTTATGGCACCCGAAACGAGCCACACGGCCGCGAGCCCGAGCCGGGCGAGGGTGCCGATGGTGTCGAGCACGGGTTGGGACAGTCGTCGCACACGCCTAGGCTAGCCGCCGGACCTGAGAACTTCGTGAGTTGTCAACACCCACCGACGGGAGGCGGGCATGCGAGTTCGCGCGGTGGTCGCCGCCCTGTTGTTGCTGGTCACGTGCGTGGCCTGCGGTCCAGGCACGGTTTCGCCCGGCGATTCGCTCGTCAAACGCGCGCGTGACGGTGACCACCTCACGATCGGGATCCGCTTCGACCAACCCGGCCTCTCCCAGCGCACGGTCGACGGCCGGTTCGTGGGCTTCGACGTGGACGTCGCCGAGTTCGTCGCCGGCGAGCTGGGCGTGGACCCGGCCCACCTCACGTGGCACGAGACCACGCCGGCCACGCGCGAATCCGACGTCACCTCCGGCAGCGTCGACCTCGTGGTGGCCACGTACTCGATCACCGACAAGCGCAAGCAACTCGTGTCGTTCGCCGGGCCGTACTTCGTGACCGGCCAGGACCTGCTGGTGCGGCGCACGTCGTCGGACATCACCGGCCCGGAGAGCCTCAACGGCCGACGGCTGTGCTCGGTCACCGGCTCGACCCCGGCGCAACAGGTGCGCGACAAGTTCGCGCAGGCCGTGCAGCTCGTCGAGTACCCGCGGTACCCCGACTGCGTCACGGCCCTGCTTGCCGGCCAGGTCGACGCCGTGACCACCGACGCGGTGATCCTCGCCGGCTACGTCGCGCAGGACCCCGAGCTGCTGCGCGTGGTGGGGCACCCGTTCTCGACCGAGCGCTACGGCGTGGGCCTGCGCAAGGGCGACGCCGAGGGCCAGCACGCCGTGGACGACGCCATCCGCAAGATGGTCTCGGACGGCGACTGGCTGCGGTCGCTGCAGGCCAACATCGGCCCGTCGAACTACCCGTTGCCGAAGCCGCCGGAGATCACCGAGCAGTGAGCCGCCTGGAAAACCTGCCCGACCTGCCCGTGCGCGCGGTGCTGCCCGACGTGCTGGCGGCGCTCGCGGACCATGGCACCGCCGTGCTGGTCGCGCCGCCCGGCACCGGGAAGACCACGCTCGTGCCGCTCGCGCTGGAGAACGGCGGGGGCCGTGTCGTGGTCGCCGAACCGCGCCGACTGGCCGCCCGAGCCGCGGCTTCGCGGATGGCCGCGCTGCTGGGTGAACCGGTGGGCGAGACGGTCGGGTTCTCCGTGCGCGGCGACCGGAAGGTGTCTTCGCGCACCCGCATCGAGGTCGTGACGTCCGGCCTGCTCGTGCGGCGCGTGCAGAACGACCCCGAGCTGGCCGGCGTGTCGACGGTGCTGCTCGACGAGTGCCACGAACGCCACCTCGACGCCGACCTGCTGCTCGCCCTCCTGCTCGACGTCCGCGCCGGCCTGCGCGACGACCTGCGGCTGCTCGCGACGTCGGCGACCGTCGCCGCCGGACGGCTCGCCGAGCTGCTCGGCGACGCACCCGTGGTGACCGCGCACGCCCGCACCTACCCCGTCGAGCTCACCTACCGCGCGCCCGCCCGCGGCGCGCGGATCGAGGCCACGGTGGCGTCGACGATCCGGCTGGCACTGTCCGAAGGGGACGGTGACGTGCTCGCGTTCCTGCCCGGCGCCGGGGAAATCGCGCGGACGACCGCGCAGCTGGGCTCACTCGACGCCGACGTGCTGCCGCTGCACGGCCGCCTCACCGCCGCCCGCCAGGACGACGCGCTGCGGCCCCGTGACCGCCGGCGTGTGGTGCTGGCCACGGCCGTCGCGGAGTCGAGCCTCACCGTGCCCGGCGTGCGGTCCGTTGTGGACTCCGGGCTGGCCCGCGTGCCGCGAGTGGATCACCGGCGCGGCCTCGCCGGGCTGGCGACCGTGCGCGTGTCCGCGGCCGTCGCCGAGCAACGAGCCGGACGCGCGGGCCGTGAAGCACCCGGCCGCGCGTACCGCTGCTGGCCGGAGCACGAGCAGGCGACGCTGCCCGCATACCCCGAGCCGGAGATCCGCACGGCCGAGCTCGCGCGGTTCGCGCTGGAGCTCGCGTGCTGGTCCACCCCGGACGGCAGCGCCCTCGCCTGGTGGGACCCGCCGGGCGAGGGCGCGCTGGCCGCCGCCCGGACGTTGCTGGTCACGCTGGGCGCGACGACCGCCGACGGCACCATCACCCCGCGCGGACGCCGGATGGCCGACCTCGGCCTGCACCCGCGGCTCGCCCGCGCGCTGCTCGACGGATCCGCCGCGGTGGGTACGCGGGTGGCCGCCGAGGTCGTGGCCCTCCTCGACGCGGGAGCGCAGCTGACCGACGTCGAGGCCGAGCTGCGGCGCCTGCGCGGCGGCACAGACGACGCGGCGCGGCGGTGGAAAACGGAGGTCCGGCGGCTTTCGGGGTTGGTGAAATCCCCTGGCAACGCGGGCAAACCCGACGCCGCGTTGGTCGTCGCCTTGGCTCACCCCGAACGGCTGGCGAGGCGTCGGCCGGGAAGCGCACCCGTGTACCTCATGGCCGGCGGTACCGCGGCCGAGCTCCCCGCGGGCAGCGGTCTCGGCGACGCCGAATGGCTGGCCGTCGGCGAAGCCACACGCGACCCCGGCCGCGTGCAGGGCACGATCCGGCTCGCCGCCGTCGCCGACGAAACCCTCGCCGTGCGAGCCGCGCCCGCCGTGGTGTCCGAAGCGGACGAAGTCGCCTGGGACGGCGACGTGGTGGCCCGGCACGTCCGCCGCCTCGGCGCCATCGTGCTCGCCGAACGCCCGCTGCGGTCGCCGAAGCCGCAGCTGGTGCACGAAGCCCTGGTCACCGGCCTGCGCGCCGAAGGCCTGAGCCTGCTGCGCTGGAGCGAAGACGGCCGGCGCCTGCGTGAGCGGATGGCGTTCCTGCACCGCGTGCTCGGCGCCCCGTGGCCGGCCGTCGACGACGACACTCTGTTGTCCGAAGTGGACAGCTGGCTCGACCTATCCCGCGCCCGCCGCCGCGCGGACCTCGCCACGGTCGACGTCGGCAGCGCCCTGCGCGGCCTGCTGCCGTGGCCCGAAGCCGCGCGCCTCGACGAGCTGGCGCCCGACCGCCTCGAAGTCCCGTCCGGCTCGCGTTTGCGCGTGGACTACACCGCCGACCAGCCCGTGCTCGCGGTGAAGCTGCAGGAGACCTTCGGGTGGACGGCCACCCCGACCGTCGCCGACGGCCGCGTCCCGGTGCTGCTGCACCTGCTCTCCCCCGCCGGCCGGCCCGCCGCCGTGACGGCCGACCTGGAGTCGTTCTGGCGCACCGGGTACGCGGCCGTGCGCGCCGACCTGCGTGGCCGTTACCCGAAACACCCCTGGCCCGAGGACCCCGCGACGGCCACGCCGACGCGCCACACCACCCGCCGGTCGCGCTGACCCCTGTCGAAGGTCGGGGGTAGCGAGAGCCGGAAGTCCGATGTCCGCGGCGCCCCGCGAATCGCAGACTTCCTACCCAAGGGATCGAACCCATGGGAGGGCACATGATCACGCTTCGCGGACTGACGAAGCGCTACGGGGAGAAGACAGTCGTCGACGGGCTCACGTGCGTCGTCGCACCCGGCAGCGTCACAGGGTTCCTCGGGCCGAACGGTTCGGGCAAGTCGACGACGATGCGCATGACGGTGGGCCTCGACCGGCCCACGGCGGGCAGCGTGCTGGTGAACGGCAAGCCGTACGCCGAGCTCAAGCACCCGCTGCGGGAGGTCGGCGCACTGCTCGAAGCGAAAGCGCTGCACCCGGGCCGCAGCGCCGGGCGGCACCTGCTCGCGATGGCGCGCAGCAACGGCATTCCCGCGTCGCGCGTCGAGGAGGTGCTCGCGACGGTCGGGCTCACCGACGTCGCCGGCAAGCGGGCGGGCCAGTTCTCGCTCGGCATGGGGCAGCGGCTGGGGATCGCGGGCGCGCTGCTCGGCGACCCTGGCGTGCTGATGTTCGACGAGCCGGTGAACGGCCTCGACCCCGACGGTGTGCGCTGGGTGCGTCAGCTCATGCGCTCGCTCGCCGAGGAGGGCCGCACGGTGTTCGTGTCGAGCCACCTGATGAGCGAAATGCAGCTGACCGCCGACCACCTCGTGGTGATCGGCAAGGGAAAACTGCTCGCCGACGCGCCCGTCGACGAGTTCATTGCCGGCAACTCGCTCAGCTCGGTTTCGGTGCGCGTGCCGACGCCCGTCGAACGCGACACGCTCGCCCGGCACCTGCTGACGCGCGGCGCGGCGGTTGAGCCGGGCGAGGCAGACGAGCTGGTGGTGACCGGCGCCGGTGTCGGCGAAGTCGGCGATCTTGCGCACGAGCTGGGCGTGCGGCTGCACGGCCTCGGTGAGCGGACGGCTTCGCTGGAGCAGGCGTACATGGAACTGACCGCTTCGTCGGTGGAATACGGGGTGACGGCATGACGACCACGCAGGTACGCGCGGGCGGCGGGCTTTCGGGGGCCGTCGCGTCGGAGTGGACGAAGTTCTGGTCGGTGCGCAGCACGTGGTGGAGCCTCGCCGGCGGGGCGCTGCTGATGCTGCTCTACAGCGCCGTTTCCGGGCTGTCGCAACGGGTGGGCGACACCGAACCACCGCAGGGCCCGCACGACATCGTGGTGAACGGCTCGATCTACCTCACCGAGTTCTGCGTGATCGCGGTGGCCACGCTGTTCGTCACAAGCGAGTACGCCAGCGGCAGCATTCGCTCGACGCTGCAATGGGTGCCGGTGCGCTCGACCTTGGCGCTCGCGAAGGCGGCCGTGCTAGTGCCGGTGCTCTTCGCGTACGGCGTGGTGGTGGCGCTGCTCGGCATGGCGACCTCGGCGGTGCTGATGCCGGGTTCGGCCGTGACGACGACGTTCGGCGACGGGTTCGCGGCGACCGCGGGCATGGGGGCGTTCTTCGCGCTGCTGGGGGTGCTGTGCGCGGGCATCGGGTTCGCGCTGCGCAGCGCCGCGGGGACGATCGTGGTGACGATGGTGCTGCTGCTGCCGTTGCCGATGCTGCTTTCCGCTTATGTGGCACCGGAAATCATGAACTACTTCCCGGCGTTCGCGGGACTCAACGGGATGGTGCCGGCGGGCGAGACGAACCCGCTGCTGGGTGGGGTTTCGCCGTACTCGCCCTGGGTGGGAGTGCTGATCTGCCTGGTGTGGGCGGCAGCGGGGCTGTTCTTCGGCACTTCGGTGCTGAAGCGGCGTGACGCCTGATTTTCTTTGCTGGAGGGGCCCCTCGTGCGAGGGGCCCCTTCACCGCGTGAGGGGCAGGCCGAGTCCGGTGAGGACCGCGCGGGCGCCGTCGGCGAGTTCCTGCTTGCCGGGAGGATTTGTCGACCCGGCGCCGGCGAGCGCGTCGAAGATCGCGCCGTCGAGCCAGTTGAGCAGCACGCGGGTGTGCTGCTCAGCCCGCGGCGAACCGGCGGCCGCGAGCAGTTCGACGCAGCGGTCCCGGATTTCACGGCCACCTTCGGCATAGGCGGCGCGCAACTCCGGGCGGCGCGTGGCTTCGAGCGCGAACTCGTAGCGGGCGAGCATGCGGGTGCGGCCGGCGGTGATGGCGGCGTGGACCGTCGCGGCCAGCACGTCGGCGAGGTCGCGCGCGTCGGGATCGATCACGGCCTGGTCGAGCTCCACCATCCTTGCCATGGCGAGCTCCAGCAGCGCGAGGCGGGTGCGCGCGTAGTACGACGTCGAGCCGGCCGGCAGCCCCGCCGCCCGATCGACGGCGCGGTGGGTGAGCCCGCGCATGCCTTCGGCGGCGATCACCTCGATGGCCGCGTCGCCGATCGCCGAAATCCTGTCCACGATCATCACTCTACAGGTGTAGAGTCCTCTACAGACGTAGAGGAGGCGGTCATGCGACACGCGGTCGTGATCGGCGGCGGCATCGGGGGACTGTGCGCGGCGATCGGCCTGCACCGCACGGGCTGGCGAGTCACGGTGTACGAGCGCGCGCCGGAGCTCACCGGCATCGGCGCCGGGATTTCGATCTGGCCCAACGCGCAGCGGGCGCTCACAGAGCTGGGTGTCGAGGCGCCGCTGAGCCCGCAGCGCGACGGCGCCGTGCTCGACCCTCGCGGCCGGCGGCTCGCGGGCTGGGACATGAGCGCGTACGTCCGGCGCTACGGCCTGCCACTCGCCGCGATCCACAGGGCGGATCTGATCGAGGCGCTGTGCTCAGTGCTGCCGGAGTCGAGCCTGCACACCGGGGTCGAAGTGCTCTCCGCCACGCCCGACGGCGTCGTCCGCCACGCGAGCGGCTCGATCCGCGCCGACCTGGTCGTGGCCGCCGACGGCATCCGCAGCCCCGTGCGGCAGTCCCTGCACCCGCACGCCCGCCTCGCCTACAGCCGCGGCACGGCGTTCCGCGGCATCGCCGAGGTGCCGTCTCGCTTGAGCACCGCCTGGGGTCGCGGCACCGAAGTGGGGATCCTGCCCCTGCTCGACGGGCGCGTGTACTGGTGGATCGCCGAGGCCCGCCCGGAAGGCCTCCGCCACGACGACGTGCGCGCCTACCTGCTGGACACCTACGGCGACTGGCACGCCCCCGTGCGCTCCCTCATCACCGCGACGCCGGAGATCCTCCACCACGACCTGTACCACCTGGCCACGCCGCTGCCGACCTACGTCTCCGGTCGCCTCGCGCTCCTCGGCGACGCGGCCCACGCCATGCCGCCCTACCTGGGCCAGGGCGGCTGCCAGGGCATCGAGGACGCGGTAGTGCTGGCGGCTACTTTGGCTTCGACCTCCGACGTCGCCGCGGGCCTGCGCGAATACGACGCGTTGCGCCGGCCGCGGAGCCAGCGCGTCTGGCGGACGTCGATCCGGGCGGGCTCGATGGGGCCGTTGCTGCGCAACCCGGTCGGGGCCGCCGTGCGCACCGCGGTGCTGCGACTGGCCCCGCCGTCGGCGATGGCTCGGGCGGAGAGCTGGATCAACGACTGGAAGCCGCCGCCCCTGCCCCGGGCCAGCACTGCGGCCGACCACTCGTGAAATGCGTGTTCTCCTGGGCTCCACTGCTCACGGCACGGTGGCGCGGCGAACCTCTTGCTGCGCTGCCGGCCGGCGGTTGCGGGGGTGGTGAAGCGCCCCCAATGTGGCGTTCGGTGCGTTGAACGCAACCAACGCCACATTGGGTGCGCTGGACGCAACCAACGCCACATTGGGGCGATGAGAGCTTCGGCGATCAGCGACTCGGCTACTCCGCTTCTCCCCCGACCAGCCCAGCTTCGTAAGCCGTGATCGCCGCCTGGACGCGGTTGCGCGCGCCCAGGCGGGTGAGGATGGTGCTGACGTGGGCTTTGACCGTGCCTTCGACGACGAACATCCGCGAGGCGATGTCGGCGTTGGACAGGCCGGTCGCCAGGAGGGTCAGGACTTCGCGTTCGCGAGCTGTCAGTGCGGCGATGCGGTCGCGGGCCGCGGCGCCGCGGGTGAGGGCGCCGCCGGAGAGGCGGGCGATGACGCGGGACGCGACTTTCGGGGAGAGGAACGCGGCGCCGTCGGCGACGGCGTGGATGCCGGAGAGCAGTTCGCGCGGGTCGCCGGCCTTCAACAAAAACCCGCTGGCGCCGAAGCCAAGGGCGCGTTCGATGTAGGCGTCTTCGCCGAACGTCGTCAGGATGATCACCCCGACGTCCGGCAGCACGCGGCGGATCTCGGCGCCCGCGGCGAGGCCGTCGAGGACCGGCATGCGGATGTCGAGCAGCACCACGTCGGGGCGGGTGGCGAGGGCTTGGGCCACGGCTTCGCGGCCGTCGGAAGCCTCTGCGACGACCTCGATGTCCGCGTCGGCCGCCAGGATCGCCGCGACGCCCGCGCGGATCATGGCCTCGTCGTCGGCCAGCAACACCCGGATCACGGTTCGTCCTCACTGTAGAGATCCTTCGTCACGAGCCGGTCGCCCTCGAAGCAGAGCCGGATCGCGGCGTAGCGCACGTTCCACCAGCTGCGCGAAGTGCCGTAGTACTCGCACGTGCTGCCCGCGGGCTTCGGCGGCTCCCCGTACTGCGGTTTCGACAGCCGTTGCTGCGCAGGCAGCAGCGGCGCGATCGACGCGCGCGTCGCCCCGAGCCGGATCTGCTGGTAGACCCCCATCGACACCTGCGAGCCGTACCACTGCACGAGGAACGCCACCCCGCTGCCGCCGATCACCACGCCGAACAACGCCAGCGGGATCACGATCGCCTGCACCAGGCTGCGCCGCACGTCGCGCCGCGCCAGCTCCCACTCGCGCGCCGACTCGGACTGCTCGACGTCGGCGTCGGCCTCGGAAGCGGGCCCTGGAGCGGCGTCGTGCGGCAGCGTGGCCGCGACCTCGAAGCCGCCGGCCTCATCGGGCCCCGCCCGCAGCGCACCCCCGACCAGCCGGACGCGTTCGCGCAGCCCGATCAGCCCACGCTTGCCCGACGCCCCCGGCAACGGACCCGCGGGCGGCCGCGCGTTCACCACCCGGATCTCGGTGCTCGCCGGCGAGCTGAGCACCCGCACGGTCACGGCCGCGCCGGGCGCGTGCTTGGCGACGTTCGTCACCGCCTCCTGCACCACGCGATACGCCGCCCGCGCGACCATCGGCGGCGTCGCCTCGAGACTGTCCACTTGCGACTCGATCAGCAGCCCCGACGCGCGGGCCCGCTCCAGCAGCTCCCCCAAGTCACCCTGCACCGGCTCGATCGGCGCCGCGTCCTCGCGCAGCACGCCGATGATCTCGCGGAGCCGCCCTGTCGCCGTGGCGGCGTTGGCGCGCAGGTCACCGGCCGCGGCGCGCTGCGTGTCGTCGAGACCACCCGCCACTTCGAGAGCCGCGGCGCGCACGGCGATGAGGCTCAGCTCGTGACCCAGGGAATCGTGCATGTCGCTGGCGATCCGCGCCCGTTCACGCAACCGGGCCTGGTCGGCGACGAGCTGCTGACGGCTCTCCATCTCCTCCGCCCGCCGCCACCCCGCGCGCGCCAGCTCGCGCCGAAGCCGCACGTGGCGCCCCAGCAGCCACGGCGCGACCCCCGCGAACGCGAGCACCCCCAGCATCGCGCCCCACGCGCCGAACCCCGCCGAAGGCAGCACCAGCGCCACGGGCAGTCCGGCCAGCGCGATCGCCGAACACGTCAGCACGGCCACGCGCACCTGCGTCATCCGCAGGCCGGCGAGGTACCCCACGGTGACCATGAGGAAGACCTCCCACACGGCCACGCGCCCGCCCCAGCCGAACGCCACCACCACGGCCGTGGCCATCGTGAGGATCAGCGACACCGTCGGCAGCCGGCGCCACGCCGCGACCGACACCGTGGTGGCGGCCAGCCCGAAGATCAGCTCCCACGGGTTGGGGTTGTTCGAGGCGTCGATCGCGACGACGCCGGACAGGAAGACCCAGAGCAGGACGTCGAGCACCACCCGCCACCTGCGCCTGGTCACCTCCTTCATGCCGCTGACGCTACAAGGCCCGCGGCGGCGGTCACCACTGTCGAAAGTCAACCGCTGAGGCATGATGGCTCACCATGGCTGAGCGCACACTCGCCGAGCAGCTCGGCGGCCCCCTGCCCGAAGGCATCGAAGCCCTGCCCGAGGACGCGCGGCAGGACCTCGCCGCCGCGTTGCGCGACGCGCGGCACCGGCAGGCCACGGCCCTCGCCCAGGCTGGTGAGGACGGGCTGAAGTACGTACCGGCGCTCCTGCGCGGCGCCGTCCGCAAGGCGGTCGGTCTGTGAATCCGGAGATCCTCAAGCTCGCGCGAGTGCTCGACGTCGAGCCCGAACGGCTGGCCTACCTCGCCGACGTGGACGTCGCCGACCTGCAGCTGTTCCGCGAACAGGTGACGACCACGCTGTTCGACGCGAACCTCGTGGTGCTCGAACGGATGGCGCTGGCCAGCCGGCTGCTGCCCGCGCCCGTGGTCGCGAAGATCGCCGAGAAGGTGTTCGGACCACTGCTGTGCGCGCGGATCGCCGGGTTGGTGGACGTGTCTCGCGGTGTGGACGTCGCGAAGCGGCTGCCGCCGAAGTTCCTCGCTTCGGTGGCGGCGGAGCTGGACCCGCGGCGCGCGACGTCGATCATCACGCGCATCCCGCTCGACACCGTGGTCGCGGTGGCCGCGGAGCTCACGCGGCGGGAGGACTGGATCACGCTCGGCCGGTTCGTCGGGCACTTGCCGGACCCGACCGTGCGTCGCAGCCTCGCCGTGCTCGAAGACGCCGCACTGCTGCGCACCGCGTACGTGCTGGACGACAAAACGCGCATCGACCACGTGATGGGCCTGCTGCCCGAGGGCCGGCTCCCGCGGCTGATCCGCACGGCCGGCGCCGACGAATCGCTGTGGGAGCCGGCGCTCGACGTGTTGGCCAACATCGGAAAAGCTCGCCGGGAAGCGGTGTTCCCGCTTCTCGACGAGCTTCCGGACGAACTACGCGGCCGTGCTCAGGCCGCGATCAGATAAATCCCGTACGCGACCACCGCGGCGCAGACCACGAAGCACACGATGGAGCCGGTGAACTGCGCGACGCCGGAGCCGCCTTGTTCACGCGCGGTTTCGCGCGCCGAAAGCCCGCGGATGCCGTAGGCGAACAGCACCGTGAGCACCACCGCCGCGGCCAGCGCGACGATGAAGACGGTGCCGAGGGCACCCCAGTCGATGTTCATTTCCGCTCCCTCAGGCCGCGACCGGAGCGGCCTTGGCGGCTTCCGGCTCGTCGTTGACGGTGTTGGCGCTCACCGGGTTGCGGCGCGACGCGAGCCAGATGCCCAGCGCTACGAGTACTCCGAGAGCGCCGATGAGGATCGTGCCCCAGCTGCCACGGGTCGAGACCGCCGCCGCGACGGCACCGACGATGGCGGCCGCCGGCAGCGTGAGCACCCAGGCGATGACCATCTTGCCCGCGACGCCCCAGCGGACCTCCGCGAGCTTGCGGCCGAGGCCCGAGCCGATGATGCCGCCCGAAGTGACGTGGGTCGTCGACAGCGCGAAGCCGAGGTGCGACGACGCCAGGATCACGGCCGCGGAGCTGGTCTCCGCGGCGAAGCCTTGCGGCGTCTGGATCTCGGTGAGCTTCTTGCCCATGGTCTGGATGATGCGCCAGCCGCCGAGGTACGTACCGGCCGCGATCGCGAGGCCGCACGCCCCGATGACCCACAGCGGCGGGTTCGAACCCGGCGCGAGCGTGCCGCCGGCGATGAGCGCCAGCGTGATGACACCCATCGTCTTCTGCGCGTCGTTGGTGCCGTGCGCGAGCGAGACGAGGCTGGCCGAGAGGACCTGGCCGGTCTTGAAACCCTTGCCCACCACGCGTTCCTTGGCCTTCTCGGTGATGCGGTAGGTCAGGAACGTGCCGATGAGCGCCACGACCCCGGCCACGATCGGCGACGCGACCGCGGGGATCAGCACCTTCTCGACGACCTTGCCGAAGTGCACGGCGTCCGCGCCCGACGCGATCCACGTCGCGCCGATCAGACCGCCGAACAGTGCGTGCGAAGAGCTCGAGGGCAGGCCGACGAGCCACGTGACGAGATTCCAGATGATGGCGCCGACGAGCCCCGCGAAAATCACCACCGGGGTGACCTTCGTGTCGTCGACGATGCCGCCGGAAATCGTTTTCGCGACCTCGATCGACAGGAACGCCCCGACCAGGTTCAGCACGGCCGAAATGGCGACGGCGATTCTGGGCTTGAGGGCTCCCGTGGCAATGGAAGTGGCCATGGCGTTGGCCGTGTCGTGGAACCCGTTGGTGAAGTCGAAGGCGAGTGCCGCGACGATCACCACCAGGACAATGAGGGAAAAGTCCATGGGCGTTTCTCCAGCTCGGTGGTCGTGCTGTTGAGAAGTTACCCATCAACCGAGCGACGCCTAATCTCGTACGAGTGGCCTCTTGTTGAACTCTGTGTAAACGAGTGCGCGCGCGGGCAGGTCCATTTCCCGCATTCACCTGGTGATCAACGGATCGACTAGCCAGGTTGGGTGAATCCGTGTTTGCACTGTTAATTCGTTATGTCGGAATCATGCGCTTTCGGGTGGTGCCAGCCCTACCACGAATACTCCGGTGCAGCCCAGTGCTTCGGCCGCGGCCGGCTGCGACGATGGTGGTCCCACGGCGAGAGGGGTCGCCCGGATGACCGCCACAGCAAGCGTTTCCACGTCCACTGCCACTGGTGTGCACCGCCACCTCGGCTGGGCGCTCGCCGCCACCGTCGCGTCCGGCGTGCTGATCCACTTCGGGCTGGGGTTCGAACCGGTCGCCGTACTGGCGTGGCTGGCGCCGCTGCCCGTGCTTCTCCTGGCACCGCGCGCGGGCGCGTGGGTGGCGAGCACGGCGGCGTTCCTCGCCTACCTGGGCGGGAGCGCCGGCAGCTGGCACTACTTCCTGAACTCGCAGTCGGTGCCGGTGCCGGGCGCGCTCGCGATCCTGCTGGGGTCGCCGGTGCTGTTCGCGGCGACGGTGGCGCTCTTCCGCCGGCTCGTGCGGGTGGGCCGGCCGGTGCTCGCGACCGTCGCGGCGCCCGCGGTCTGGACCGCGGTGCTGTACGGCGTCTCGGTGGCCAACCCGTTCGGCGTGATGGGCACGTTCATGACCAGCCAGGGCGACCAGCCCGACGTGCTACGCCTCGCGTCGGTGCTCGGTGGGTGGGGTGTGGAGTACCTCGTACTGCTGGCGCCGGCGGCACTCGCCGCGGTGCTCGCGCCCGGCGTCCGGGCTTCGGCGCGGGTCGGCATCACCGTGGTGACGGCCGCGGCGGTCGGCGGTGTGTTGGCTTTCGGGGCGACGCCCGCTGCGGCTTCCGTGAGTCAGGTGCGCGTCGCCGTGGTGGCTCGCAGTGAGCCGGCGTGGGCGGCGGATCCGGACTCTCCTGCCGGCCGGCGCGTTCTTCAGTCCTATGTAGATGCCCTTACCGCGTTGCCCGCGGACGTCCGCATCGCCGTGCTCCCGGAAGCCGCGTTCGGCACCGACCGCGCCCGGCTGGCCGGCCTCACCGGGCCGTTGGCCGACGTCGCCCGGGCCAAGAACCTCCACGTCGTGACCGGCGCGATCGTGAAGGACCCGGGTCACGAGGCGTACAACACCGCCCTCGACGTGCCCCCGGCCGGCGCGACCGTCGAATACCACAAGTGGCGCAACGGTTTCTCGCCCGTCACGTCCGGCCACGACCTCGCCCACCTCGCCGGGCAGCCCCTCGGCCTCGAGGTCTGCATGGACGTCAACGGCCCGTCCCCCACCCGCGACTACGCCCGCACCGGCACCGGACTGGTGCTGATCCCCGCGTCCGACGAGGACGTCGACGGCTGGCAGCACAGCCGCACCGCCCTGCTCCGCGGCGTCGAGAACGGCGTGTCCGTGGCCTGGAGCGCCGCCCGAGGCAACTCGATCCTGAGCGACCCCCGCGGCCACGTCCTCGCCCAGACGCGCACCGGTCCGACCCCGATGGCCGTCGCCGTCGCCGACGTCCCTCTCGGCACGGGCGACACGCTCTACAGCCGGTTCGGCGACTGGTTCGCCTGGCTCTGCTGCCTGGCCGCCGTGGCCGGGCTCGCCTTCACCCGCGGCCGCGCCGCTCGCCCTTGAGGGCGCCGCTCGCCTTCGAGGGCAGCGACCGTGCCCCCGCTCGCACTGGCGTTCCATGATCATCACGGCCTACGGTGGGAGAGTGAACTACCAGGGCACCCGCGTCACCCGCAGTACGCACTCCCGCTCCGCGACCGTGCGAGCGCGCCGGTGAGCCAACTGCGCGAGGTGACCCTGCGGGCCGGCGACCACCAGCACACGGCACTCGCCGCGGGACCGGAGGACGGCGAACCCGTCCTGCTGCTCCACGGCTGGCCCGAGTTCGCCGACTCATGGACCGCCGAACTCCACACCCTCGGCGACGCCGGCTACCACGCCGTGGCGGTCGACCAGCGCGGCTACGCCCGTGAGGCCCGCCCGACCGGCGTCGAGCACTACTCCATCGACGCCCTCGTCGCCGACGCACTGTCCTTTGCGGACACGCTCACCACCGGCACCGCGGCCCCGAGGCGCTTCCACCTCGTCGCCCACGACTGGGGTGGCATGGTCGCCTGGGTGTTCGCCACGCGGTACCCCGAGCGGCTCAAGTCGCTCACCGTGCTGTCCACGCCGCACCCCGGCGCGCTGAAGCAGGCGGCGAAGGACGAGGAGCAGCAGAACCACGACCTCGACTACGTCCGCTTCTTCCGCGCGCCCGGCGGTGTCGCCGAGGCGTCGATGCTGGCGGACGGCGCCGCCCGCCTGCGGGCGGCCTACGCGGGCCGCGTCGCGGAGCACCAGGTCGAGCGCAACGTCGCGCGGCTCACCGAGCCGGGCGCCCTCACCGCGACGCTCAACTGGTACCGCGGCGCCACCGACGACGAGTTCACCGTCCCCGCCGGCCGCATCACGGTGCCGACGCTCTACGTGTGGGGCGCCCAGGACACCAAGCTCGGCCGCACGGCCGCCACGAACACCGCGGAGTTCGTGGACGCCGCCTACCGCTTCGAGGTCTTCGACGACGCCGGCCACTGGCTGCCGGAGGAAGCGGCCGACCGCGTCAACCCGCTCGTGCTCGCGCACCTGTCAGCGCACAGCTGAGACCTTCAACCCATCCGCTCACCCCGCCGCCACACCGCGTGTGTGAGCGGCACCCCCGGCCGGTAGGCCAGGTGCGTCGCCGAAGGCGCGTCGAGCACGTGCACGTCGGCCCGCGCGCCCGGGCGCAGGTAGCCGACGTCGTCACGCCGCAGCGCCCGCGCGCCCCCGGCTGTCGCCGACCACACGGCTTCGGCCACCGTCATCCGCATCTGCAGCACGGCCGTGGTCACGCAGAACGCCATCGACGTGGTGTACGAGCTGCCCGGGTTCGCGTTGCTGGCCAGGGCGACGGTCGCGCCCGCGTCGAGCAGCCGCCGCGCCGGCGCCAGGGATTGCCTTGTCGACAAATCGCACGCCGGCAGCAGCGTCGCCACCGTGTCCGACGCCGCCAGCGCCTCGACGTCCTCGTCACTCAGGTACGTGCAGTGGTCCACGCTCGCCGCGCCCAGCTCCACCGCGAGCCGCACCCCGGGGCCCTCGCCGAGCTGGTTGCCGTGCACCCGTAACCCCAGGCCATGTTCGGCCGCCGCCTTGAGCACCCGGGCCGACTGGGCCTCGTCGAACGCCCCCGTCTCGCAGAACACGTCGGCCCACCGCACGTGCGGCGCCACCGCGTCGAGCATCTCGCCGCACACGAGGTCCACATAGGACTCCGCGTCGGCGCCCGGCGGCACGAGGTGCGCGCCCAGGTAGGTGACCTCGTCGGCCACCGTCGCCGCGATCCGCGCCGAGCGGGCCTCGTCGGCCACGGTCAGCCCGTACCCGGTTTTCGTCTCCAGACAGGTGGTGCCCTGGCCGGCCGCTTCTTCGACGTGCCGGCGCAGGTTCGCCGCCAGCTGCTCGTCCGACGCTTCCCGCGTCGCCCCGACCGTGACAGCGATTCCTCCCGCCGTGTAAGGCTTTCCGGCCATCCGCGCCTCGAACTCGGCCGTGCGGTCACCCGCGAACACGAGGTGCGTGTGGCTGTCGACCCAGCCGGGCAGCACCGCGCGCCCCTCGACGTCCACACGCTCGTCGGCCGCCGGCGCCTGCGCGGCAGGTCCGGCCCACGCGACGGCACCGCCGTCAAGCACGAGCGCCGCGTCGTGCAACTGGCCCAGCTCGGGGTCGTTGGTGGTGAGCTCGCCGATCCCCGTGATCAGAATTGCCACAGCGCCTCGATCTCCTCGGCCAGTACGGTTTCCGGTCGCTCCATCAGCACGTGCGCACCCTCGCGCACCACCTCACGACCCGCCACCACGACGTGGCGCACGTCCGCGGACCCCGCGGCGAACACCACCCCGGACGGCTCGATCCCCGCCGTCCGCACGGAATCCAGCGCGACCGTGACCAGGTCCGCCCCGGCATCGACGCCCAGCCGACCCACCTCAGGCCACCCGACGGACGCGTGGTCGGTGCCCGCCGCCAGCAGCTCGTCTGCGTTGAACCGGCCGCGTTCCTCGCTGGCCAGGCGGTCGTCCAGCTCCAGCGCGCGGGTCTCCTCGAACGCGTCGACCACCGCGTTGCTGTCGCTGCCGACACCCAGCCGCACGCCCGCGTCGAGCAGCTGCCGCGCCGGGCCGATGCCGTCGCCGAGGTCGCGCTCGGTCGTCGGGCAGAAGCACGCGGCGGACCGCGCGTCACCCAGCCACTTCACGTCCTGGTCCGTCAGGTGCGTCGCGTGCACCGCGACCAGACGCTCACCCAGCACGCCGTGCTCCTGCAGCAACCCGGTCGGCGTCCAGCCGTACGCCGCCTCGCACTGCTCGTTCTCCGCACGCTGTTCGGACAGGTGGATGTGCAACGGCCGCTGGCCGGGCACCCCCTGGTTCACGGTCGACAAATCGTCCGCCGGCACCGCGCGCACGGAGTGGATGGCCCCGCCGACGCGGAACAACTCGTCCTCGGCCAGCGACGCCACGCGCGAAGCCCACTTCTCGGCCGAGCCGTCGGAGAACCGCTGCTGCACCTCGTCCGGCGGCACGCCGATCCCGCCCGCGAGGTAACACGTGTCCAGCAGCGTCAGCCGGATCCCCGCGTCCCGCGCGGCCTGGCGCAGCGCGTCGCCCATCGCGTTCGGCGACGCGTACGGCTTCCCGCCCGGCGCGTGGTGCAGGTAGTGGAACTCGCCGACGCTCGTGTACCCGCCGAGCACCATTTCCGCGTAGACGCCGCGCGCGAGCCGGTAGTACACGTCCGGGTCGAGGCGCGCGGCCAGCGAGTACATCCGCTCGCGCCAGGTCCAGAAGGTGCCACGCTCGTGGTGCGTCCGGCCCCGCAGCGCGCGGTGGAACGCGTGCGAGTGCCCGTTGGCGAACCCCGGCAGCGTGAGCCCGGCCAGGACGGTCCCGGACTTCGGTGCGCCCGACGTGACCGACATGATCCGCCCGTCGCGCACCACGAGCAGCACGGCTTCGGCGATCCCGTCGGGCAGCCAGGCCCGTTCGCACCAGTACGTGGTCATGCCGCCAGCCGCTCCAGCACCTCGGCCAGCGCCCGCGCGCCGGCCTCCACGTCGTCGGCCTCGGCGAACTCCTCCGGCGAGTGGCTGATGCCGGTGGGGTTGCGCACGTAGAGCATCCCGGCGGGCACGAACCCGGCCAGGATCGCCGCGTCGTGGCCCGCTCCGGTCGGCAGCTCGGGCACCTCGCCGAGCCACTCCCCCAGGTCACGCCGCAGCTTCTCGTCGAACACGACGTCGTCGGAGTACGACTCGCGCGTGACGCTCAGCGAGCAGCCCTCCGCTTCCGCCGCGGCCCGCGCCGCCTGCGAAATGTCCTCGACGAGCTCCGGCGTCACCGTGCCGGGCACGCGCGCGTCGAGCCAGAGGTCCACAGTGGACGCGATGACGTTGGTACCACCCGGCGTCGGCACGAGCCGGCCGACGGTCGCCCGCGCGTCCGCCCGCGTCTTCGCCAGCCGCCGCACGGCCACCACGGTCTCGGCCGCGGGCAGCATCGGGTCCACGCGGTCGGCGATCAGCGTCGCGCCGGCGTGGTTTCCCTGACCGGAGAACGAGAACCGCCACCGCCCGTGGGCGATCACCGTGCTGCCGACCGCTACCGCCGAACCGAGGTCGATGAGGCCGCGGCCCTGCTCCACGTGCAGCTCCAGGAACCGGCCGATGAGCCCCAGCCGCTCGGGCTCCGCGCCGATCCGGTCCACGTCGAGACCGGACTTCGCGGCCGCCTCCCACAACGTGACGCCGTCCGGGTCCCGCAGCGCTCGCGCTTTGCCGGCGTCGATCGTGCCGGTCATCAGCCGCGAGCCGAGGCAAGGCACACCGAACCGGCCGCCTTCCTCCTCGGCGAACACGACCACGGCGAACGGCTTGGCCGGCCGGAACCCCTTGGCCTGCAAAACTTCCACGGCCGCCAGCGCGCTCGTCACGCCGAGCGGACCGTCGAACGCACCGCCGCCCGGAACCGAGTCGAGGTGGCTGCCGGTCACCACGGCGTCCGGCCCCGGCGCGCCCCACCAGGCCCAGAGGTTGCCGTTGCGGTCGGTCTCGACGTCCAGGCCCAGCCGCTGCGCGCGTTCGACGAACCACGTGCGCAGGTCGTGCTCCGGCGCGTCGAACGCGTGCCGCGAGTAGCCGCCGCGCTTCACGTCGCGCCCGACGTCGGCGATCTCGCCGAGCAGCCCCGTCGTGCTCACGCGTTGTCCCGCATGGGAATCCGCACGCCGCGGTCATCGGCGACCTCGGCGGCGTGGTCGTAACCGGCGTCGACGTGGCGGATCACGCCCATGCCCGGGTCGTTCGTGAGCACGCGCTCGAGCTTCTGCGCGGCCAGCGCCGTGCCGTCAGCGACGCTGACTTGGCCCGCGTGGATCGAGCGGCCCATGCCGACGCCACCACCGTGGTGGATCGACACCCAGCTCGCGCCCGAGGCGGTGTTGACCAGCGCGTTGAGCAGCGGCCAGTCGGCGATCGCGTCGGAGCCGTCGGCCATGGCCTCGGTCTCTCGGTACGGCGACGCGACGCTGCCGGAGTCGAGGTGGTCGCGCCCGATCACCACGGGCGCCTTGAGTTCGCCGCTGGCCACCATCTCGTTGAACCGCAAGCCCGCGAGGTGACGCTCGCCGTAGCCGAGCCAGCAGATCCGCGCCGGCAGGCCCTGGAACGCCACGCGCTCGCCGGCCAGCTTGATCCAGCGGGCCAGGGACTCGTTCTCCGGGAACAGCTCCAGCATCGCCCGGTCGGTGGCCGCGATGTCCTCGGGGTCGCCCGAGAGCGCCGCCCAGCGGAACGGGCCGTTGCCCTCGCAGAACAGCGGACGGATGTAGGCGGGCACGAAGCCGGGGAAGTCGAACGCGCGCTCGCAGCCGCCGAGCTTGGCCTCGCCGCGCAGGGAGTTGCCGTAGTCGAAGACCTCGGCGCCGGCGTCGAGGAAGCCGAGCATCGCGTTCACGTGGTCGGCCATCGACTCGCGCGAGCGGTCGGTGAACTCGTCGGGCTTCTTGGCCGCGTAGTCGTGCCAGTCGTCCACGCTGACGCCCTTGGGCAGGTACGACAGCGGGTCGTGCGCGGAGGTCTGGTCGGTGACGATGTCGACCTCGACCCCGCGGCGCAGCAGCTCGGGCAGCACCTCGGCGGCGTTGCCGACCACCGCCACCGACAGCGGGCGCCGCTCCTTCTTCGCCGTGGTGACGCGCTTGATGGCGTCGTCGAGGTCGTCAGCCACCTCGTCGAGGTAGCGCGTCTCGACGCGGCGGTGCGCGCGCTGCGGGTCGCATTCGACGACGAGCGCCACGCCGTCGTTCATGGTCACCGCGAGCGGCTGCGCGCCGCCCATGCCGCCGAGGCCCGCGGTCACGGTGAGCGTGCCGCGCAAGGTGCCACCACTGTGTCCCTTCAAAGCGAGCTTCTTCGCGACGGCGGCGAACGTCTCGTAGGTGCCCTGCAGGATGCCCTGCGTGCCGATGTAGATCCACGAACCGGCCGTCATCTGGCCGTACATCGTGAGGCCCTGCTGCTCCAGGCGGCGGAACTCGGGCCAGGTCGCCCAGTCGCCCACCAGGTTCGAGTTCGCGATCAGTACGCGCGGCGCCCACTCATGCGTGCGGAACACGCCGACCGGCTTGCCCGACTGCACGAGCAGCGTCTCATCATTGTCCAAAATGGTCAGTTCACGCGTGATCGCGTCGAAGCTCGGCCAGTTGCGCGCGGCCTTGCCGGTGCCGCCGTAGACGACCAGGTCCTCTGGCCGCTCGGCGACCTCGGGATCGAGGTTGTTGTGGAACATCCGCAGCGCGGCTTCGGTCTGCCACGACTTCGCGGTGAGCTGGGTGCCGCGGGCGGCACGGACGGTGCGAGACATTCTCAGGCCTCCAGACGGGCGGCGGCCAGGACGGCGCCGGAGCGGACGAGTTCTTCGGCGGCCGCGATCTCGGGCGCCAGGTGCCGGTCGGGGCCCGGGCCCGCGACCTTCGTGCGGAGCAGGTCGCGCACCGCGCCGGTGACCGGCGACGGTTCCAGCGGCGCGCGGAAGTCGAGCGCGCGGGCGGCGGTGAGCAGCTCGATCGCCAGCACCGTGTTCAGGCCTTCGACGGCCTTGCGCAGCTTGCGCGCCGCGGACCAGCCCATGGAGACGTGGTCCTCCTGCATCGCGCTGCTCGGGATGGAGTCGACCGACGCCGGCACCGCGAGCCGCTTCAGCTCGCTGACCACCGCGGCCTGGGTGTATTGCGCGATCATGTGCCCGGAGTCGACGCCCGGGTCGTGCGCGAGGAACGGCGGCAGGCCGGCCGAGCGCGCCTTGTCGAGCATCCGGTCGGTGCGCCGTTCGGCGATGCCGGCGACGTCGGCGACGGGGATCGCGAGGAAATCGAGTACGTACGCCACGGGCGCGCCGTGGAAGTTGCCGTTGGACTCGACACGGCCGTCGGGCAGTACCACGGGATTGTCCACAGCGGACCGCAGCTCACGGTCGGCCACGAGCTCGGCGTGCGCGAGCGTGTCGCGCGCGGCGCCGTGGACCTGCGGTGCGCAGCGCAGCGAGTACGCGTCCTGCACGCGGTTGCAATCAGGCCCGCGGTGGCTTTCGACGATCTTCGAGCCCTGCAGCGCCGCGAACATCCGCGCCGCGCTGACCGCCTGACCGGGGTGCGGCCGCAGCGCCTGCAGGTCGGCGGCGAAGGCCCGGTCGGTGCCCAGCAGCGCCTCGACGCTCATCGCCGCGGTGAGGTCCGCGACGTCGAGCAGGTTGTGCAGGTCGGCGGCCGCGAGCAGCAGCATGCCGAGCATGCCGTCGGTGCCGTTGGTGAGCGCCAGGCCTTCCTTCTCGGCCAGCACGACGGGCGCGATGCCGGCCGCGCGCAGAGCGTCGGCGGCGGGTTTGCGCTCGCCTTCGTGGTCCACTTCGCCTTCGCCCATCAGCGCGAGCGCGATCGCCGCCAGCGGCGCGAGGTCACCCGAGCAGCCGAGCGAGCCGTACTCGTGGACGACGGGGGTGATCCCCGCGTTGAGCAGGCCCGCAAGCGCTTGCGCCGTCTCCGGCCGCACGCCGGTGTAGCCGCTTGCGAGCGTGCGCAGGCGCAGCACCATCAGCGAGCGCACGACTTCTGTCTCCACCGCCGGCCCCGCGCCCGCGGCGTGCGAGCGGATGAGGCTGCGTTGCAGCGCGGTGCGGCTCTCCAGGGGGATGTGGCGCGTCGCGAGCGCGCCGAAGCCCGTCGAGACGCCATACGTGGGCGAGGTCGCGTGAGCGAGGTCCTCGATGTGCTGGCGGGTGGCGGCGAGGTTCTTCTCGGTCGCCTCGGTGAGCCCGACGTGCGCGTGTCCACGGACGACGTCGACGACGTCGGACGCGGTCATCGGCTTCGAGCCCAAGAGCACTGGTTCCGGCATGGTTGCCATTGAAACAACGATCAGCGCCCGGGCGGGAGAGCGGAGTTGGCGGTAGTGTCTGGTATCCAAGACACAGCGAGGTTGGAGCTTCGGTGCCTGGCACGAGTGTCCCGCTCGTGCACCAGTGGCGGAAGGAGCGAGGTGAGCAGTTCGGACGTTCCCGCCCTGCGCAACGGCCTTGCCGTGCTGCGGTTGCTCGCAGGCCACGCCGGTCCGGTGTCCGCGGCGACCGTCGCCCGGGACCTGCATCTGCCCCGTTCGACGACGTACCACCTGCTCAACGAGCTCGTCGCCGCCGGTTTCGTCGCCCACCTGCCTGCCGAACGCCGCTACGGCCTCGGGATCGCCGCGTTCGAGCTCGGGTCGGCGTACCTGCGCCACGACCCGCTCGAACGGCTGGCCGCGCCCCTGCTGCGCAAGCTCGTGGACCGCGTCGGCCACAGCGCGCACCTGGGCGTGCTGCACGGGAACGAGTCGCTGTACCTGATCAAGGAGCGACCGGCGCGGCCGGAAACCCTGGTCACCGACGTCGGCGTGCGGCTGCCCGGGCAGCTCACGGCGTCGGGGCGGGCGATTCTGAACCACCTGCCGGCCGCCCACGTCCGCGCGCTGTTCCCGATGGCGGCGTCGTTCGTGCTCCGGACCCGGCGTGGGCCGGATTCGCTGGCCGCCCTGCGCCGGACGTTGGCCGCGGAACGACGGCTCGGGTGGGCGGTCGAGGACGGTCACGTGACGGACGGGTTCGCGTCCGTCGCGGCGCCCGTGTTCGACCACGGGGCGCGGCCGATGGCGTCGATTTCGGTGACGCTGCGCCATCTTTGTCCCGACGACGGGCCGTGCGGCGAGACTTTTCCGGAGTTCGCGGCGGCGGTTGCCGAGACGGCCGCGGAGCTGACGAGCCGGATCGGGGGCACGACGCCGCAGTGAAAAGGCCCGCTTCGCCGCTCCTTGGATTCCAGGAGTGGCGAAGCGGGCCTTTCGACAGGCGAATCAGCGGTGCGAAGAGACCACCATCGCCGAGGTGCCGCCCCGGCGGACGGGTTCACCGGCCGCGAGGATCTTGCCGCCCGGCTTGAATTCCAGCCCGGCCGCGACACCGATGGAGCTGACCTGGCTGAAGCTCTGCCCCAGCGCTTCGAGCCCCTTCGTGGTGGGCAACGCGAGGAACGCCGGCTCCGCGTCGGACGTCTTCGCGTTGCGCTGCGACGCACGCGGCGCGGCGATCGCGTCCGGCAGGCTCATGCCAAGGTCGAGGCGGTTGACCAGGACCTGCAGCACCGTCGTGATGATCGTGGCGCCGCCCGGGGAGCCGACGGCGAGCACGGGCTTGCCGTCCTTGAGCACGATCGTCGGGGACATGCTGGACCGCGGGCGCTTGCCGGCGGCCGGCAGGTTGGGGTCGGCCGCGGTGCCCTGGGTGGGCGTGAAGTTGAAGTCCGTGAGCTCGTTGTTGAGCAGGAAGCCGCGGCCCGAGACGGTCATGCCGCTGCCGGCGAGCTGCTCGATCGTGTTGGTGTAAGAGACGACGTTGCCCCACTTGTCGCTGACGACGAAGTGGTTGGTGTGCTGCTCGTTGCTGTCGGACGAAGCGGCGGGCGCGGTCGTGCAGCCACCCTTGTGGGAGTACGGGTCACCGGGCGCGACGGGGCTCTGACCGGCCTTGTCCGGGTCGATCTGGCAGGCGCGCGTGGCCGCGAACTGCTTCGACAGGAGCTGCTGCTGCGGGACCTTCACGTACCGGGAGTCGCCGATGTAGCGGTTGCGGTCTGCGAACGCGAGGCGGCTGGCCTCCAGGTAGTGGTGCAGCGCCTGCGTGCGGTCCATCTTGGACAGGTCGTAGTTGCCGAGGATGTTGAGCGACTCCCCGACGGTGATGCCGCCGCTGGAGGACGGGGCCATGCCGTAGACGTCGTAGCCGCGGTAGTTCACGCGCGTCGGCGAGCCGTCGAGGGCACGGTAATCGCGCAGGTCCGACAGCTGCATCGGGCCGGACATCGGCTTGATCGGCGCGCCCTTGGCGAGCGGCGGGTTCTGGACGGTCTTGACGAGGTCGCGGCCGACGGAACCGCCGTAGAACGCGCCGATGCCCTGGCGGCCGATCTGGCGGTAGGTGTCGGCGAGGTCCGGGTTGCGGAAAACGGAGCCGACCTTCGGCGCGTCGCCGCCCGGCAGGAACAGCGCGGCGCTGGGCGCGAAGTGCGACAGCTTGTCCTTGAGCGAGGCCGTCTCGGAGGCGAACTCGGGGTTCACCACGAAGCCGTGTTCGGCGACCTGCACGGCGGGCTTGAGGTTGTCGGCGAGACTGAACTTGCCCCAGCGTTGCAGCGCGCGCTGCCACGTGGCCAGCATGCCGGGCACGCCCACGGACCGGCCGCTCTCGACGGCGGTCTCGAAGTCGTAGGCCTTGCCGGTGGCCGGGTCGACGAACATGTCGGACCCGTCGGCGGCCGGCGTGGTCTCACGCCCGTCGATGGTGGACACGCGCTTGGTCTTGGCGTCGTAGTAGACGAAGTAGCCGCCACCACCGGGCCCGGCGACGTACGGATCGGTCACCCCGAGCGTCGACGCCACGGCGACCGCGGCGTCGGCCGCCGTGCCCCCCTTGCGCAACACGTCGATGCCCGCCTGGGTGGACTCGAGGGTGTCCGAGACGACCGCCCCGCCGTACCCCTCGGCGACCGTCTGCTTGCCCCCTTGCTGCGCCTGGGCCGCGGGCACCGCGGTCCCCACGGCGACCCCCGCGGCCAGCAGAACGATGAGTATTCGACGACGGCGCATGGCACTCCCTTTCTCAGACCACTCAGGGCCTTCCGGGACTCCCGACGAGGTACGGACCACACCACGCGCTCGCCGGTGAGCTTCGTGGTCGGAGGTTTACCACCCGTTGGGCTTCGACAGGAAGCTGACTTGAGGCGGATTTAGGGTGGTTGCTCCGTACGCCCACTCTCGTCCCGTCTGCCCCACGCCGCACGCCGGGCTCACTCCCCTTGAGCAGCCACCTCCTTGATGCCCTCAGCCAGAGCGAGAACGAGATCCGAACTGCGGGCACGGCGAACCTCGGTGGCCAATCGCGCCAATACATCGTCATCGCCGACGATGTCGAGCAGCACGGCGACGCCCTCGTGGTCAAGCAGGCCAGGCATGTGTGAACCCAGAAGCCAGGCTCCCGCGAGCTGGGGGTCGAAGCCGTTCCGCTCGAGAACTTCGAGTTCCTCGTCGTATATGCGATCCAGGTATGGCCCGCACGAGTACCAGCCGATCATCATTCCGAGGTCGATGGCATCGTGCGTAGTCGTGAGGCGTCGATCCCACCAGGTCAGGAGCTTGAGCAAAGCCAAGGCCGGTACTGCGGGAACCTTGATGACGAGCCCACCGGGCAGGCGCACCTGCTCGGCTGTTGCCACAGCTTCGCTCAGGCCGCGGACATTCATCCGGTGGTCGTCGGGCCAGAGGATGGTCCGGTCTGCCCCCTCGATGCCACCGTAAGGCACCACATCAACCTCGACGCCCTCCACGAGGAACGAATGGAAGCTCCGGTCACGCCGTTCGAGTTGGCTCACGAACCGTTCGAAGTCGTCCCAGGTACCCATCGCAGCGGCGATGTCGATGTCCCGGGTGGCCCGTTCGGGTGGGCCACCAACCAGCCCGATCGACAGGATCGTGCGTGCGGTCGCCCCGACCACGAGATAGTCGACTTCTTCCCCGCGGGCGACGACATCCACCCGGGCCAGCACTCTCGCGGCGAGAAGAAGATCAGGTTCGGTCGATGCGCTTAAGTCGATCATCACCACTCCTGATCCGGTCTCCGTGCTCACGCTGGCGGGGATCGCCGGACGCCAGCAGGTCTGCGTAAATCAACGGGGCCGGCACAATCCAGGACTCCGGCTCGGGCGACTGCCAGAATCGCGTCCGGATATGTACGTTTGCGTCGTTTTCCGCCCGAGCCAGACGGTGCCGGCCGATGAGCTTGACCGGCAGCCGGTCGGCGTAGAGCGTGAGTGAGGCCGGCCGCAGATGCCGGTCGATGAGGCTCGCTCCCGCTTCCCCGCCGACCTGGACTCCCAGGGAGAGCATCTCCACTTTCGCCTTGCTCCACCACGAAAGGTCAGCCGTGACGAACTCGGCCAGGACGAGCGAGGAGGCCAGGGTGGTCGAGTAGGCCTCCGACCAACGATCGAGAAGCTCGGCTCCGTGAGCGAGCCGCCGCTCGTTCCGAGCCTCATACAGGTAGCCAGCACCGGAGAGCTCATCGATCACTGTCTTGACCGTGCCGAGCGAAACACCGCTTGTCTCAGCCAACCGACGGTACGGAAAGGCGATCGCCTCCGGCCAGCTGAGCAGGGCAAAAAGGACCTGAAGTCCGGCCCGGCCAAACGCCCGCGCACCTCGCAACGAGGTTCGTCCGGCAGACTTGGCGGGCTTGCGGCGGCCTCGGACGTCGATCAGGACGTCGTCCCAAACGAGGTGGGCATTGCCCGCGGTGTCCGCATAGTCGATCCCCCGGGAACGCAGCACCTCGGCGACCGGTTCGCCGAGGTGCGTGGTGAACAGCAGAGGCGGAAGGACCGGCGGAAAATGGACTGCCGTGGCAAGCTCCGCGGTCACCCGCTGCTTGGCCTCGACGACGTACGTCCGGGTGGCACCGGATGCCGTACTGAGCTTCACGACGGCATCCATCCGATGCCCTCGCAGCGCATCGGTCTCCCGCACCTCGGTGTTCAGCACTTCGACCCGGAGACCCAGTTCCTCGAGTCGGGAGCACACCTCGGCAGGCCAGCCCATCGCGTTCAGCAAACCTTCATGTTCATTCGAATTGAACATGCTCATATTTTGAACGCGACCACGCCTCCCCGCAACCTGCCACGCCGGACAGGCGCCCACCCGCACACAACAACCAGCCCGCGGGCCAACAAAGACGAAGCCCCCACCCCTACCACCCGCACCCGGCAACGCACGCCCCTCACCACAATGGGGCCTGGCAGCCGCACCCGGCAACGCACGCCACTCACCACGATGGGGGTCCGGGGGCCCGCCCCCGGGCGGGGTCTGGGGGTCGCACCCCCAGAAAAACACTCCGACACAAGAAAACCGGCTCAAGCTCCCCGCGAGCATGAGCCGGCCATTCTTGTGGAGGTGCCGGGAATTGAACCCGGGTCCTCTAGCGTCTTGACAGGGCTTCTCCGTGTGCAGTCCACTCTGTCTCTACTTGGCCCCTTCAGTCACGTGAACAAGCTGAAGTGACGAGCCCAGCCACTGTTTGCTTCCCAACCAGGCCCCGTGACCGGGACTGGCGGTGAGCCTCCTAGCTGATGCCGGCTACCGGGTCGGAGGCGATCCCGGGCCGACAGACTCACTCTGCTACTTAGGCAGCAAGAGCGAAGTCGCGCTGGCTATTGGCCTTGGCGCTTATTGGTTTGCGATGACGCTTGCGGTGGTCTCTCGCCTGCACCGACACGCTTCCCCTGACTCAACGTCCAGAGTCGAAACCGTTCACCCCCTTGTAGGTGCTGCATAACCTGACCATCATAACGCGTGCGGCAACCTGGTTGATTCCCGGAGGCGCGAGGAGGCACGGGGGCGGGGTGGGGCTGGCCCTACCCGGAACATGCCCGCGCGCCCCATTCAGGCGAGAGCCTTCCGAAGCGATGCTGAGCAGGTCGTTCGCTTGGAGAAGGAGCCCCGCCATGGTCACCGTGTCCGCCGCGAGGAGGCGCCACCCGCCGTTGGGTCGGGCGCTGGCGTTTCTGCTGCTCAACCTGCCCTTGGGCATCGTCTCGTTCACCCTCATCACGGTGCTGCTCTCGGCCGGCGCCGGGACGCTCGTCGTGTGGCTGGGGGTGCCGCTGCTGGGGCTGCTCGTCCTGCTGGCCCGCGGGGCCGGCCGGATGGAGCGGGCGCGGGTGTTTTCGCTGCTCGACACGTACGTGGACAGCCCGTATCTGCCGCTGCCGCCCACCGGCCAGCGCGCTCGCTGGACCACGCGGTTGAAGGACGGCGCCACGTGGCGCGACCTGTCGTACTTCTTCCTGCTCTTCCCCGTCGGTCTCGTCGAGTTCGTGCTGGTCGTGACGTTCTGGGCGACGAGCCTGGGCCTGGTCGCGCTGCCGATCTACTACCGCTTCCTGCCCGAGGGCGCCTGGTACTTCCCGGGATACGATGTGCGGTGGCTCACCGTCGACTCGACGGTGAGCGCGCTGCCCTGGGCGGCGCTGGGGGTCCTGTTCGTCGCCCTGTCCGTGGCGCTGACCAGGGGCCTGGCGGCACTGCACGGCGGGCTCGCCGTGGCTCTGCTGCGGCCGACCGTGTCCCAGCGCCGGCGCATGGAGCGCTCGTGGCAGGAACTCGACGAGACGAGCACGGTGACCGGATGACCACGGAGCAGCAGCTGCCGGAGCATCCCCGGCCGAACCCCGCGCGCACGATCGTCTACATGATCACGAGCTTCGTGTTCCGCCTGGTCCAGTTCGTGCTCATCGTGGTGGGCGCGACAGTGGGCGTCGGCACGGTCGTGGTCTGGGTCGGGTTCCCGATCCTGCTCGCGACCACGGCGTTCGTCCGCTGGTCGGGCGACGCGGAGCGCCGGTGGGCGCACACGATGCTGCGGACGCCACTCACCAAGGTCGAGCGGCTGCCGCTCGAGGGCCAGTCGATGACGCGCCGCTGGCTCACCCGCCTCACCGACCCGACGACGTGGCGTGACCTCGCGTACCTGATGATCGCGTTCCCCCTGGCCTGCGTGGAGCTGCCGGTGGCGATCGCGTCGATCGTGCTGCTGCCGATGGCGATCTGGGTGACGCCGTGGCTGGGCTGGCTCCACGGCAATCTCGCCCTGTCCCTCCTGGGCCCGAACCGCACGAAGAAGCTCGAGGAAAAGGCCGAGCACCTGCAGGCCTCCCGAGCCCGTGGCGTCGACGCGGCCGAGGCCGAGCGGCGACGCATCGAGCGCGACCTGCACGACGGCGCACAGCAGCGGCTCGTCGCCGTCGCCATGAGCCTCGGGCGCGCGAAGTCGAAGTTCGACAACGACCCCGCTGCCGTGCGCGACCTCATCGACGAGGCCCACGCCGACGCCAAACTCGCCGTCTCCGAGCTGCGCGACCTCGCCCGGGGCATCTATCCCGCCGTGCTCGGCGACCGCGGCCTCGACGCCGCGCTTTCGGCCCAGGCCGCGAAGTCGCCGATCCCGGTCGACGTGAGCGTGGACGTCGAGCCCCGCCCGCCGGCCGCGGTGGAGACCACCGCGTACTTCATCGTCGGCGAGACGCTCACCAACATCGCCAAGCACTCCGGCGCCACCGAGGCGGTCGTGAAGGTGTGGCGCAGCGAGACGCACGTGATCGTCGAGATCACCGACAACGGGCACGGCGGCGCCGAGGTGCGTCCCGGCGGCGGGCTCGCGGGCCTGGCCGACCGCGCCGCGACCATCGACGGCGTGATCACCGTGGTCAGCCCCGTCGGCGGACCGACCGTGATCCGGGCGGACCTGCCGTGTCAATGGTGACCCGCTCGTGAGTGAATAGCCCCGGAGCTTTTCTCTCACGAGCCTGGGGGCCTGATGCGAGTAGTGATCGCCGAAGACGCCGTGCTGCTGCGGGCGGGGGTCACGCGCCTGCTCGCCGACGAGGGCATCGAGACCGTCGCCGCCGTCGACAACGGTGACGACCTGCTCGGCGCGGTCACCGAACACCGGCCCGACCTCGCGATCGTCGACGTGCGCATGCCGCCGACGTTCACCGACGAAGGTCTGCGCGCCGCCCTCGCCGCGCGCGCCGCCGTGCCCGGCTTGCCCGTGCTGGTGCTTTCGCAATACGTCGAGGAGAGCTACGCCGTGGAGCTGCTCTCCGGTGGCGCCGGCGGGGTGGGTTACCTGCTCAAGGAACGCGTCGCCGACGTCGCCGACTTCCTCGACGCCGTGCGCCGCGTCGCGGGAGGCGGCACCGCGATCGACCCGGACGTGATCGCGCAGCTGATGGCCCGCGGGCGCCGCAACCCGCTCGACGCGCTCACCGCGCGCGAATCGGAAGTGCTGGGCCTGATGGCACAAGGGTTGTCGAACACGGCGATCGCCAACCGGCTCGTGGTGTCGCACGGTGCCGTCGAAAAGCATATCGGCAACATCTTCTCCAAGCTCGGTCTCGAAGCCAGCTCGGAAGAACACCGGCGGGTGCGAGCGGTCCTGACGTACCTGGGCCGCTGACGGCCGTCACCCGTATTGGCGGCAGCACGCGCGTGAGGGCCTCGCTTACCATGGACCAATGTCTGGTGAGGAGTTCCCGGTGACCGACCGCAGCGTCCGCTTCTTCGGCGGTCCGCTCGACGGCCGTGTCCAGGAGCTCGCAGACGAGGAACCGGTCCCAGGCACGATCGTGCGCCACATCCACCTCCACGGCGGTCCGAAGATCGAGACGCTGTACGAGCTCGGCATGACCGACCACGGCTGGGAGTACCGCGTGAGCGCCACCACGCACTCGGAACCCTCGCACTCCGAACCGGAGTCCGACGGCCTGAGGTAGGGACAACCCCCGTATCGACCACGGGCTGGCCGGAGGTCGAACTCGGCGGCTCACCCCGCTGTCTCAAAAGCCCGCGGCGACCAGCCTTAGAGGCATGACGACGAGCCTGCTGCGGGTCAGCACACCGGTCGCTCCCGGCGGCCGCGACAAGTTCCTCGACGTGGTGCGGGCAGGCGCGATCCTGGCCGTGATCACGCAGCACTGGGTGATGCCGGTGCTTTCCTACTCCCACGGCACGCTGGTGACGGGCAACGCGCTCGCGACGCCCGGCTGGTGGGTCGTGACGTGGCTTTCGCAAGTGATGCCATTGGTCTTCTTCGCCGGCGGCGCGGCGAACCTGATCTCCTTGCGCCGCGCGGAATCCTCCCGCGCGTGGCTCGCCGCGCGCGTCCGAAGGCTGCTGGTGCCGGTGCTTCCGCTGCTGGCCGTGTGGCTCGTGGTGCCGGATCTGCTGCAGGGCATGGGAATTCCGGCGCAGCCGCTGCAGGTGGCGAGCTCGATCGCCGCGCAGCTGCTGTGGTTCCTGTCCGTCTACCTGCTCACGGTGCTGCTCACGCCGCTGATGGTCGCGGCGCACCGCCGCTGGGGCCTGTGGGTGCCGCTGGTGATGGCCGTGGCGGGCGCGCTCGTCGACGTCGCGCGATTCGCCGACCTCGGCCTGATCGGGTACGTCAACGCGGTGTTCGTATGGGTCGCCGTGCACCAGCTCGGTTTCGCTTACGTGGAAGGCCGGCTCGGTGAGCTGACCCGCCGTGGCGCGCTCGCGTTGTCCGCCGCCGGTTTCGGGGTCACGGCGCTACTGGTCGCGTTCGGTCCGTACCCGGCCAGCATGATCGGCATGCCGGGCGCGCCGGTGTCGAACATGAGCCCGCCCACCGTGTTGCTGCTGTTCCTGGCCGTGGGTCAGCTCGGTCTGCTGCTCGCGTTCCGCCCGCAACTCAACGCGCTGGCCGCCCGGCCTGGTGTGGGCACCGCGCTGAGCTGGATCGGCGCGCGGTTCATGAGCGTGTACCTCTGGCACATGCCGGCGCTGATCGTCGTCTCCGGCGTGACGGTGCTCGGCCTCGGGTACGCGACGCCGGCGCCCGGTTCGGTGCTGTGGCTCGTGATGGCACCGGCCTGGTTCGCGCTGTGCGCCGCCGTGCTGCTCGTGCTGCTGCGGTTGTTCTCCCGCTTCGAAACGCAGCGCGACGACGTGGTGGTCACCGCTCGGACGCCGCAGCTCGTGCTGGCCGGGCTGCTCGCGTCCGGTGGCCTGCTCGGGCTCGCCGCGCACGGGTTCCAGCCGCTGAGCGAAGGCTTCGCCCACGGCCCGATCCCCTGGGTCGTGCTGCTCGCCACCGGGTTCGCGCTGGCCGGCCGTCAGGTGTCGCTGACGCCGCTGCTCGGCCGGGCCGTCGCGATCACGGAGGCGGCGAAGATCAAACGCTGAGCAGCTTCGCGGGGGTGTCGTGCAGCACGGCCCGCAGGAACGGCTCCCCCAGGCGATCGTCGGCCGCCCAGCCGGCGATCGCCTGCAGCTGCGTGGCGTAGGAGTACGGGATGTTCGGGAAGTCCGTACCCAGCACCACGCGGTCGGCGAACTCGACGAGCCGGTCGGTCCAGTCGGGCGGCAGCGGCGACATCTTCTGCGCGAACGGCACGCCGACCATCGTGGTGTCGATGTGCACGCGCGGGAAGCGCGCCATCAGCTCGAACGCGCTGGTGAACTCGGGCATCGCCGCGTGGGCCAGCACGGCCGTGAGGTTCGGGTGCCGTTCGAGGACCTCGGCGAACACGTTCAGGCCCGTGAAGTCGCCGCGCAGCGGCCCATGTCCACAGTGGACGACGACGGGCACGCCCGCGTCGGCCAGCGAACCCCACACCGGCTTCAGCAGGTCGTCTCGCGGGTCGTACTTGCCGACCTGCACGTGGGCCTTGAAGCACCGCGCGCCGGCCCGCAGGGTGGCGTCCACTGAGGACGCGGCGGCCGGCTCGGGGTAGAACGTGCCCGTGGGCACCGCTTCGGGCACCTGCTCGGCGAACTCCAGCACCCACGACGTGAGCCACTCCGCCATCCCCGGCTTGTGCGGGTAGACCAGCGGTGCGAACTGCGTCACACCCAGCTCGCGCAGGGTCTGCACGCGCTCCTGCTCCGCCGTCCGGTAGTGCACCGGCCATTCGGTGCCGTAGTGCTCCTGCGCCTGATCGAAGTAGGCCCAGACCTTGTCCATCACGGACTTCGGCAGGAAGTGCACGTGCATGTCGACGAGCCCGTCGAGGCCGAGGGCAGCGGTCCACCGAGCGACGTCGGCGTCCGAGGTAGGACCGAGCGTCACTCCGTGAACCGGCCCTTCAGCGCGCGGCCCATGGCCTTGCTGATGGCGCGTTCGGCGTCGCGTTTGGCCAGCGTCTGGCGCTTGTCGTAGGCCTTCTTGCCCTTGGCCAGCGCGATCTCGACCTTGACCTTGCCGTCCTTGAAGTACATCGACAGCGGCACCAGCGAGAGGCCGCTCTCCTTCGTCTTGCCGATCAGCTTCTCGATCTCGCCGCGGTGCAGCAGCAGCTTGCGCGTGCGCCGCGGCGTGTGGTTGGTCCAGGTGCCCTGCGTGTACTCCGGGATGTGCACGTTGCGCAGCCACACCTCGCCGTCGTCGACGGTCGCGAACGCGTCGGCGAGCGAGGCCTTGCCCTCCCGAAGGCTCTTCACCTCCGTGCCCTGGAGCACCAGTCCCGCTTCGTAGGTGTCCAGGATGGAGTAGTCGTGCCGAGCCTTGCGGTTCGACGCGATGACCTTCTGTCCACGTTCCTTGGGCATGATGTCAACTCTACGTGGTTTTCCCCGCGGGAGCCGACAGGGTTTCCCCGCACCGCTCCCCTGGTCAGGACACCGCGCTGGGCCACCGATCCGGCGTGCCGGACTCGTCGGCCTGGATGCAGCTCCGCAGCTGCGGCAACCGTGGAGACGGGCCGACGCCCAGCTCACCTTCGAGCCTCGCGTGCAGCTCGTCGAGGCGGTGCGCGGCCGGCAACACGCAGGCGCGGGCGGCCAGCCCCTCGAACCGCACGGCGTCGAAGCCGGTGGTCGCCGTCGTCCGCCCCGACGGTCCCCTGCACGCGCTGCCGGCACCGTCCCAGGTGGACGAATTGGACGCCGTACTGGCCGCCGTGGGCTGAAAACGACAACGCCGCGTGGGCTGGACCGAAATCCTGCCCACGCGGCGTCGAGGCGAAACTAGTGGCGGACGTACAGGCGGAGCGTGACGTACCCGGTGATCGCCGAGATCACAACCGACACGGCCAGCAGCATCGGCGCCACGGGGAACAGCAGCTCCAGCGTGGTGATCTGCGGGAAGACCTCACCGGTGAGCACGGAGTCGAGGAACGTGAGCTTGGCAGCCAGCAGGAACAGGATGCCGAGCACGGCACCGACCACGCCGGCGACCACCGCCTCCAGGAGGAACGGTAGCTGTGTGTACCACCGGGTCGCGCCGACCAGCCGCATGATGCCGACCTCCGTGCGCCGGGTGAACGCCGACACCTGGATGGTGTTCGCGATCAGCAGCAGCGCCGCGATGGCCATGATGAGCGCGATCCCGAACGCGATGTTGCGGATGCCGTTGAACACGTTGAACACGCGGTCGAGGAACTTCTTCTGGTCGTCGACCTTGCGCACACCGGGCTTGCCCGAGTACTCCGCGATGATCGCGGCGCTGCGGTCCGGGTCCTTCAGCTTCACCTGCAGCGACGCCGGCAGCGCCTCCGGGCCGGTGAGCTCCAGCAGCTCGGGCTGGCTCGCGAAGATCTTCTTGAACCGGTCGTAGGCCTGGTCGCGGTTCTCGTACACCACAGACTCGACGCCGGGGTTGTTCTGCAGCGACTCGCGCAGCCCGCTGCACAGCGGCTGCGAGCAGTTCTTGTCGTTGGCGCTGATGTCCTCGACCAGACTGACCTGGACCTCGACCTCGGCGAGGAAGTTCGCCTTCATCTTGTCGATCGTCCGCACGGCCAGGAGGCCACCGCCGAGCATGGCGAGGGAGACCGCCGTGGTGAGGATCATCGCGATGGTCATCGTGACGTTCCGGCGCAAACCGGTGAGGACCTCGCTGAAGACGAAACTGGCACGCATCGCAGGTGTCTGTCCCTTGTTGGGTCGGGGCTGTCGGGGAAGGCGGGCGGCGGGTCGCTCAGCGACCGATGCCGTACACCCCGCGGGCGTCGTCGCGGATCACGCGGCCGAGCTGCAGCTCGACGACCCGGCGGCGCATCGAGTCCACGATGGAGTGGTCGTGGGTGGCCATCAGCACGGTCGTGCCCGTGCGGTTGATGCGCTCCAGCAGCAGCATGATGTCCTGGCTCGTGTCGGGATCCAGGTTCCCGGTCGGCTCGTCGGCCAGCAGCACCAGCGGCCGGTTCACGAACGCGCGCGCGATCGCCACGCGCTGCTGCTCGCCACCGGAGAGCTCGTTGGGCAGGCGGTCGGCCTTGCCCTCCAAGCCCACGAGCTCCAGCACCTCCGGCACGACCTTCTTGATGGTCAGGCGCGGCTTGCCGATCACCTCGAGCGCGAACGCGACATTCTCGGCCACGGTCTTGTTGGCCAGCAGGCGGAAGTCCTGGAAGACGCAGCCGATCGTCTGGCGCAGGCGGGGGACCCTGCGCCGCGCGAGCTTGGCGACGTCGAAGTTGGACACCATCACGCGGCCCTTGCTCGGGACCTCTTCGCGCAGCAACAGGCGCAGGAACGTCGACTTCCCGGAACCCGAAGGGCCGATGAGGAAGACGAACTCACCCTTGTCGATCTCGACCGACACCCGTTCGAGGGCAGGACGGGTCGAGGTCTTGTAGACCTTGGAAACCTCTTCGAGCCGGATCACGGTTCGGCATACTACCCATGGGCCTCGTTAAGCCCGGGTTGCCCGTGCCCCCGAAACGAGCAAGGGACCCCCGCCGTCGCCAAGCGTGGCGTTTGCCGCGCCGGACGGTAGCTGAAGTCCCTTGCCCCGGAATCGGTTCCGGGTGTCGACAGTGGATCCCTGCCGCCTGTTTCGATCAGGCGACAGTGGACTCACGCAGCCGGTGGTTACGCGACCGCGGCCTGCTTGCGCCAGCGGATGCCCGCCTCGAGGAAGCCGTCGATCTCGCCGTCGAGCACGGCGCTCGGGTTGCCGACCTCGAAGTCGGTGCGCAGGTCCTTGACCATCTGGTACGGGTGCAGCACGTACGAGCGCATCTGGTTGCCCCAGCTGGAGCCGCCGTCCTTGAGGGCGTCCATTTCGGCCCGCTCCTCTTCCTTCTTGCGCAGCATCAGGCGGGCCTGAAGGACCTTCAGCGCCGCGGCCTTGTTCTGCAGCTGCGACTTCTCGTTCTGGCAGGAGACGACGATGCCGGTCGGCAGGTGCGTGATGCGCACCGCGGAGTCGGTGGTGTTCACGCTCTGTCCACCGGGGCCCGACGAGCGGTACACGTCGACGCGGATGTCCTTCTCCGCGATATCGACGTGGTCGACCTCCTCGACCTCCGGCAGCACCTCGACGTGGGCGAAGGACGTCTGGCGGCGGCTCTGGTTGTCGAACGGCGAGATCCGCACCAGGCGGTGCGTGCCCTGCTCGACCGAGAGGGTGCCGTAGACGTACGGGGCGCTCACCTTGAACGTCGCCGACTTGATGCCCGCCTCTTCGGCGTAGGAGATGTCGTAGACGTCGGTGGGGTAGCCGTGGCGCTCGGCCCAGCGCAGGTACATGCGCAGCAGCATCTCGGCCCAGTCGGCCGCGTCGACGCCGCCTGCCTCCGCGCGGATGGTGACGACGGCGTTGCGGTCGTCGTACTCACCGGACAGCAGTGTGCGGACCTCGAGCGCGTCGACGTCCTTGCCGAGGTCGGTGAGCTCGCCTTCCGCCTCCTGCATGCTGCCGGCGTCGCCCTCGGCCTCGGCCAGCTCGTAGAGCACGCCCAGGTCGTCGAGGCGCGAACGCAGGTCGGAGACGCGGCGCAGCTCGCTCTGGCGGTGCGAGAGCTGGCTGGTGACCTTCTGCGCCTCCTCCGGGTTGTCCCAGAGGGTGGGGCTGGAGGCCTGGCTCTCGAGCTCCGCGACCTGCGCACGCAGCGCATCGAGGTCCATCACCGACTCGATCTGCGTCAGCTTGCCGGTCAGGTCCTTGAGGGCCGCATCGAACTCATCACTCACGTTTACCAAGGTTACGGCAAAACCCACGACCGGTTGCGAACCGGTCGTGGGCTGTGGCGTGGGTCAGGCCGACGGGATGGCGTCGAGCAGCTTCAGAGCGGCCTTGGCCTGCGCCTGCGCGAATTCGGCGACGGCCTTGGCGTAGGGGCCGTCGGCCGACTTGGTGGCCGTCCTGGCCTCGTCGAGCTGCACCTGGTAGGTGCCGCGGGCGGTCTCGAGCAGAGCGGTGCGCTGCTTCGCCGTGAGCGAACCGGCGTGCACGAGCCGCAGGATGAGCGGGCTGCGCAGGTGGTCGGGACCGGCCTCGGACGTGAGCCACGTCTTGAAGGCCTTCTTGCCGGCCGCGGTCAGCACGTACTGCTGGCTCGAGCGCGGACCCTGCTTGCCCAGCCGGACGAGGCCCTCCTTGGACAACGCCGGGAGCTCGCGGTAGACCTGGCTGCGGGTGACACTGAAGAAGGCGCCGAAGCGCTCGTCGGCTCCCGCGACCAGCTGCCCGCCCGTGGCGGGACCGTCGTGGAGGAGACCGAGCAGAGCGGCGGCTGTTGCATTCAATTCGGACACACCTCTACGTTCCCACTTCTTCGGCGGTATGTCCACAGTGGCCTCGGGATCTGTCCATTGTGGCTAGTGTTATCCCCTCGTTCGGCCCAATCCGGAAGCAGGTCCACTGTGGACCCGGACACGCTCCGCAACCGCGAGGGCGCTAGTTCCGGCGCAAAACGACCAAGGGGTCCGAGCGCAACCACCACCCGAGCGAACCGGCAGGTCAGCGCACGAAAAAGCCCGGCTTGCACCATGTGCAAACCGGGCTTTTCGACAGTAGCGGGGACAGGATTTGAACCTGCGACCTCTGGGTTATGAGCCCAGCGAGCTACCGAGCTGCTCCACCCCGCGTCGTTGTGTTAATAGATTACATGGGGGCTCCAGGGGTTTTCAGGCACCCCCACTTAAGGGCTTTGCGATGTCTCCACCTGCGACGATGGCCCGTCGAGCCACAGCCGGGCCCCGGCGAGCACGATGGCCAGCCCATCGGAAAATCCGGCTTCGGGGTCGCCCAGCACAGCGGCGGCCGCGTCGTCGGGGCCGTAGCGCTCGTCCCGCTGGCCGCGCACCGGGTACACGGCCTGCTCTTCGATGGTGAACCCGATCACGAAGCTGTAAACGGCGAAGTGCGCCCGGGCGGCGCGCACGGGGTCGAGCCCGGCGTCGATCCGCTCCTGCAGCGGAGGCGGGCCGACCAGGCTCGTGTCGGTGAGGAACGTGCCGGAGAAGACCTTCGCACCGTCGCGGTAGGTCAACAGCGCGTCGCGCAGACGCGTGGCCAAGTGCTCCAGGCGCTGCCACGCGTCGAGCCCGTCCGGTGGCACGCGCTCGGCCGCGGCGTCGGCGAGCATCTGCGTGGCCATCTCGTCGAGCAGCTCCTGCTTGTTCTTGACGTGCCAGTACAGCGCGGGCGCCTTCACGCCGAGGTCGCCGGCGATCAGGCGCAGCGTCAGTCCGTTGAGGCCCACCTCGTTGAGCAGGCGCAGTCCCGAGCGCGCGATGTCCCGCCTGGTCAGTGCCACGGGTTACCTCCTTGACAATTTAACGATGTTAAGGGCACTGTGGCGACGGGTCAATTTAACAAAGTTAAGGAGTGGTCATGAACGAGCTGCACGCCGATGTCGTCGTCGCCGGGGCCGGCCCGACGGGCCTGATGCTGGCGGCCGAGCTGCGCCTGGCCGGCGTCGACGCCGTGGTGGTCGAGCGGCTGCCCGAGCGCACCGGCCTGTCGAAGGCGCTGAACCTGCAGCCGCGCACGGCGGAGGTGCTGGACCTGCGCGGACTGCTGCCGAGAGCGGAGGAACGCGCGTTCGCCACCGTCCAGGAGGGACACTTCGCTGCCGTCCCGATCAGCTACGCGGGGTGGGACACGCGGCGCCCGTACCAGCTGGGCATCCCGCAGGCGCAGGTCGAGGAGCTGCTGGAAGAGCGGTTCTCGGAACTCGGCGGCAAGGTGCTGCGCGGGCACGAGCTGGTGGGGCTGTCGCAGGACGCTTCGGGCGTTCGCGTGGTCACGCCGGAGCTCGTCTTGAGCTGCCGCTACTTGGTCGGCTGCGACGGCGGCCGCAGCACCGTGCGCAAGCTGCTGGACGTGCCCTTCGAAGGCGAGGACGGCAACGGCTACGGCGTGGTCGCCGACGTCGTCGTCGACCGCGTCCCCGACCGCGCGGCCGGCACGTGGACGTCGATGCGCGGAATGGTCCAGTCCACCGGCGCCACGGGTTTCTGCGGCCTCATCCCCCTCGCCGAGCCGCTCCTGTACCGCCTGACCTTCGGCGATCGCGCCCGGCGACCCGCGACGTTCGGCTCACCGGTCACCGAGGCCGAGGTCCACACGGCCTTCGCGGCGACCTACGGCCCGGCGGTGATCAAGGAAATCCGCTGGATGTCCCGCTTCTCCGACGCGTCCCGCCTGGCCGCGCAGTACCGCGTCGGCCGCGTCCTCCTCGCCGGCGACGCCGCCCACATCCACTTCCCCGCCGGCGGCCAGGGCCTCAACCTGGGCGTTCAGGACGCCGCCAACCTGGGCTGGAAGCTCGCCGCGGCCCTCAACGGCTTCGACGACGTGCTCGACACGTACGAGCCCGAACGCCGCGCCGTCGGGGCCGCCGTGCTCGACAACGTGGCGGCCCAGAACGGCCTCATCCCGCAAAGCCGCTCCAGCCGCGCCCTGCGCGCGCTCTTCACCACGCTCGCCGACCTGCCCGAGGTGTCCCACCACCTGTCCGGCCTGGTCTCCGGCCTCGCCGTCCGCTACCCCGCGCCCCCGCACGCCCACCCGCTCACCGGCACCCGCCTCCCCGACTTCCGTCTCCCCGGCGGCGCCTGGGCCAGCACCCTGTTCCACACGGGCCACCACGTTCTGCTCACCACCCCGGGCGCCGACCTGTCAGGCCTGCCTGCGGTTCCGGGCCCACTGTCCACAACGGACCTCCCGGACCTGCCGTTTGCTTCGGCCGCCTTGGTCCGTCCGGACGGCTACTTCGCCTGGCTGCCCGTCACCTGATCGCGACGGGCAGCGTTTGCAGGCCCCGCAACGTCACCGTCTCTGCCCACGCCGGCTCGCCGGCCAGCCGCAGCTCCGGCGCCCGGCGCGCGAGCTCCCGCAACACCGTGCGCCCCTGCAGCCTCGCCAGCGGAGCGCCCAGGCAGAAGTGAATCCCACGCCCGAAAGCCAAATGCCGCCCCGGCGCGCGGGTGATGTCGAACCGGTCCGGCTCGTCGCGCACTCGCGGATCCCGGTTCGCCGCGCCCACCAACACGAGCACCGTCGTCCCCGCCGCCAGCTCGACGCCGCCCAAAGTCGTGTCGGTCAGGGCCGTTCTCATCGTCAGCTGGATCGGCGAGTCATACCGCAAAATCTCCTCGACGGCCCCCTCGGCCAACGCCGCATCGCGCGCCTGATCTCGAGCCAGAGCCGCGTACTGCTCCGGATTCCGCAGCAACGCCAACACCCCGTTGCCGATCAGGTTCGTCGTCGTCTCGTGCCCGGCCACGAGCAACAACGTCAACGTGACCAGCAACTCCCCCTCACTGAGCCGTTCCCCCTCATCCGACACCGCCACGAGCGCCGACAACAGGTCGTCCGCCGGAGCCCTTCGCCGCTCAGCCGCCAACTCCCTGAAGTACGCCACGAACTCCCGCCGCGCCCGCGCCGCCGCCTCCGCAACTCCGGGCCCCAGCAAGAACCCGGGCTCCGCCGCCCGCGCCATCGCCCCCGACCACGCCCCGAACCGCTCCCGATCCTCGACCGGCACCCCCAGCAGCTCCGCGATCACCGTCACCGGCAAGGGCACTGCCAGCTCCACCATCAGGTCGCTCTCGCCGGCCTCCACCACCCGACCGACGAACCTCCCCACCAACTCCTCCACGCGCGGCACCAGCCCCTCCACCGTCCGCGCCGTGAACGCCTTCCCCACCAACTTCCGCAACCGCGTGTGATCCGGCGGATTCAGGAACGCGAACGCCCTCACCACGCGTCCGGCCTCATCCACCGGCAAATCCGGATCCCCACCTCCGACCACCTCCGGCTCCGGATGCCCGAACTCCGCCCCCGTCACCACCCGCTCGGCCTCCCCGAACCCGAGCACCACCACAACCCCTTCAGCGACCCGCACCACAGGCGCCCGCCCCCGCCATTCCCCATACGCCCCATACGGATCCGCCCCCCTCGCCGCCCCGACCAACTCCCCCAACGTCAACGCCAACCCCGCGGACCCCACACCTTCACCCATCCCCGCACCCTATTCCCGCCCCACCCCAACACCCCCCGCTACTCGCGGGGGCCGTCTGGAGCGGCAATGTGAGCGGGCTGAGGGATCCACGGTCCCGTCCGGAGGACCACGCGCAGGGAGAGCTACCGGATCGGCCCGAATGGTGTGCGGAATCCCCACGGCCGGCGCTGCGAAGGAGCCGCCCCGCAGGGCCAAAGAGTCAGGGCGTACGAGGAGAAAGACGGCCCTCTCTCGATTGCGCTCCAACCCCAGCAACAACTCACCAACGGCCACCGCACCACCCCAGGCAACTCACTGCGGAAGCCAAAGGGCACAGCCCCTCACCAACCGCACATCACAACCCACGCAACCTCACCGTGAGTTCCCAGCGGCACAGCACAACGACCACCGACCACATCGCCACCCGAGACACCACACCCACCAACGCGAGTCAGGACGTTCCCTCACGCCCAGGCCAACCCACCAAGCGCCCCAACACAGCTCAGCCACCAACCAGCCCCGAACCTTCACCGCTCACCAACCGCCACCCCACACAACTCACCAGGGGTTCCAAGGCAGCTCAGCCACTGGCGAGCCCGAAAGTTAACTCACCACCCACCACCACCTCACCACCCAAGGCGACCTCACCGGGGGGTCCAGGGGGGCGAAGCCCTCCCTGGCGGGGGTCCGGGGGTTCGACCCCCGGGGAAAACACGAAAGAGGCCCGGCTTGCGATCTCCGCAAGCACGGGCCTCCTACCTCTGTAGCGGGGACAGGATTTGAACCTGCGACCTCTGGGTTATGAGCCCAGCGAGCTACCGAGCTGCTCCACCCCGCGTCGTGACACCTACCTTACGCCTGGGTTTCAGCCAGGTGCAAAGCGGGTGCCACTACCGTTCGCGAGGTCACCCGCCGGGTTGCTGCGGGGCGCCGCTGCCGGACGGCGGGGTGGCGGGTTTGGCCGCCTCGTACCGCTTCGCCGCGTCGTCGAGGGCCGCGAGGGCGGTGCCTTGATCAGCGAAGTTGCCCGACTGTTGCGCGGCCTTGAGCTTCGCCAGCGCCGACTGGATGTCGGTCACCGCCTTGTCGAGGGCCGGGTTCGAGCCGCCCGAGTTGGCCGGCGGGGTGGTCGGCGTGGTCGGCGACGTTGAGGTCGGCGGTGTCGACGAGGACGGTGGTGCCCCTTCGACCGGTGTGGTCGCCGCCACACCGGTGCCCTTGCCGAACACCTGGTCCAGTGCCTCGTTGAGCGTCGGCGCGTAGCCGACCTTCGAGCCGAACGACACCAGGATGCGGGCCAGCTGCGGGTAACTCAGCTGGTTGCGCTGTCTGATGTACACCGGTTCGACGTAGAGGAACCCGTCGGCGACCGGCAACGTGATCATGTTGCCGTAGATGGGGATCACGTTGGGGTTGTTGAGCAGTGTCCGGTCCGAAGCGACCTGTTGGTCGCTCTGGAACCTGTTCTGCACCTGAACCGGCCCGTCCACTTGATTCGCACCGGTGATCGTGGGTAGTCGGAGCACGCGGATGGTGCCGTAATCCCCGGGATCGGACGACACCGACATCCACGACGCGAGGTATTGCCGTTGCAGACCGGTGAGCCCGCTGGTCAGCTGGAACGTCGGTGTGCCTTCACCCGCTGCGTCGGCGAGGACGTAATAGCCGGGTTGGTTGGCAACGTTCGCCGCCGCTGTGGTCGCGCTGCCGTCTTCCGTCGGGTCCTGCGGAACGCTCCAGAACGACTGCTGCGCGTAGAACTGCTGTGGGTTGTCCACGTGGTACCGGGCGAGCAGCTCACGCTGGACCTTGAACAGGTCCTCGGGGTAACGGAAGTGCGCACGCAGGTCCGGCGGGATCTCCGAGCTCGGCTTCACCAGGCCCGGGAACACCTTCTCCCACGCGTTGAGCACGGGTTCCTTGTCGTCGATCGAGTACAGGGTGACCGTGCCGTCGAACGCGTCGACGGTCGCCTTCACCGAGTTGCGGATGTAGTTGATCGAGTTGTTGGCCTGGCGCGTGACGCCGTTGAGCGAATCGTTGGTGGCGTCGCCGAGCTGCGTCTGCTGCGCGTACGGGTAGTTGTTCAGCGTGGTGTACCCGTCGACGATCCACACGATCTTGCCGTTGACGACCGCCGGGTACGGGTCGCCGTCGAGCGTCAGCCACGGCGCGACCTTGCTGACGCGGTCACGCGGGGTGCGGTTGTACATGATCTTCGAGCCGTCGCCGATGGCGTCGGAGAAGAGGATGTTGCGCTCGCCGTACTCGGCCGCGAAGGCGAGCCGGTTGAACCAGTTGTCGAGCGGGACGCCGCCCGTGCCGTTGTAGTAGTAATTCTTCTGGTCCGGGGAGTCGGACTCGCCCGGCGCCTTGCCGGGGGTGCCGCCGACGATCGCGTAGTCGTTCTGGTCGGCCAGCTCGCCGTAGTAGATGCGTGGCTGGTCGACCTTGATGCCGGGCTTGCCACCGACCGAGCCGGCACCGGTGGGGTTCTTCGTGTCACTGGTGCCGATGAGCGGGTAGCCGGCGCTGCTCGTGTCGGACACGTCCGTGACAGCGCGGTTGATGGTGTTGGCCGGCGCGGCGACGAAGCCGTTGCCGTGGGTGTACACGAGGTGCTTGGTGATCCAGTTGGTCTGGTTGCCCGTGAGCCCGTCGGTCTTGATCTCCTTGGCCGCCACGATGTAGTCCTGCGTGGAGCCGTTGACGGTGTAGCGGTCGATGTCGAGCTTCGCCGGGAAGCCGTAGTAGTTCTGGCCGCCGGCGAGCTGGGTGTAGGTGTCGGACAGCACGTTCGGGTCGAGCAGCCGGATGTTGGACACGGTGCCCGTGTCGGCCTTCACCTGGTCCTGGCTCGCCTGGTTGCTGCCCTTGTAGTCCTCGTACTTCACGTTCGTCAGCCCGAACGCCGAGCGCGTCGCGTCCATGTTGCGCTGGATCGACGTCGCTTCCTTGTCGTTCGCGTTCGGCTTCACCGAGAACTGGTCGAGGATCGCGGGCCACGCGACACCCACCAGAACGCCCGAAAGGATCAGCAGCACGAGCGCGATCGCCGGCAGCTGCAGGTTGCGCAGGAACGCGCCCGCGAAGAACGCGATCGCGCAGATCACCGAGATGCACAGCAAGATCAGCTTCGCCGGCAGCACCGCGTTGAGGTCGGTGTAGGTGGCGCCGTTGAACAGCGGCATGTCGCGGTCGGACAGCAGCAAGTTGTACCGGTCGAAGAAGTACTCGGCCGCCTTCAGCAGCACGAAGATGCCGACGGTGATGGCGAGCTGGGCGCGCGTCGGGCCCGCCAGCTGGCCGCCGCGGCCGGCGAGGCGGATGCCGCCGAAGATGTAGTGGGCGATCAGCGCGCCGAAGAACGAGACGACGACCGTGACGAACAGCCAGCCGAGCAGCCAGTTCACGAACGGCAGGGTGAACGCGTAGAAGCCGATGTCGATCCCGAACTGCGGGTCTTTCTGGCCGAACGACGTGCCGTTGAGGAACAGCTGGATCGTCTGCCAGTCGCCCATCGCGGACGCGCCGGCGATGAGTCCGGTGATCACCGGGATGCCGATGCCGAACAGCCGGATGCGGCTCACGATCATCGAGCGGTAGCGCGAGAGCGGGTCGTCGCTGCCCGAGACGGGCACGAACACCGGACGCGTGCGGTAGGCGATGATGAGGCTGATCGCGAGTGAACCGCCCACGAGGAGCCCGACGGCCACGAAGAGGACTATCCGGGTGAGGAGTTCCGTGGTGAACACCGAGCGCGCGTGGACCTCGCCGAACCACAGCCAGTCGACGTAGGTGTCGAGCAGTCTCACACCCAGCAGCAGCGCCAGCACGATCACCGCGGCGATGATGAGGAGAATCCTGCTGCGGCGGGACAGCTTCAGGCTCACCGGGGGCCGAGTCGCCACGGCAACGCTCCTGTCTTCGTGAACACGTTCGCGGGGACGGCGTCGTCCCCTGACGGTCTAACTCTACGGATGGGTTCCCGAGTTCCCGGGACCGCCCGAATCGGACGTCGCACGACAGCGCGGGGACCGGCCTGCGACGATGTCGCCATGCAGCCGAGTGAGCCGCCCGCCGCCAACCCCGTCGCCGGCCTGGCCCGGGAAGTCGAAGAGTTCGTCGCGTCCGGGGGCTGGGACCAGCCACCGCAGCTGTTCGCGCTGGTGCCCACCGCGGCCCTGCTCGACGAGCAGCCCGAGCTGGCCGGCCAGCTCGACCGTGCGAACCCGCTGACGCCCGTGGCGCAAGAAGCGTTGCCAGAAGGTGACCTCGCCGAGTCGCTCGGCCGGATCGCCTGGCCCGAGATCGTGGTGGGCTGCGCGCTCGCGCAGGAGATCATCGTGTTGCCGCCCGACGTCGAGGCGGAGCTCGAAGGCCTCGCGGAGGCCGACGCCGAACGCCTGCGCCGCGCGGCGGCCGACCACCCGCGGCGCACGGAGGCGCGGCTCGTGGCGGCGGTGCTGCGCGAGGGCGACGTGGCTTGCGTGATGCGGCTGCGCGGGACGCGACCCGACGATTCTGCGGCCGAGGTGGACGCCGTCGACGAGATCGTGGAGAGCCCCGACCTCGCGCCGAACCTGCTCGACGCGTTGAAGACGACCTTCCTGCCCTGAGTCCTGCCGTGAGCCCCGTCGAGCCGGGGGCATCCGCGTGGGGGCCTCCGGTTCAGGACAGGTGCTGGCACTTCTTCTTCCTCAGCAGTGCGCCGTGGGCCGGCCGGCCTTGAGGTTCTGGAGCTGGGTGAGCGCGTCGTCCAGAGTGGACACCTTGATCAGGTTGAGCCCGTCCGGCACGGCCGACTTCGCCTCGGCGCAGTTGTGCTCCGGCACGAGGAAGTCGGTCGCCCCGGCCTCGCGCGCGCCCACGACCTTGAACGAGATGCCGCCGATCGGGCCGACCTCGCCGGTCTCGGAGATCTCGCCCGTGCCCGCGATGTGCCGGCCGCCGGCGAGGTTGTTGTCCGACTTCCCGGGCGGGGTGAGGCGGTCGATGATCGCCAGCGTGAACATCAGGCCGGCCGAGGGGCCGCCGACGTCCTGCAGCGAGATGTTGACGTTGAACGGTGCGATCGCGTGGTCGACGGCCGTGAGGCCCATGAAGCCCTGCGTGCGGTCGTCGCGCTTGGCGAGCGTGATCGGCACGGTGCGTTCGGGCTGGCCGTCGGCCTGGAAGGTGATCTGCACGGTCTGGCCGGGCTTGGTGTTGGTGAGGGCCTTGGCGACGTCGGCGGCTTCGGTGACCTTCGTGCCGTTGACGGTGACCAGCTTGTCGCCGGGCGCGAGCACGTGGTCGGCGGGGCTGCCGGACACGATCTCCTTGGCGAGGACCTCCACGGGGTAGCCGAGGTGGCGCAGGGCGGCGACCTGGGCGTTGCTCTGGGAGTCCTGAAGCTGCTGGATGTTCTCCTGCTTGACCTGCTCGTTGGTCTCGCCGGGGCGGTAGTACTCCTCGCGCGGCGCGAGCGCGTAGCGGCCGCTGGCCCAGAGGCCGAGCGCGGTGAAGAGGTTGATCCCGTCGTTGAGCGACACGGTGGTCATGCGCAGCTCGCCGTTGGTCTGGTACGTCTCGTGGCCCTTGACCTGGACGACTTCGTTGCCCGCGGCGTCGCGACCGAGCGTGTCGTACGTCGGACCCGGGCTGATGGCCACATACGGCACCTGGACCAGAAAACCGGTTACGACGAACACCAGGAACAGCGCGCCGCTGACCAGCAAGGTCCAGCCGCGGCGCGTCAGGCGGCGCTCGTCGCGCGCCGGTTCCCTCGACGGCTCGGTCCGGCTGCTCGCGGTCGCGGTCTCCTCGTCGGGTTTGGTCACGAGCGACAGCGTACGGTGACCGTGTTCGCTTCCCGGTGAAGGCCATGGTTGACGCGCTGGGAGAGGCCCTACCCGCGTACGGTGGACGTATGAGCAAACCCCCGTTCGGTTTCGGACCGCCCGATCCCGACAGACGAGGCGACAACGACCCCTCGGAGCAGCCGTCAGGCGCGGAGGCGTTCAACCAGCTCGGGCAGATGCTGAGCCAGCTGGGCCAGATGCTCAGCCAGGCGGGCTCGTCGAGCGGGCCGGTGAACTACGACCTGGCGAAACAGATCGCACTCCAGAACCTGAGCGGCAGCGACGACGGCAAGATCGGCTTCGCGTCGGGCACTGGAGACTCGTCCACGGCCGTGCGCGACGCCGCGCACCTGGCGGAGCTGTGGCTCGACGCGGCGACGATCCTTCCCGCCGGCGCGAACACCACCGTCGCGTGGTCCGCGCGCACGTGGGTCGAGAAGACATTGCCCACGTGGCAGCGGCTCTGCGATCCGGTCGCGCAGCAGGTGTCCGGCGCGTGGATCCAAGCGCTGCCCGAGGAGGCCAAGCAGGCCGCCGGGCCACTGCTGTCCATGATGGGGCAGATGGGCGGGATGGCCTTCGGCTCCCAGCTCGGCAACGCACTCGCGCAGCTGGCCCAGGAGGTGCTGACGTCCACGGAGGTCGGCCTGCCGCTGGGCCCGGCCAACACGTCGGCGCTGCTGCCCGCGAACATCGAGAAGTTCACCGAGGGGCTCGAGGTCCCCAACAGCGAGGTACTCGTGTTCCTCGCCGCGCGCGAGGCCGCGCACCAGCGCCTGTTCGCCCACGTGCCGTGGCTGCGGCAGCGGCTGCTGGCGACCGTGGAGGAGTTCGCGCGCGGGATCACCGTCGACACGTCCGCACTGGAGTCGCTGGCCGGCCAGATCGACCCGTCGAACCCGGCGAGCATCGAAGAGGCCATGTCCTCCGGGCTGTTGGAGCCGAAGACCACGCCCGAGCAGGAGTCGGCTCTGAAGCGGCTCGAAACCCTGCTCGCCCTGGTCGAGGGCTGGGTGGACGTCGTGGTCGCCGAGGCCATCGGCGACCGCTTGCCGGGCGCCGACGCGCTGCGCGAGACGCTCCGCCGCCGCCGCGCCACGGGCGGCCCCGCCGAGCAGACCTTCGCGACCCTCGTGGGCCTCGAACTGCGCCCCCGCCGCATGCGCGCCGCCTCCTCCCTGTGGAAACTCGTGGGCGACCGCCACGGCGTCGACAAGCGCGACGGCCTCTGGTCCCACCCGGACCTCATGCCCACCGCCGAGGACCTCGACGAGCCCCTGGACTTCGCCGACCGCCTCGGCGAGACCCCGGTCCTGGGCGAGGACTTCGATCCGATCGCGGAGCTGGAGAAGACGGAGAAGCGCGAGGCAGCGGAGTCTGGCTCTGCTTCAGCGTCTTCGCCGGCCTCTGGTTCGGACTCGGGCTCGGGCTCGGATGTCAAGCCGGACTCGGCCTCCGACTCGGACCAGGACAAGGGCGACAACCCGACCTCCTGATCCCCTCGGTCCAGCCCCGGTCCTCCGCCGCCTTCGCGACGGAGGACCGGATGCTTTGCGGGCTCTCAACAACTCCCTGTTGCACCCCCTCAGCGCAAGACGGCCGCCAACCCCGGCGTCTGACCAACGTTTGCCCGCCACCGAGCGCGGCCGCCTCGTACGTCGCCGCTAGGTGGCGAGCTGTGCTGCCGAGTGGGCCCGAATCCATTCGGCATGCTCGATCAAGAACGCCCGCAGCGGGCCGACCGGCCCCAGCCATTGCCGCCAGCCCGCCCGCCCGACTGCACGACTGCACGACTGCACGACGAGACTCGGCTGCCTGCGAAGCACTGTGGACCGCCACCCGGCCGCCACAACAGCCGCTCGCCCACGCGCCGGTGTCGTGGCACCTGCTCAGTCCGAGCCATTCCGCAAGACGGCCGGACCCCGTGGCCCAAGCCGCTCGCCAACGAGCCTGCGTTGCACACTTCGGCAGCGATGTCCGTTGCCGTCGCGCTCAGATCCAATCGGCCTGCTCGACCAAGACTGCCCGGAGTCGGCCGACCCGATCCATCTCCTGCGAGCCGGCCCAGCCGTGGCACGAACTCTCGATCGCCCCAGCTTGCTGCCAAGCCTTGGGCCGCAGCCTCACCGCCTGTCCGCGCTCGCGAGCCACTGTCCCCAGCTCAGGCAAAGGGACCAGTTCCGCTCAGTCCTCCTCGTCCGAAATCCCCCACCCGGCCGCCGCCGACAGCCCCTCCAAATACCCGATCGCGCGTTCCGTCTTCGGGTACCGGTTGACCAGCGACCAGAACGCCGCGTCGTGCCCCGGTTCGCGCAGGTGGGCGAGCTCGTGGACCAGCACGTAGTCCAGGACCCACTGCGGCACGCGCGTCAGGCGGTCGCTGACGCGGATGGTCGCGTCGACGGGCGTGCAGGAGGCCCAGCGGGTGCGCATGGGCGGCACCCAGCGCACGCTCGCGGGTATCGCCCGTGGATCGACGTACTTCGCCGCCAGCAGGGCGCAGCGTGCCAGCAGCGCGTCGTCCGAGGACTTCGGCGACGCGACTTTCCGCGGTTCGGTGCGCAGCAGCCTGCGCTCCATTTCCGCGACCCAGTGCCTCTCTTCCGCGCGGGTCATCCGTGCCGGGATGAGCACCACGAGGGTGTCGTCTTTCCAGTACGCGGTGACCGTCCGGTGCCGGCGCGCGCTGCGCCGCACCTCGACCTTGTGTTCAGGAGTGTCCGACGGGGGGTTCGTTCCGCCCCGGCCCCGCAGTGCGGGCATCCGTGCTTCGACCACCCGACAACGGTAAGGCCACCGACCGACAACTTGGGAGCGTCGAAAGGTCACAGCCCCGAGTTGTCCACAACTCGCCTTGCCTGTGGATAACTCGGCTTTGAGCGCCAGCCGGCCGCCGCGGAGGTGTCAAGCTGATCATCATGACGCTGTCCACAGTTCCCCCGCCGAACGTCCTCCTCCCGACCTACCCCACGCTGCTCCCGGGCCTCCACGTGCTCGAACGCGGCAACGACGAAGTCCAGATCGGCCTCGACCCGCGCCACGGCGTGGTGGCCACCGGGCTGGCGCCGAGCGTCGTCGCGCTCGTGCGCCGGCTCGACGGCAGCCGCCGCCTCGACGCGGTGCTCGCCGAGAGCGAACACCGCGACCAGCTTCAACTTCTGCTCAAACAGCTCACCGCGCTGGGCCTCGTCACGGAGGCGCCGAGCCCCGCGTCCAGGCGCGTCGAGACCGGCTTCTGGTCCCTGCGCGCCCGCCACCACCAGACCGCGCTCACCGAGCGAAGACGCCAGAGCCTGGTGGCCGTCCGGGGTGATGGCCGGATCGCCGTGGCCGTCGCCGTGCTGCTGGCCAACGCCGGGGTCGGGCACATCGACGTCCGCTCCGGCGGCGTCGTCACCGAAGCCGACCTCGGCTCGGGCTTCACCGCCGCCGAGCTGGGCCTGCCGCGTCGAAAAGCCACCCAGAACGTGCTGGCCCGCGTCTCGCCCGAGGTCAGCACCGCCCGCAACCTGCAGCGCGCGCCTGACGTCGTGGTGCTCACCGACGCCGTCGTGCCCGCCCCGGAACTGGTGGCGGAGCTGGTCGACGACGGCGTCGCCCACCTGCCGGCCCGCGTCCGCGACGGCACGATCCTCGTCGGCCCGCTCGTCGTGCCGGGGCGAAGCACGTGCCTGCGCTGCTGCGACCTGAGCAAGACCGACCTCGACGACTCGTGGCCGCGCCTCGCGACCCAGCTCGTGGACGTCGACCAGCGGCCCGATCTCGGGTCCGTCCAGGCGTGTGCGTCGCTGGCCGTGGCGCAGGCCCTGCGCGTGCTGTCGCCGAGCGCCGAGCCGCCGCCGACGTGGAACAGCACGCTCGAGCTCGATCCGTTCGAAGGCCACCTGCGCCACCGCTACTGGGAACCGCACCCGGACTGCGATTGCGGAGCGCCCGAAGCACCGCCGGAGACGTAGCCCACACCCCCTGGCAGGCTGCGGCCACCAAGGTCACCAAGGCAGAATCGGAGGGTGACCGACTCCGCAGACCGCGAATCCGCAATGCCGCGCCGAGGTGCGGCGCGCACCGCGAAACTCGCCAGCATTCCCCTCGGGATAGCCGGCCGAGCCGTCGGCGGATGGGGCAAGCGCCTCGCGGGCCAGAGCGCGGAACAGGTGAGCGCGACGCTGTCGGCGAAGGCCGCGGAGCAGCTGTTCGAGGTGCTGGGCACGCTCAAGGGCGGCGCGATGAAGTTCGGCCAGGCCCTGAGCGTCTTCGAGGCCGCGGTGCCCGACGACATGGCCAAGCCGTACCGCGAAGCGCTGACCAAGCTGCAGTCGGCCGCGCCGCCGATGTCGGCGCAGCAGACGCGCCGAGTGCTGGCCCAGCAGCTCGGCCGTTCGTGGGAAGGCCGGTTCAAGCACTTCGACGACGTCCCGGCGGCGTCGGCCAGCATCGGCCAGGTCCACCGCGCCACGTGGCACGACGGGCGCGAGGTCGCCGTGAAGGTCCAGTACCCGGGGGCCGACGAGGCGCTGCGCAGCGACCTGCGGCAGCTGCAGCGTTTCAGCAGGCTGTTCCAGGCGTTCGTGCCCGGCACCGACGTGAAGCCGCTGATGGCGGAGCTCGCCGACCGCATGGACGAGGAGCTCGACTACCTCAACGAGGCCGACAACCAGCGCGCGTTCGTGAAGGCGTTCGAGGGCGATCCCGCGTTCCTCATCCCGCGCGTGGTGGCGAGCGCGCCGAAGGTCGTGGTGACCGAGTGGGCCACGGGGACGCCGTTGGCCAAGGTCATCGCGGGCGGCGACCAGGAGACGCGCAATCTCGCGGGCCGGCTGCTGATGGAATTCCACTACTCGTCGCCGGCGCGGGCGCACCTGCTGCACTCCGACCCGCACCCCGGCAACTTCATGGTCACCGACGACGGCCGCCTGTGTGTGCTCGACTTCGGCGGCGTCGCGAAGCTGCCCAACGGCATTCCGCGCCACCTCGGCGAGATGACCCGCCTGGCCCTCGACGGCGAGTCCGACGACCTCATGCGGCTCCTGCGCGAGAACCGTTTCGTCCGCACCGACTCCGACCTCGCCGCCGACGAGGTGCTCGCGTATCTGGCGCCGTTCACGGAACCGCTGGCCACGCCGACGTTCCACTTCACGCGCCGCTGGATGCAACGCCAGGCCGGCCGCGTCGGCGACACCCGCGGCAGCGACTTTCGCGTCGGCCGGTCGCTGAACCTGCCGCCGGAGTACCTGATGATCCACCGCGTCACGGCGGGGTCCACCGGCATCCTCTGCCAGCTCGACGCGGAGGTCCCGGCGCGCGGCATCGTGGAACGCTGGCAGCCCGGTTTCGCTCGCTGAGTTGTCCACAGGCCGGGCGGTGCCACGGGCCTGTTTCACGGAGTTATCCACAGATCTGAAAAGCCGGTTCCACTCGGATGGCCGAGCGGTCATCCTCGAATCATGACGACTACCGCAAGCATCCGGGACGTGGCTCACCGTGACTCCACGTCGATCGGCGTGATCGACCTCAAGAAGCTGCGCAGCGCCGGGATCTCGACCCGTAGAGCCGCCAGGATGGCGCGGCCGGGCGGGCCGTGGCGCCGCGTGTACCCCGGCGTCTTCGTGATCCAGGACAAACCGCCGACCCGATTACAGCTGTTGCACGCCACGATCGCGCGCTACGGCCCCGACGCCATCATCACGGGCACCGACGCGCTGCGTGCCCACGGCGTCACCCACCCGCTCACCGGCGAGATCCACCTGCTCCTGCCGCACTACCGTCGTCCGGGTTCCGAACCCGGTGTCCTGACCTACCGCACCGCCCGCATGCCCGAGCCCGTGATCATCGACGGCCTCCCCTACGCCGACGCCCCGCGCGCCGCCCTTGACCTGGCGCGCCGCGAGAGCGACCCGAAGGCCGTCGAACGCCTGGCAACGCTCCCGCTGTTCTGGGGCCTGTGCGACCGCGCCGAACTCCTGGCCGAACTGAACGCCGGCAACCAACGCGGGTCGTCAGCGGTCCGCGCCGTGCTGCGCGGGTTGGACGACCGCGAAACCTTCACCCACGGCCAGGCCCTGCGCCTCCTCCGCCAGACTCCCCTGCCGGCCCCCCAGTGGAACGTCACGGTCTGCGACCTGCGCGGCCGCCGCATCGGCGTCGCCGACGCCTGGTGGGACCAGGTCGGCCTCGCCTGGCGCTACCGCACGGCCGCCGGCCCCACCGACTTCAGCCACCTCGCTCTGACCGCCACCGGCACCGTCCTCGTGCGCTGCACGCCCCGCCAACTCAACGACACCCCGGCCGACATCACCCAAGAACTGGTCCGCGCCTTCACCCAGGCCGCCCGCACGCCCCGCCCGAAGGTCCGCGCGGTGCACCGCCGGGAGACAGCAGCATGACGCCGGGGTGAGCGCCCACGACGGGACTGGCGGCCGGGGGCCGGTCACGCCGACCGCCCGGGCGGGCATGGCCAGCGGTTCGCATGTTGGTCACGCCGGTCACGCGGGCATTGCCGGAGGTTCGCACGGAGCGAGGGCCGCGCCGAGCCTCCCCGCAAAGCACGCGCGGCTCGGCCGAACACCACGCGCGCACCGCCGGAGCTGACCGGCCCACCAGCCGACCTGGAAGGTCCAGACGGAGACGGCGGCGCCAGCGCCTCCGCCAACAGCCCGGGCGGCCGGCGAGCGCAGGCCTACCGGCTCGTCCCCACGGCGACCCCGCCCGCGGGCCGGTCCGAAGGGTCCTGGCAAGTAGGCAAAGAGCGCGCGGTCGGCTCCGGCCCTGACAACCAGCGAAAGGAAGGTGAGTCGCCCGAGGGTCACCAGTACTCGTCGGGGAGTTTGGCTTCGATGTCGCGGACGTGGTCGCGGGCGCAGCTCGCGCAGAGCCACTGGGCGCGGCCGTTGTCCTTGGTCGAGACCCAGGACAGCGCGGCGAGCGGGTCGGGCTCGGCGGAGCGGGCGTGGCCGCAGCGGGAGCAGGTGGGGTCCGGGGCGGTCACGGGCGGCGGCCACAGTGGACGGTCTTCGCGCCGGTGAGGTAGAGGTCGCGGCGGGCGGCGAGGTGGTGGGGGCTGTTCGGGTCGAGGAGGGAGGTGAGGGTTTCGCGGTCGTCCGGGGTGAGGTACTCGCCGCCGAACTCGAAGATGCGGGCGACGCGGTGGACGACGTAGTCCGCGAGTATGGCGGGGCCCGGAGCGGGGTGGTGCACGAGCGCGCCGAAGGAGTCGACGTCGGTGAGCCCGGCGCGCTCCAGCGCGACGGACCAGCCGTAGGGCATCGCGACGGTGCCCTCGATCCCCTCGCGCATGCCGATGAACCACTCGGCCTGCGCGGCGAGCAGCCGATCCTCGAGTCCGGGCCTGCCGACGCCCAGGTCCCAAGGCAGGCAACGGAAGTCGAGCCCGCCCTCGGCGAGCGCGACCAGCCCGCCCGCCTTCGCGACCGCCGCGACCGTCCCCAAGGCTTCCTGCTGGTCCGGCAAGTGGTGCACCACGCGCGACGCCCACACCAGATCCGCCGCGGGCAACGACCCCGGCAGCCCGGCATCCGCGAGGTCACCCCGCACCGCCCGGATCTCGACGGCGCCGGCGGCCGCATTGGTCGAACCACCGTCCGCGCGGTCGCCCGACGCCGGCCGGCTTCCGGCCGAACCGGGGCCTACAACGTCGTCGGGCGCGGTCTGCGCATCGGCCGCGCCGTCAACGTTCGAGGCGGTGTCGACGGCTGCCCGGACCGACTTCTCGGCTTCGGCGAGCAGCTCCGGCGTCGCGTCGACGAGGACGAGGGTGCCGCCGCCGTGGGCGGCCAGGGCGCGGGCGAAGTGGGTGCTCATGCCGCCCGCGCCGCAACCGAGGTCGACGATCGTCGGGGTCGGGGGCAGGGCGGCGACCAGCCGTTGGGCGATGGCCGAAAGGGCGTTGGCGTCGAGGGCGTCGGCCGTGCGGAGCTGAGTCAGCCGGTCGGCCCAGTCGATGTGGTCGTGCGTATGAGCGGACACGACCTCATTCAACACCCGAAGCCCCACCGGAACCGAGCCGACAAACCGGCTTCTGCGACCGGAAAATGCCCGCGGTGACCCGGCAGCACTGCGGGGAACAGATGAGGCGCCAAGTGGCTGACCGGTGGCTACCGACCAAGAACGCCCACGCTGCACAGTTCGAGCGGCCGAAGCGACGAACTTCGCGGCCGGGAAGCCGAATCCGGCAGGGATCCGCCCCGCGAACCGGAACCGCAGCGACAGCCGCGAAGCACCGAAGCACCGAAGAGGCCGACGCGGCTGCCCGCATCCCCGATGCTGACAAACCCAAAATGGCCGGAGGGCCGGTCACCACACGGGTGACCGGCCCTCCACACGGACAACAAACCGAGGACTTCGAAGGCCCAAAGACCTCAGAGACTCCGAAGGAATCTGAATGACCTCCACGCCCCGAGACTCAGCGCCTCAGAGGGCTGCCAACCTCAAGGACGTCAAGCCTCCAAGACCCTCCGAGCCTCAACGCTTCAGCGCATCAAGGACCCGAGACTCAGCGCCGCAGAGGCTTACCAGCCTCAGCGACGTCGAGCCTCAGAGCCTCAAAGGCCGGAAGATCACTCAGTCCTCAAACCTCTTCGAGCGGTCCGCCGCCCAGCGGGCGAGGCGAGACCACCGGCGGGCGGCTCGGGCGCGGCGCCAGGGGCGCAGCGCTTGGGATTCTTGGTGGAAGTCCCGTATTCGGGCCCGGGACAGTTCTTCGTGAAGCAACATTTCGCTGGTCTCCTGAGTATCGAGCTGTTTGGGTAGCGGGTGCGCGCGGTCGGGTTCGCGGGTGCGCGCTTCGTAGTCGCGGATGGTGATGAGTTCGACGGTCATGCGGCGGCGCTCCGGGCTGCGGCGGCGGGCTCGAGGGCGGCGTTCTTGCGCGGGCGGCCACGGGGCCGCTTGCGCGCGATGACGGCACCGCGCTCGAAGATCTCGCCACCCCAGACGCCCCAAGGCTCGCGCCGGGCGAGGGCACCCGCGAGGCAGGCCTCGCGGACGGGGCAGTCGGCGCACAGGGCCTTGGCGCGCTCGAGCTCGGCGGGAGACTCGGCGAACCAGAGGTCGGCGTCGCGGGAACGGCAGGGCAGGTCGAACTCGGGGGCGGCGACCCCGTCGAGCAGGTCGCCGATACCGAGGTCGAAACCCTCGGCGAAGGCGATGGCGGACGACATTTCCGTGCTCCTTCTTGTCGTTTCGGTGGTTTTGGGACTGTCGATCGAACTGGACAACTTGTTCCTCGTGGGGGTTGTGCAGCCAAAAAAACACGAAGGCCGCGGATCCGGTTACCGGTTCCGCGGCCTTCGTGAGCCTCGTGTCCTGACTAGGTCAGGAACTTCGCTCCCGTATCGACAACGGAACACGGAACTGCTTGATGGTCGGCAGATCGACATCAACCTGCGGGTACGCGCCAACGAGGGCGGCGTTGGCCAGGGTGACCTCAACCGCGGTCCACGTACGCTCGTCAATCCGACGGAATCCGCCGAAATGGGCGCTCGTGGACACATCGGTACCCTGGCGCGAAGCGGGGATGAGACCGCAGCCGGACAGACCGGTGCCAGGGTTCGAGAGCATCATGTTGCTGATCATTTCACCGGCACCACCTTCCGCTGTCCGGACGTTCGCCACCCGAGGCGGCGCGCGTCATGTGAATCCCCAGACCGGGGGCTTCCCACCCGGGTAGGAGCAGATTATTGCCCCTCGCACACCGGGGCAACTTATTTTCCCGAAAACTCTCCGAAGCTACGAAGATCGCCTCCGAGCAGCGGGTTCGCCGCACCGATCAGGGTGCGGACGCGGTCAAGACCGCATCGAGGCGCGAACCACGTCGAGCACCTCCGCGCCGAAGCGTTCGAGCTTCGTCGCGCCGATGCCGGAGATCGACACGAGCGCTCCGTCGTCGGTCGGTCGCTGTTCGGCGATGGCCATGAGTGTCGCGTCGGTGAACACCACGAACGCCGGCACCTTCAGCTCCCGCGAACGCTCGCCGCGCCACGTCTTCAGCTTCTCCAGCAGCCCTTCATCCACTGTGGACGGGCACTTCGAGCACCGCCCCAGCTTCACCTCGATCGTCTGCAGCAGCGGCCCGCCGCAGAGCCGGCAGCGCGCCGCCTTCGAACCCGGCGCCGACGACGTCTGCTGCGACCGCGCGACGCGGGCGGCCGGGTGGTCCTCCGGGATCAGCCCGTAGAGAAAGCGGCTGCGGCGACGATTGCGCCGGCCACCCGGCGTACGCGACAGCGACCACGAGAGTGACAGGTGTTCCCGCGCCCGGGTGACGCCGACGTAGAACAACCGCCGCTCCTCCTCGATCGCGGCTTCGTCGTCGCCCGCGTGGAGGATCGGCATCGTGCCCTCGGACAGGCCGACGAGGAACACCGCGTCCCACTCCAGGCCCTTCGCCGCGTGCAGCGACGCCAGCGTGACGCCCTCGACCGTCGGCGGGTGCTGCGCCGCCGCGCGCTGCTCCAGCTCCGCGACGAGCCGCGGCAGGTCGGCGTCGGCGACGCTCGCCGCCAGCTCCTCGGCCAGCTCCACCAGCGCGAGCAGCGCGTCCCACCGCTCCTTCGCCGCACCGCCGGCGGGCGGCTGCTCGGTGAGGCCGACGCGCGCGAGCACCGACCGCACCGCCGTCACCAGGTCGAGCGACGTCGGATCGGCCGACGCCACTCGCAGCGCCGACATCGCCTGCCGCACCTCGGCGCGTGAGAAGAACCGCTCGCCGCCGCGCACGAGATACGGGATGCCGGACTCGGACAGCGCCTGCTCGTAGGCCTCCGACTGCGCGTTCACGCGGAACAGCACGGCTATCTCGCTGGCCGACACTCCCCCGTCGAGCAGCTCGCGCATGCGTCGCGCGACCGCCGCCGCTTCGGCCGACTCGTCCTCGTACTCGGCGAACCGCGGCTCGGGCCCCGGCGGCCGCTGGCCGACGAGCTTCAGCCGCGACCCCGCCGGACGCCCGCGCGCAGCACCGATCACCCGGTTCGCCAGCCCGACGACCTCGGGCGTCGACCGGTAGTCGCGCTCGAGCCGCACGACGGTGGCCTCGGGGAAGCGCCGCGTGAACTCCAGCAGCGGCCGCGGCGAGGCGCCGCCGAAGGAGTAGATGGTCTGGTTTGCGTCGCCGACGACGGTGAGGTCGTCGCGGCCGCCGAGCCACGCGTCGAGCAGGCGCTGCTGCAACGGCGTGACGTCCTGGTACTCGTCGACCACGAAGCAGCGGTAGCGGTCGCGGAACTCGACGGCGACGGCTTCGTGTTCTTCGAGCACGGCGGTGGTGTGCAGGAGCAGATCGTCGAAGTCGAGGACCTGCGCGGAGGTCTTGATCTCCTCGTACAGCCGGTACACCTGCGCGACCTGCGCCACCGGCGCCGGGGTGTCGCGCTGCGTGCGCGCGGCGACGGCCGGGTAGTCGTCGGGCGAGACGAGCGAGGCCTTGCTCCACTCGATCTCGCTCGCGAGGTCGCGCAGCACCTCCGTCTCCGTGCTCAGCCGCGCGCGCTGGGCGGCCTGCGCCACGAGCCGGAACTTGTTGTCGACGATGTCCCACGGCCGGTCGCCGACCACGCGCGGCCAGAAGTACCGCAGCTGCCGGCGCGCGGCGGCGTGGAAGGTGAGCGCCTGCGCGGCGTCGACGCCGAGACCACGCAGCCGCGTGCGCATCTCGCCCGCCGCGCGCGTGGTGAAGGTGACGGCGAGTACTTGCCCGGCGGAGACGTGACCTGCGCCGACCAGGTGCGCGATGCGGTGCGTGATCGTGCGCGTCTTGCCCGTGCCGGCGCCGGCGAGAACACAGACGGGCCCGCGCGGCGCCGAGGCGGCGGCTCGTTGCTCGGGATCCAGCCCGTCGAGCAGGCCCTGGCGACTCTTCGGAGACGATGCGCTTGCCACCCCTCGATCCTCGCAGAGGGGGCCGAGGGATTCGTGGCAGGGCACGCGGCCGTATCCTGGTCAGATGGCGGGAAAGCAGGACAAGGAAGCGGCCAAGCTGGCCAAGCAGGAGAAGCGCGCGGCCGGCAAGGCGCGGCGCGGGCAGCTCTTCGAGGCGTTCAAGATGCAACGCCGCGAAGACCCGATGCTGATTCCTTGGATGGCCGGCTCGATCGTGGTCGTCGCGGGCGTCCTGTTCGGTGTCGGGTTCATCTTCAACGTGCAGTGGGCGCTGCTCCCGCTGGGCATCGTGCTGGGCGTGCTGCTCGCGGTGATCATCTTCGGCCGCCGCGTGCAGAAGACCGTGTACACGAAGGCCGACGGCCAGCCCGGCGCCGGCGCGTGGGCGCTGGAGAACATGCGCGGCAGCTGGCGCGTGACGCCGACCGTCGCCGCGACCACGCAGCTTGACGCCGTGCACCGCGTGCTCGGCGCGCCCGGCGTGATCCTCGTGGCCGAGGGCGCGCCGCACCGCGTGAAGGCGCTGCTCTCTCAGGAGAAGAAGCGCGTGTCACGCCTGATCGGCGACACCCCGATCTACGACTACACCATCGGCAACAGCGAGAACGAGATCCCGCTCAAGAAGCTGCAGAGCACGCTGATGAAGCTGCCGCGTAACCTCAAGCCGCCGCAGGTCGACGCGCTCGAGGCCAAGCTCGCGGCGCTCGGCAACCGCGGCGCGGCGATGCCGAAAGGCCCGATGCCCGCCGGCGCGAAGATGCGCAACGTGCAGCGGACGATCCGCCGTCGCTGACCCTCTTACCGCTGAAAAGGCCTCCCGCTCGCACTGAGCAGGAGGCCTTTTTGTTCGGGGACGGTCAGCGCATCCGGATCACGACGGTGCCGGTCACGCGGTCGAGCCAGCTGCGGCCGTCGGTGTTGCGGACGAGGGCGGGCACGATCACGACCGTCAGCACCATCCGCACCACCGCGCGCCAGGGGCCGACCATCGAGGCGCCGTCGAGGCGCGCGACGCGCACGCCCACGGCGCCCATGCCCGGCGTGAAGCCGAAGAACATCGCCGGCACGGTCGTGATGACGGCCCAGACGACGCCGGCCCACCAGTTGAACGTCTGCATCGCGGCGACGTCCTGCACGTCGTAGCGCACGAACAGCGTGGTGATCAGGCCCGCGAGGACCAGGTCGATGACCAGCGCCAACAGCCGCGACCCGAAGCCGGCAACGGAGCCGACACCCGATTCGGGCAGACCGAACGTTTCACCGGGCCATTTCGGCACGGTTCGGTTTTCCGACCCCGGACCGCTGCCGGTCCCGGGGAGCCATTCGCCAGTCCATCTCGCCACCCGTCCAGGGTATGCCGGTGGCGCGCGCCACATCTGCCCTGGTCGGATGGCGCGTGTCACGCCACCCGTTAACGTGTGTGAAACATACGGGTGACGGTCGGGCAACACCGCACTCTTAGCGTGAGCCGAAGAGAGTACTGCCGAGCGAGCTCGATCGAAGAAGGAGTCACCGAGGGTGCCCACTACTCCAGACGACATCCAGCGCCTGATCGCCGACGAGAAGGTGGAGTCCATCGACGTCAGGTTCTGCGACCTGCCGGGCGTGATGCAGCACTTCACGGTGCCCGCGAAGGCCTTCGACCTCGAAGCCTACGAGGACGGCCTCGCCTTCGACGGCTCGTCCGTCCGCGGCTTCCAGTCGATCCACGAGTCCGACATGCTGCTGCTGCCGGACCCCGAGACCGCGCGCATCGACCCGTTCCGCAAGGCGAAGACGCTCTCGCTGAACTTCTTCGTGCACGACCCGTTCACGCGTGAGGCGTACAGCCGCGACCCGCGCAACATCGCGCGCAAGGCCGAGCAGTACATCGCCGAGTACGGCGTGGCCGACAACGTGTACTTCGGCCCGGAGGCGGAGTTCTACATCTTCGACTCCGTGCGCTTCGACTCGGCCGAGCACGCGTCGTTCCACGAGATCGACTCGGTCGAGGGCTGGTGGAACACCGGCACCGACGAGCCGGGCGGCAACCAGGGCTACAAGACGAAGTTCAAGGGCGGCTACTTCCCCGTCCCGCCGGTCGACCACTTCGCCGACCTGCGTGACGACATCGTCCGCCAGCTGCAGGGCTCCGGCTTCGAGATCGAGCGCGCGCACCACGAGGTGGGCACCGCCGGCCAGACGGAGATCAACTACAAGTTCAACACGCTGCTGCACGCTGCCGACGACCTGCAGCTGTTCAAATACATCGTGAAGAACACCGTGTTCGCCGCCGGCAAGACCGCGACGTTCATGCCGAAGCCGCTCGCCGGCGACAACGGCTCGGGCATGCACTGCCACCAGTCGCTGTGGAAGGACGGCCTGCCGCTGTTCCACGACGAGTCCGGCTACGCGGGCCTGTCCGATACGGCGCGCCACTACATCGGCGGCCTGCTCAAGCACGCGCCGAGCCTGCTGGCCTTCACGAACCCGACGGTGAACTCGTACCACCGCCTCGTGCCAGGCTTCGAGGCGCCGGTTTCGCTGGTGTACTCGCAGCGCAACCGTTCGGCGTGTGTCCGCATCCCCATCACGGGCAACAACCCGAAGGCCAAGCGCGCCGAGTTCCGCTGCCCGGACTCGTCGGGCAACCCGTACCTGGCCTTCTCCGCGATGATGATGGCCGGCCTCGACGGCATCAAGAACAAGATCGAGCCGCCGGAGCCCATCGACAAGGACCTCTACGAGCTCCCGCCCGAGGAAGCCAAGAACGTCAAGCTCGTCCCCGGCGACCTCGGCACGGTCCTCGACACCCTGGAAGCCGACCACGACTTCCTGCTCGAGGGCGGCGTCTTCACGCCCGACGTGATCGACACCTGGATCTCCTACAAGCGCGAAAACGAAATCGACCCGCTGCGGCTGCGTCCGCACCCGTACGAGTTCTCGCTCTACTACGACGTGTGATCCTGGAAGTCCGCACAATGTCCTGACCAGCGGAAACGCTGGCAGGCCACTTCCCAGGCCGTCTGAACGCGAAGTCATGGCCCGCCGACGCTCCGTCGGCGGGCCATGACTTTTTCTCTGTCACGACGCGAACGCCGAGCGCTTCAGGGGACTTCCTCCACGATGCCGCGCGCCCCTGCTGCTCCTTCGCGACGGGTCGGGGCTCAGCCCCTAGGCTGTGCTTGTGCTCGCTTTGGACACGTTCGACCTCGGTGAGATCGCGGATGCCCGCTTTCCGCCGCTTCAAAGACCAGCCGTACAGCGACTATCCCGAACTTCCTTCCTTTGGCACGCCTTCCGTGACGTACAGCGAGGACCGTGAGACCGCGATGCGCACGTATTTCGAGCTTGAAGACACCGACGCGTTCGAAGCGGCCAAGGCCCTGCTGATACGTCGCTGCGCGGCCTGGGCAGAGCACGAGGACGTCGATCCGGTGGCGCTGGAAGCGGCGTTGGAGTTCCGGCACTACAGCGTCGACGGGCGCCTGGGGTACTGGACCACCGGCCTGGTCGAGGAATTTCTGCTGTCGCACACGCCTCGAACGCTGTCGGCCACCCCGGAGGACTCGGCCCATGTCCCGGATGGCCTGCGGCTACTTCTGCGTTATCTGCACGCGACCGGACTGGCCGACCCGACCGGTGATCCACTGGCGGATCTCGAGGCGGCTGTGACGAAAGCCGGCGCCGAATTCGCTGCGGCAATGGCCGATGAACGCAACTTCGGCGTGTCCAAATTCTGGGTGATGAACGCGTTCCGGCACGGAATCGATCCCGTTGACGAAACCGCCATGGACAGCTTCGTCAACGAGGTCCGCGAGGGCCGGGTCGACTACGACGACGAGGTGCTCAGCGAGATCGCCGCGCGACACGTCCTCGCCGGTGACAGCCGGCCCGAACGAGCAATGGCGCAGCTTCCGGTATCGCTTCCCCCCGATGCAGAACTCGCGGCAGCCGCCGAGCAGACGCCGGTCGTCACCTGGTTGCGCACATTGGTCGAATGGGCTGGCAACGGACGAGCGCTGACACCGACCGGCAACCTCAAACTGGCTGATGCACGCGAGCTCGTGACACTGCTGGACACCGGCGACGAGCTCGATCCGAGGATCGGGGACCGGACCTATCGGACCCAGAGCAGCGCCGATCTGCCCGTCTTGGCCAGTCTGGTCGAGCTCGCCAAGAAGATCCGCGTAGTCCGGGTGATCAAGGGCAAGCTGGTACGGGTGGAGAAGAACGCGCGGCTGCTGCGCGAAGGCCTGGCACTCTGGACCGCAGCGTTCGACGCACTACCCTCCCCCGACCTCGTCAGGCGCGGGCGTGGCTGGGTACCCGAGTACACCTTCATGCTCGGCAGCATCATCGACGAAGTGCTACCCGACGTCCTCAACACCCTCTACAGCTTTCCCGAACCGATTCCGGTGGTCCGGCTCGAAGAGAGCGTCTGGCTGTCGTTTGGCGAAGCGTTCTACCTCGACGAGCTGGATGAGACGACCGAGACGGCCTGGCGCGAGGGAGTCCTCGCGGACCTGCGCCGGCTGTTCACCACGCTCGCCGACTTCGGTGCGGTCAAACTCACGACCGGTGACCCCGATCCAATTTTCGGCGCGGACCTCGGACGGGACGGACCTGACGTGTTCCCGCCGGATGCAGCCGATCGCCTGCGGTCCGCGCTCTCCGCCGGCGCCGTGGACCTGATGACCCTGACGCCACTCGCCGCTCGGGCGGTACGCACCCGCCTGGTTGAAGCGGGCCGCCACGCGCCGCTGGTCGGGGAGCTGTCCAACGCCGAACCCGCCGGGCTGCTGGGTGCGCTCACCGAGCACTACACCCCGGAGACGGCGGAAGCGGAACTCGCCGGATGGCTGGACACCCACGGTGGTCTGGAGCGTGGTCTGTCTCTGCTGCTGGATGCCATCCGCAACTGCCCATTCCGTTCGCGCGCAGGCGCAACGCTCGACGTGTTGACCCAGGCCATTCCCGACGGTTCCACGTTCCTGCGGGGTCTGCGTCAGGACCGGCAGCTGGGCCCGATCGTCGTGCAGATCCTCGTCGGCAACGGAGAGCTCGCGGTGGAGGAGCTCAGCGACGAGGAAAGACTGTGTGCCATGGCTGAGCAGTTCATCCTCCTGCTTGAGGTCGGCGGCCCCGACGCCATTGCCGACGCCCTCGCCGCGATCCCTCCCGACGAGGCTCGCAGCCTGACTGCGGAACTGCTGGCCTGCGGCCATCCGAACGAGCCCGGGATAGCGGAGCTGCGGGAGATATTCACCAAACGGCGGTCTGGGCTTGCGACTGTGCACCCGCTGGCCGGAATGCCACGGCCGTCTCGAAAGGTCCGGGGGAAGCGGAAGAGCCGGTGACGTTGAGGGCGTTCGGTCACAAAGGAGCAGGTCCGCGCGGCGGAGTCGCTGTACCGCGACGTGTGCTGGGCGGCCCTGGACCGACGGCCCCATAGAACGCGCGGGACGGCGGCCGAGGGGAAACCCCAGCCGCCGTCCCGATTTTCACGCCCCCGCCGAAAAGCTTCAGTCCACCAGCAGGTCCTCCACCATGATCGGGATGTGGCGGACCCGTACGCCGGTCGCGTTGTAGATGGCGTTGGCGATGGCGGCGGCGACGCCGACAGTGGCGATTTCGCCGATGCCGCGGGCGCCGACGGCGTTGTGGAAGGTGTCGGGGTACTGGACGAAGTGGACGTCGATGTCGGGGATGTCGGCGTTGACCGGCAGGAGGTAGCTCGCGAAGTCGCCCGTGGCGAAGCGGCCCCAGGTGTCCAGCTCGAGAGCCTCGTGCAGCGCCGCGGAGACGCCCCAGATCATGCCGCCCTTGATTTGGCTGCGGGCGAGCTTGTCGTTGATGATGCGGCCGCCGTCGAAGACACCCAGGAGGCGCGAGACGCGGGCCTCGCCGGTGAGGCGGTGGACGCGGACCTCGCAGAACTGGGCGCCGAACGAGCTGAACGAGTGTTTGGTCAGCTCCTCGCCCGGCGCCGAGGAACCCGTGGCGGACAAGGAATCCTGGCCGACGGCGCGGAGCAGTGAGCCGAAGGGCATGGTTTCGGTGTCGCCGTGGATGTGGCCGTCGGCGTAGGTCACCTCTTGGCCCGCGAACGGGGCGCCTGGCGCAGAAGCCAGAGCCAGCAGCGCGTCGAGCACCTCGCTCGCCGCGAGCATGATCGCGGTGCCGACGCTGGCCGTCGCCGTGGAGCCACCGGACATGCCGCCCGGGGGGAGCTTGGAGTCGCCCAGCCGAGGGGTGATCCGGGACGGCACGAGGTCCAGCGATTCCGCGCCGACCGACGACATCACGTTCAGCAGGCCCGTTCCCGGGTCGGCGCCGCTGGTCGCGACCTCGGCGGTGCCGTCCGCGTTGAGGGTGATGCCGACCGTCGCGGGGAAGCGCAGGGCGGGGAACATCGCCGTCGCCATGCCGACACCGACCAGCCAGTCGCCGTCGACGCGGCCCTGCGGCCGCGGAGACCAGCCGAACTCGCGCGCGCCGACGGCGAAGCACTCGTCGAGGTGCTTGCTCGACCACTGCAGGTCCTTGCCGGGCGGGGCGAGCGAGCTGTTGCGCATGCGCAGCTCGATCGGGTCCATGCCCAGCGCCACGGCCAGTTCGTCCATCGCGCTCTCCAGCGCGAACGAGCCCGGCGCCTCGCCCGGCGCGCGCATGAACGTGGTCGGCGGGATGTTGAGCGGCACCATCTTCTGGCTGATGGACAGGTTCTTCGTGGCGTACCACTCGCGCGAGGTGCCGTGCGACGTCGGCTCCACGAATGACCGGTCCATCGCCGTGCTCGACCACGAGTCGTGGCGCAGGCCGAGGATCGTGCCGTCGGCGTCGGCGCCGATGGTGACCTTCTGCAGCGTCGCGGCTCGCGTGGCCGTCGCCGTGAAGACCTGCTCGCGCGTCAGCGCCGCCTTCACCGGCCGGCCCAGCTCCTTCGCCGCCGCGGCCGCGAGGAACGCGGGCGTGGACGTGCGCCCCTTCCCCCCGAACGCGCCGCCGACGTAGGGGTTGATCACGTGCACGGCCGAGACGTCGAGCGCGAGCGCGCCGGCGAGCTCCATGGCGACGAGGTTGCTGCCCTGGTTGCCGGTGTAGACCGTGAGCTCGCCGTCGCCCCACACCGCGACGGCCGAGTGCGGCTCCATCGCGGCGTGGTTCTGCGTGGCCGTGCGATAAGCGTGGTCCACCACGAACGGAGCGGCGGCGAAAACGTCCTCAATGGACTCGACGTCGTCAGCCAGCACCTCGATCTGCGGCGGGTTCCCGCGCGACTCCGGCGCGTCCTCGGCCGAGGCGAGCCCTTCGTCGAACGAAACCAGCGCCGGCTTCTCGTCGTACGTGACGTCCACCAGCATCGCCGCGTCGCGCGCCTGCTCGAACGACTCCGCGACGACGAACCCGATCGGCTGCCCGTAGTAGTCGACGTCGGTGTTGCGCAGCGGCACCCAGGTCTCGCCCATGATCGGCGACACCGGCGGCGTGCGCAGGTCCAGCCGGTCGAACGGCGTGTAGACGGCGAGGACGCCCGGCGCTTCCTTCGCCGCATCGGAGTCCATGCTCTCGACCTGGCCGTGGGCCACGGTGCTGACCACGACGTAGCCGTAGGCCATGCCCGGGAAGTTGTGGTCCATCGCGTACTTCGCGCGCCCAGTGACCTTCAACGGCGCGTCGAGCCTGTCGGTCATCGACGGCTCCCTTCGGTCAGCTCCAGCAGCGCGCGCACGACGGTGCGCTTCACCAGGGACACCTTGAACGAGTTGAACGCCAGCGGCCGCGCGCCTTCCGCGGCCAGGGCAGCTGCCTGCTCGAACGATTCCTGCGTGACAGGCTTGCCCCGCAACGCTTCCTCCACCGCCGTGAGCCGCCACGGCACGGTCGCCACCCCGCCGACGGCCACCCGTGCGTCGGCGATCACGCCGTCGCGCACGTCCAGCGCAACCGCGGCCGACGCGAGCGCGAACTCGTACGACTGGCGGTCGCGAATCTTGACGTAGGTGGAGTTCTCCGCCCAGTCCAGCCTCGGCACGTGCACCTCGGTGATCAGCTCGCCGGGGCGCAGGTCGTTCTCGACGTCCGGCGTTTCGCCTGGCGTGCGGTAGAAATCGGTGAGCTTCACCGTGCGCTTGCCGGTCCTGCCGGTGAGTTCCACCTCGGCGTCCAGCGCGACCAGCGCCACCGCGACGTCGCTGGCGTGTGTCGCCACGCAGGAGTCGCTGGTGCCGAGGATCGCATGCATGCGGTTGACGCCCGCCAGCGCGGAGCAGCCGCTGCCCGGGTCGCGCCGGTTGCACGGCATGGTGACGTCGCGGAAGTACGAGCACCGGGTGCGCTGCATGAGGTTGCCGCCGATGCTGGCCATGTTCCGCAGCTGCTGCGAAGCGCTCAGCAGCAGCGCGCGCGAGATCGCCGGGTACACGCCGGGGTGCGCGGCGATGTCACCCATCCGTTCCAGGGCCCCGAAACGCAGGCCGTCGGTGGTGTCGATGCCGCGCAGCGGGAGGTCGTTGATGTCCAGCACCCGCTGCGGGGTGAGGACGTCGAGCTTCATCAGGTCGACGAGCGTGGTGCCGCCGGCGAGGAAGGTTCCGGACGCGTCAAGCGCGTCTTCGACGGTGGTGGGCGCGGTCAGCTCAAACGGTCGCATCGGCCCGCCTCGCCTGCTCGACCGCGGCCACGATGTTCGGGTACGCCGAACAGCGGCACAGGTTGCCGGACATGAACTCGCGGACATCCGTGACGTCGTCGCGCACGGCGGCGACGGCCGACATCACCTGCCCGGACGTGCAGAAGCCGCACTGCAACGCGTCCTGGTCCACGAACGCCTGTTGCACGGGATGCAATCCGTCCTCAGTGGACAGACCTTCGACCGTGGTGACCGGCCGGCGCACGGTGGCCGCGAGGGTGAGGCACGAGAGCACGGGTTTGCCGTCGACGTGCACGGTGCAGGCGCCGCACTGGCCGCGGTCACAGCCCTTCTTGGGGCCGGTCACGCCGAGCCGTTCACGCAGCGCGTCGAGCAGCGTGACGCCGGGTTCGACGGCGAGCTGTTCGACTCGTCCGTTGATTTCGAGGGAGATGTCCACTGGAACTCTTTCCCGCAGGATGGGGTTGTGGTGGGAGAAGCCGGCGACTCGGAACGCGAGCGCCGGGTAGGCTAGCGGATAGTCATCCGCTCAAGCTCGCGTTTCCGAGGTTATCGGATTACTATCCGCTTCGCAACGAGGTGCAGGTCCTGGAGCTGCTCCAAGCCCTGCACTACAGTCCTGAGCAGGGGAGACGCCGCTTGGAACGGGAGGAACGATGTCGACGGGATCGGTCAGCCCGCGACGCGCGGACACCCGGCGCAACCACGAGCGCATCCTCGCCGTCGCGGCCCAGTCGCTCGCGTGCTCGGGCGCGGTCTCGTTCAACGCCATCGCGAAGCAGGCCGAAGTCGGCGTCGGCACCGTCTACCGCCACTTCCCCACCGCGGCCGACCTCATCCTCGCCGTGTACGAGCGGGAGGTGTGCCAGCTCGTCAACGTCGTGCCGACGCTGCTGGAGCGGTGCCCGCCGGAGCAAGCGTTCCGGGTCTGGGCGCGCGAGCACCTCGCGCACTACCTGATCACCAAACGCGGCCTCGCCACGGCCCTGCGCGCGGCCTCGAGCAGCGCCCAACTGCCGGCCCACGCGTACAAATCCCTGGTCGGCGCCCTCGACACCCTGCTGAAGGCCAACGTCGCCGCCGGCACCGTCCGCCCGGACATCTCGGTGGAGACGGTGATGCGCGCCATGGCGGGCTTGCTGCTGCTCAGCCCGGACGAGGACTGGAAGGCGGCCACGGAAAGCCTGGTGGACTTCGTGTGGCGAGGGATGCGCGCGGACTGACCGCCGAGCGCCACGTCCGCAAATCCGCGGTGCCGGCCGTAGCCGCGCCAAGCGAGGCACTCGTCAGCTATTGGGACTGACCTGCCCGCGCGATGACCACGCCGCCGGGGACGCGAGCGTCCGGGTCGAAGAGGGTTTCCGATTCGATGGTGAAGCCGGCGGCGCGCAGGAAGGCCGACATGGTGGCGGGGCGCCGGCGGTGGATGTGGACGTGCATGGGGTGGCCGCCGTAGCCCGAGGTCTTGCACGTGGTCGTGTCGCCGACGTGGAAGCCCGCGAGGACCACGCCGCCGGGGTGGAGGGCGCGGTGGAAATGCGCCAGAACCGTCGGCAGGGCGGCGTCGGGGAGGTGGATGAGGGACCAGAAGGCGAGGATGCCGCCCAACGAATCGGTCGGGATGGGAAGGTCCGTCATCGAGCCGACGGCGAAGGGGACGCCGTCGTGGGTGCGGCGGGCGAAGGCGATCATCTCGGATGAGAGGTCGAGGCCGAAGGCGTCGACGCCGAGGGAGTGCAGGTGGGCGGTGACCCAGCCCGGGCCGCAGCCGACGTCGGCGACGCGGCCGTCGGTGAGTTCCGCGAAGAGGCCCAGCAAGGAGCGCAAGTGCGGCTTGCCGGCGAGGGTGTCGCGCAGTTGGGCCGCGTAGCTGGGGGCGACAGTGTCGTAGGAGGCACGGATCTCCGACAGCCAGGAAGTCACTGCTCCCCCGTCGAGAGGACCTTGAGGTTCAGGCCGGCGCGTTCGAAGCGGCCGCGGGGGTCGTCGACGAGGCGGCGGGCCGCCAGGTCCATCAGGCCCACCGTGCAGGTGATCTCGGCCGAGAGGGTGCCGTCGAGTTTGAGGATGCGGGAGGTCATCCAGAAGACCTTGCCGTCGCCGAAGCGGGCGTCGCAGGTGACGTCGACGGTGTCGCCGCCGCGGAGTTCGCGGCGGTAGACGATGTGGGACTCCAGCAGGACCGGCGCGAGGTTTTCCTCGCGCAGCCGCGAATCGCCCGCGGATTCGAAGAGTTCGATGCGCGAGACCTCGCCGTAGGAGTGGTAGACGGCGTGGTTGAGGTGGCCCAGCGAGTCGAGCTCGTAGTGGCGCACCTTGATGCGGGTGCGGAACGGTTCGCGATCGGTCACGTGCCCCACTCTAGGTAAAAGCTAGTTCTCGTAGAACAGCTCCTCGACCACGGCGTGCGCGCGGCGCGTGACGCGTCGGTAGGTGTCGAGGAACTCGCCCGGGTCGTCGTCCACGGTGTAGCCGAACACGCGCGCCACGGCGGCCAGGTCGCGGCCCGAGCCGGGCACCTCGTCGACGGCCTTGCCGCGCACGAGCATCCCGGCGTTGCGCACGCGCGTGGCCAGCAGCCACGCCTCGCGCAGGTAGTCGACCGACTCCGAGGGCGCCAGACCCGTTTCCGCGAGCGCAGTCAAAGCGTCGAGCGTCGACGCGGTGCGCAGGCTCGGCTGCTCGTGCGCGTGCTGCAGCTGCAACAGCTGCACGGTCCACTCGACGTCGGCCAGCCCGCCGCGGCCGAGCTTCGTGTGGCGTGTCGGGTCGGCGCCGCGGGGCAGGCGCTCGGTTTCCACGCGCGCTTTGATACGGCGGATCTCGCGGGCCTTCGTCGCGTCGAGGCCGCCCTCGGGGTAGCGGACGGGGTCGATCATCGTGATGAACCGCTCGCCCAGCTCCTCGTCGCCGGCGATGAACCGCGCGCGCAGCAGCGCCTGTGCCTCCCAGACCTCGCCCCAGCGCTGGTAATACGCGCGATACGAGTCCAATGTCCGGACCAACGGCCCGCTGCGTCCCTCCGGCCGAAGGTCCGCGTCGACGACCAGCGCCGGATCCGAACTCGGCGCGCCCAGCATCTTGCGCACGGTCTCGGCCACCGACGAAGCGAACTTCACCGCGTCGGAGTCCGACACACCTTCCGCGGGCTCGCAGACGAACAGCACGTCGGCATCCGAGCCGTAGCCCAGCTCCGCGCCACCGAGCCGGCCCATGCCGATCACGGCGACGGTCGACGGCGTGCGCCCCAGCTCCGCCTGGCGCTGCCGGTACGCCGCGGCCAGCGCACCCTGCAGCACGGCGACCCACACACTCGACAGCGCCTCGCACACGGCCGGAACGTCCAGCAGCCCCAGCAGATCCGCACACGCCACGCGCAGCAACTCGTGCCGCCGCAACGAGCGCGCTGCCGCCACCGCCGCGTTCAACCCGGGCTGACGCCGGACGGCCGCCCGCAACGACGTCGCCACCTCCGCCGGCCTTCGCCCCGTCAGCCGAGCCGGTTCTCCCAGCAGCTGCAGCACTTCCGGCGCACGCACGAGCAGGTCGGGCACCAGCTTCGACGTGCCCAGCAGGAACGCGAGCCGCTCCACCACTGTGCCCTCGTCGCGCAGCACGCGCAGGTACCACGGCGTGTCCTCCAGCGCCTCTGACACCTTCCGGTACGACAGCAGACCGCCGTCGGGATCCGGTGTGTCGGCGAGGAAATCGAGCAGCACGGGCAGCAGTGCCTGCTGGATCGCCGCGCGCCGCGAGACGCCCGAGGTCAGCGCCTTGATGTGCTGTAGCGCGCCCTCCGGCGCCGCGTAACCCAAGGCGGCGAGCCGGCTCGCGGCCTGCTTTGTCGTGAGCCGCAACGCTTCCGTCGGCACGTTCGCCACCGACTGCAACAGCGGGCGGTAGAAGACCTTCTCGTGCAGCCGGCGGATGCCCTGTGCGTGGCGGCGGAACTCGGCGAGCAGCTCCTGGCCCTGGCTCCGCCCGCGCACCGCGCGAATCCCGCACGCGCGCGCGAGGATGCGCAGCTCGTCGGTGTCGCTCGACTCCGGGAACAGGTGCGTGCGCCGCAGCCGGCGCAGCTGCAGCCGGTGCTCGACGGTGCGCAGGAACTCGTACGAAGTCCCCATTTCGGCCGAGTCCGCGCGCCCGACGTACCCGCCCTCACCCAGCGCCGCCAGTGCCTCCATTGTGGACGGTGAGCGCAGCTCGGGGTCCACGCGCCCGTGCACGAGCTGCAGCAGCTGCACGGCGAACTCGACGTCACGCAGCCCGCCGCGGCCCAGCTTCAGCTCGCGCTCGGCGTGCTCCGCGGAGACGTGGTCCTCCACGCGCCGACGCATCTGCTGCACCTCGGTCACGAAGTTCTCGCGGTCGGCGGCCGCCCACACCATCGGCGCGACCATCTCCGCGTATTCCTCGCCCAGCCCGGCGTCACCCGCGACCGGGCGCGCTTTGAGCAGCGCCTGGTACTCCCAGGTCTTCGCCCACTTCTGGTAGTACGCCGTGTGCCCCTCGAGCGTGCGCACGAGCGCGCCGCTCTTGCCCTCCGGCCGCAGCGCCGCGTCGACCTCGAAACACGCCTTGCCGACCACCCGCATCATCGTGCTGGCCAGCCGCGTCGCCACGCCGAGGTCGCCGGCGCCGACGAAGATCACGTCGACGTCACTAACGTAGTTGAGCTCGCGCCCGCCGGTCTTGCCCATCGCGATCACGGCCAGCGCGCCCTCGGCACTCGCCCCGACCTCCTGCTCGGCCACGGCGAGGCCCGCCTTCAGCGCAGCCTCGGCCAGAAGCGTCAGCTGGTGGGTGATGTCCTTGAACGACGGGTGGTCGAGCCCCTCCTCCACGAGGTGCCCGAGATCGACGGCCGCGATGCCGAGCAGCAGCCGCCGGTACCCCGTCCGCAGCGCCTGCTCGGCGGCCAGACCGGTGACGTACGTGCCGTCGTCTTGGCGCACGTCGTCGAGCAGCCGGTCGGCGAACTGCTCGGGCACGGTGCAGCGGTGGTCGGCGAGGCAGTGCCACTCACCGGGGTTGGCGGCGAGGAAGTCGCCGAGCGCGGTGGACGTGCCGAGCACCCCGAGCAGGCGGCCGCGAAACGTCCGGTTGTCGCGCAGGGCGCGGTCCAGCTCGGGCCACGCGCCTTCGTCGGCTTCGCGGATGCGGTCGAGACCCTGCAACGCGAGGTCCTGGTCGGCGGCGCGCGAGAGGGCCGCGAGCACGTCGGCGGTGCCCTCGACCGGTCCCGCGGCGTCCCACCAGCCCGCCGCACGCAACTGGGCGTCGGCCTTGTCGTCGGTGAAGCCGTACCGGGCCGCCGATGCGGCCGTCCGCGCGCGCTCTGCCATCTCGTTCACCGTAGCCGGATCCAGGTCGGCTGAGCAGGCAGGCACGCGTCCACTTTCAGGCGGCGAGGCGGTCGGGTTCCGTGTCGGCGGCCGAGGGCTCCGGCACCTGGAAGCTGTGCGCGGTGATGGGCCGGCGGCGCGAGAGCACGTAGATGCCGACGCCGATGGCGATGCCCACGACACCGACGCCGATTGTCCCCGCCGTACCGAGCGACGCGAGCTTCCCCGCGGCCGCGCCGACGAGGGCGGCCGCCGGCAGCGTGAACAGCCAGGCCACGACCATGCGTCCGGCCATCCGCCAGCGCACCGGCGCCTCGCGACGGCCGACACCCGAGCCGACGATCCCGCCGGAGCACACGTGCGTGGTCGAGAGCGGGAAGCCGAAGTGCGACGACAGCAGGATCACGGCGGCGCTGCTCGTCTGCGCGGCGAAGCCCTGCGGGCCCTCGATGTCGGTGAGGCCCTTGCCGAGCGTGTGCGTGATGCGCCAGCCGCCGAGGTACGTGCCGAGCGCGAGGGCCGACGCCGCGCTGATGATCACCCAGATCGGCGGCGCCGAGCCCGCGGGCAGGCCGCCGGCGCTGACGAGCGTCAGGGTGATCACGCCCATGGTCTTCTGGGCGTCGTTGGTGCCGTGCGCGAGGGAGACGAGCGACGCGGACAAGATCTGGCCGACGCGGAAGCCGCGTCCGCCGCGCTTGCGGACGAAGAGCTTGTAGACCAGGTACGTGAAGCCGGCCGCCACGAGGCCTGCGATGATCGGCGACGCGGCAGCCGGCACGAGGACCTTGTCCACGATCTTGCCGAAGTGCACCGAGTCGGCGCCCGCCGAAACCCAGGTGGCGCCGATGAGGCCGCCGAACAGCGCGTGCGACGAACTCGACGGCAGGCCGACGTACCAGGTGACGAGGTTCCAGACGATCGCCCCGATCAGCCCGCCGAAGACGATCGACGGTCCGATCTTGGTGTCGTCGACGAGGCCGCTGGAGATCGTCTTCGCGACCTCCACCGACAGGAACGCCCCGGCGAGGTTCAGCACCGCCGAGATGGCTACCGCGACCCGCGGTTTGAGCGCGCCCGTGGCGATGGAGGTAGCCATCGCGTTGGCCGTGTCGTGGAAGCCGTTGGTGAAGTCGAAGACGAGGGCCGTGCCGATGACGACGACGACCACTAGCGAGGGATCCACCCCGGTCCTCCATACCTACGGGAGCATCTCTCGCAAGGTACCTGACCGATCGAGTGAATCGTCAACGCTGCGTTAGTGATCCGTGCATCATCCGCTAAGCGAGTGGCAATGTGTGTTGACTCTCCGCCGCCGCGTCGAGCTCTCCGGCGGCCAATCGAACGAACCGGTGCGCGAACGGCCGCCAGGTCTCGGCGATGTCCGCGTGCACAGAGATCAGCTTCTCCGGCGTGAGCGCCCCCGGACGGGTGAGTTCCGCCATCTCAGGCTCCTCCTCGGCCCAGTGGCGCACGAGGTCCGGCGTCGTCTCGATGTGGAACTGCACGCCGTAGACGCAGCGGCGCAGGCGGAAGGCCTGGTTCTGGTACAGCGGCGCGGACGCGAGCAGCTCGGCGCCGGGCGGGAGGCGCTTGATCACGTCGTTGTGGAACTGGATCACGTCCTGCATCAGCGGCAGGTCGGCGAACAGCGGGTCGGTCCAGGCGGCGTCCTTCTTGGAGACGAGCGCGGGGCCGACCTCAGGCCCGTCCTCGCCGACCACGACCTGGCCGCCGGTGGCCGCGGCGAGCAGCTGCGCGCCGAGGCAGATGCCGAGCGTCGGGAGCTGCCTGCCGGTGGCCTGGCCGAGCAACTTGCGGACTTCTGCGAGCCACGGGTGGCGCTCGTCGTCCAGTGCGCCCATGCCCCCGCCGAGGCAGACGACACCCGCGTAGCCGTCGAGGTCGGCGGGCAGCTCGTGCTCCGGTGGGTTTCGGACCTCGAGCTCGGCGCCGGCCTCGGTCAGCCAGTCACCGAGCGGGCCGAGGGGGTCGCCGACGTCGGGTTGGATGATCAGCAGACGTGTCACCTCTCCAGGGTACGGAGTGGGGTGAGGAGCGCGGTCTCGGTGGGGTGGCCGGCGTTCTGCCACGTGGTGATGCCGCCGGAGAGACGCTTCGCGGTGAAGCCGAGGGCCGAAAGGCGGAGCGCGCCTTGGGTGGCGGCGTTGCAGTGGATGCTTTCGCAGTAGCAGACGTAGACGAGGTCCTTGTCGAAGTCGCGGGTGCTGTCCTCGGTGATGTTCTTGTAGGGCAGGTGGATGGCCCCGGGGATGCGCGCTCTTGCGTAGGCCTCGGCCCCGCGGGTCTCAGCCAGGACGTACCCGTCGGTGCGACCCTCGGCGAGGTCTTCGGCCAGGTCGACGGGGTCGACCTCGAAGCCGAGCTCGCGCCCGAAGTAGGTGACGGCTTGGTTGGGTGCCGGGGTCTCGAACTGGAGGATGCGGGGTTTCATGGGGTCAATCGTCGCTTGGCGCGGGGTGTTCGCCACAGAGCCGAACCCTGGTGATCGCGTTGGTTAGCCTGGGATTTCCTTGTTCGGGCCGCGCTCTGCCGGGAGTTTGTTCTGTGAACCATTTCGTGGACCTCGACACCGTCGACTGGCAGCTGATCCAGCTCCTGCAGTCCGACGGCCGCCTCACGTTCTCCGAACTCGGCCGGCGGGTGTCGCTGTCCGCCCCCGCCGTAACCGAACGCGTGCGCCGGCTCGAGCAGCGCGGGGTGATCACGGGCTACGCCGCTCGCGTCGACGCGTCCAAGCTGGGCCTGCCGATCGAGGCCATGGTCCGCGTGCGTGTCCGCAGCCTCGACGGCCCGCGGTTCCGCGCGACGATCCTGCCGCTGCCGGAGGTTGTCTCCGCCGACCACATCACGGGCGACGAATGCTGGCTGCTGCGCGTGCGCTGCCGTTCGACGGGCGAACTGGAGACCTTCGTGGAGCGCGCCCAGCGCTACGGCGAGACGACGACCTCACTGGTCTTCTCGTCTCCCGTGGTGAGCCGGCCGATCACCCGCCCAAGCTGAGCCGGCGGGCGAAAAGGTCTGGAAATAGAGTTAGGCCCCGGGAGAACCGTGAAGATTCTCGACCGGGGCCTAACCCTGACATTTAGTTCGGCGGCGTCCTACTCTCCCACAACCCTTCGGTTGCAGTACCATCGGCGCTACCAGGCTTAGCTTCCGGGTTCGGAATGGGACCGGGCG